>NZ_CP051630.1:1470065-1780707 GCF_012848855.1 Pyruvatibacter mobilis
TGGATCACCAGGGCCGAGCCGTCCGCGTCCAGCAGGCCACGCTCGCCGTCCATCTTCACCAGATGGGTGAACACTTCGGCGTGCGCCGCGCCGGTCTCATCGGCGTGGATGTTGGGAAGGTCCGCATTGTCCGGGCCTTCATCGTTGAGCAGGCCGTGGGCGTTGTCGTCGAAATTGATGTGGCCCTTGGATTTCTTGAAGGTCCCCACGTCGGAGCAGTCACCGACGCTGTGCAGGTGCATGCCGTGCCAGCCGGGGGTAAGGCCGCCGGGGCTGATCTCGATGCGGATCAGGATGCCGGTGGGTGCCGGGGTGAGGCTGGCGCGGCCGATGGTATCGCCCGCGCCGCCGATGATATCCACATCGGTGGCAGCTGCCTGGGCGGCACCGGCCAGCCCGAGGCCTGCGGCCAGAACCAGCGCTGCTGTCATTGAATGAAATGCCATGGATGTCCCCTCTGTCGCTCGCCGCGAGAAATGCGGCGTGCCAGTCTTGGCCCTGGATCAACCAAAGACAAGTGTGGCGGGAACAGGCTGCCTTGTGGGGGCGGCCCTAAAGGGGCGGCACCTTGGTGAACAGGCGGTGGAAATTGGCGGTGGTGATCTCTTCGATCTCCTCCGGCGTCACGCCCTTGATTTCCGCCAGCTTGGCTGCCGTGTGCGCCGTGAAGGCGGGCTCATTGGTCTTTCCGCGATGGGGCACGGGCGCGAGATAGGGCGCGTCTGTCTCGACCAGCAGGCGCTCTAGCGGCAGCTGCTTCACGGTCTCGCGGATGTCATCGGCCTTCTTGAAGGTGATGATGCCGGACAATGAGACATAGCCGCCGATGGCCACCGCGCGCCGGGCCAATTCGGGGCCGGACGAGAAGCAATGCAGCAGGAAGGGGAACGCGCCCTTAGCGTGTTCGGCTTCCAGGATCTCCGCCATATCCTCATCCGCCTCGCGGGCGTGGATGATCAGCGGCAGCTGGGTCTCGCGCGCGGCTTCGATATGGGCAAGGAAGCAGGTCTTCTGCTCATCGCGCGGGGCATTGTCGTAGAAATAATCGAGCCCCGTCTCGCCGATGCCGACCACGTCCGGTGAGTTCGTCGCGTCGATGATGCGCGCGGCGGTGACGCCGGTTTCGCTGTCGGCCTCATGCGGGTGGACGCCGACAGTGCACCACACATTGTCGAAGCGTTTGGCCACGTCATGCACGCGGTCGAACTCCGACAGCTTGACGCAGATGGTCAGCATACGGCCAATGCCCGCCTCGCCCGCGCGGGCGACCACGGCGTCGATGTCCTCGACGAGGCCCGGATAATCGAGATGGCAATGGCTGTCGACAAGCATGGGACGGTTACTCGGCTTTCTCTTCTTCCACGTAACGGGGGAAAACGCCTTCGGGCTTGGGAAGTTCCGTGCCCGGCGTGAGGCGGCCCCCCTCGCCCAGCGCTGCGAAGGTGCGGTCTGCTTCGGGGATCACAACAAGGTCCAGCAGCCTGGCGCAGGACGTTGGCATGATTGGGGACGCCAGGATCGCGATCTGGCGGATGATCTCGGCCGTCACATAGAGCACGGTGCCCATGCGCTCGGGGTCTGTCTTCTTCAGCGCCCAGGGTTCCTGGCCGGCAAAATAGCGGTTGGCCTCGGCCACCACCTTCCAGACGTCCCCTGCATAGGTGTGGATCGCCTGCTCGTCCATGGCAGCGCGGGCAGGCTCCAGCAGGCCGTCGACGGCTGCCAGCATGGCGGTGTCGTCGTCGGTCAGTGCGCCCGGCTGGGGCACCTTGCCGTCACAGTTCTTGGCGATCATCGACAGGGACCGCTGGGCGAGATTGCCAAGGTCATTGGCGAGGTCCGCATTGATGCGGTTGACCATCGCCTCATGGCCGTAGCTGCCGTCCTGGCCATAGGGCACTTCGCGGCAGAAGAAATAGCGGAACGGGTCCAGCCCGTATTTGTCGATCATCTCGAAGGGATCGAGCACGTTGCCGAGGGACTTCGACATCTTCTCGCCGCGGTTATAGAGAAAGCCGTGCGCGAAGACGCGCTTGGGCAGCGGCACATCCGCCGACATCAGGAAGGCCGGCCAGTAGACCGTGTGGAAGCGCAGGATGTCCTTGCCGATGATGTGCAAATCCGCTGGCCAGTATTTGGTGAAGGCCTCTTCGTCCGTATCCGGAAAACCAACGCCGGTGATGTAGTTGGTCAGCGCGTCGATCCACACATACATCACGTGGTCGTCGTCGCCGGGCACCGGCACGCCCCATTTCAGCGTCTTGCGGGAGACGGACAGGTCCTTGAGGCCGCCTTTCACGAAAGACATGATCTCGTTGCGGCGGGCATCTGGCTGCACGAAGCCGGGCTGGCTTTCATACAGCTCCATCAGCTTGTCCTGATAGGCGGAAAGCTTGAAGAAATAGCTCTCCTCCTCCATCCACTTCACCTCGGTGCCGGTGGGGGCCAGCTTCTCGCCATTGGGGCCTTCGGTGAGTTCGGTCTCGGTATAAAACGCCTCGTCGCGCACCGAGTACCAGCCTTCATACTTGCCCAGATAGATGTCGCCCTTGGCGGCAAGGCGGCGCCAGATTTCCTGCGATGCCTTGACGTGGCGCTCTTCGCGGGTGGTGATGAAATCATCATTCGAACACCCAAGCGCTGCCGCCAGGTTCTTGAACATGGGCGTGTTGCGGTCGGCCAGTTCAGCGGGGGTGATGCCTTCCTTCTCGGCGGTCTCCACCATCTTCTGGCCGTGCTCGTCGGTGCCGGTCAGGAAGAACACGTCATAGCCGTCCAGCCGCTTGAAGCGCGCGAGAACATCCGTGCTCAACGCTTCATAGGCATGGCCGATATGGGGGGCGCCATTGGGGTAGGAAATGGCGGTGGTGATGTAGAAGGTCTTGTCGCCCGGCATGGGGTCTGGTCCGGCAAATAGCAGCGTGACCTATCCGCGCGCCGCAGTCTCGAGGGCTGCAAACGTGCCGAGGATCACTTGTTTTCGGTCGAGATTCAGCGCGTCCGCCCGCTCGGCATTGCGCGCGGTGTTTTCCCATACCTCTACCCAGCGATCAAGCGGCGCCCCGGCGGCGAGGCGGTTCATCACATCGGCCTCCCCGGCGATCACTTCATCGGTCATGGCCGGGCCACCGGCGGCCTGGCGCACCATGCGCACCAGCCAGTCCGACAAGAGCTCACGGAACATGGCATAGGACTGGTCCGCGCCGCGCCGGGCCAGCTTGTCGGCCAGGGCATGGATGGCGGGCACGTCCGGCCGCGGCAGGCTGGACATGACGGTAAACAGTTCGCGGTAGAGTTCCAGCCCGCCGCCGCCCGCCAGCAGCAGGGCGCGGCCGACGCTGCCCTGGGCCAGCCGGGCAATGGCCTCCATGTCGCCATCGGCCATGTCACCCAGATGCCCGTGCACGGCGGAGAGTAGCTGGTCGTGGCTTAGGGGCGTCAGCGGCAGCTGGCGGCAGCGCGAGCGGATGGTGGGCAGCAGGCGGCCGGGATGGTTGGCCAGCACCATAAAGACAGTCTGCGCTGGCGGTTCCTCCAGCACCTTCAGCAGGGCGTTGGCGGCGTTGGCGTTCATGTCATCCGCCGTATCGACGATGCAGATGCGCCAGCCGCCCTCGCCCGCCTTCATGCCGAAAAAGGCGCTGGTGCGGCGCACCTCGTCCACGGTCAGCACTGTCTTGAACTTCTTGGCCCGGTCGTCCCAAGGCTTGCGCAGGGTCAGCACATTGGCGTGGCCCCGCGCGGCGATGCGTCGGAAGACGGGGTCCTCGGGCGGCACATGCAGGGTGGACACACCGGTGGCCTCCGCCCCGCGCGGGTCGCCATATTTGAGCAGGAAGCGGGCAAAGCGATAGGCCAGCGTGGCCTTGCCGATACCGATAGGACCCGTCACCAGCCAGGCATGGTGCAGGCGGCCCGCCATGAAGGCCTGGCGCAGCGCATCCTCCGCCTGCTGATGACCATAGAGAATTTCGGTCTCGCGCGGATGGGGAAAGCCTTCAAGGCTGTCCGGTTCGGGAATGTCCACGGGTTCGGGCGTGCGCGCCATCAGCCGGTCACCTCCGGAAAGCGGCGGGCGACTTCCTGCCAGATAATTTCCGATACGGCATCGGCGGGGTCGCGCGCGTCCACCACCATGCAGCGCTCCGGCTCGGCCCGGGCTATGGCGAGAAAGCCCTGACGCAGCTTTTCGTGGAAGGTCACGTCCAAGCCCTCATAGCGGTCCTCGCCCGCCTGGGCGTCCGCCTCACGGGCGCGGGCGCGGGCCAGGCCCTCTTCCACCGGCAGATCAAGGATGAAGGTGATGTCCGGGCGCGTGAAGCTGACCGTCAGGCCCTCGAGGGTGCCGATGGCCTCATCGCCCAGCCCAAGGGCATGGCCCTGATAGGCACGGGTTGAATCGGCAAAGCGGTCCGTCACCACCCATGCGGCGCGATCGAGTGCGGGGCGGATGACACGGTCGAGATGATCGGAACGGGCGGCGTTGTGCAGCAGGGCCTCGGTGAGCGGTGACCAGCGATCAGCGCTGCCGCGCACCAGCAGCGCGCGGATTTCCTCGGCCCCCTGGGTGCCGCCGGGCTCCCGCGTTGCGATGGTTTCGATACCGCGCTCTTCCAGCGCCGCCACCAGCCGGCGGATCTGCGTGGTCTTGCCCGCGCCCTCCCCGCCTTCAAAGCTGATGAAGCGTCCCTGCCCCATGGCGGCGGGGATCAGCCGGAGATGAGCGCCGCCAGGGCGCTCATGGCCTTGCCGAACAATCCAAGCTCATCGACGCTTTCGCCAGCCTGAAGGTCGTAGGTGCGCGTGGGCATGCCGGGCGCGGAGACCTGCAACTTGCCGATCACCTGCCCCTGTTCGATGGGAGCCTGCACAGGGCTGTCATAACGGACCTTGAGGTCGAGGTTTTTGCGTGCGTCGCGCGACATGGTGAGTGCCAGCGCCTCGGGGATCACCAGCGGCACGGTGCGGCTGGTGCCGTGCCAGACAGGCGCGCGCTCGAGTTCCTGACCGGCTTCCAGCAGGTCATATTTGCGGAACTCGCGGAAGGCCCAGTCCATCAGGCGCTGGGTCTCATTGGCGCGGGCCTTTTCGGAGTCCAGGCCGTTCACCACCAGGATCAGGCGGCGGTCATTACGCGTGGCGGACGCGGTGAGGCCGTAGCCGGACACCGAGGTGTGGCCGGTCTTCAGGCCGTCGGCGCCCATGTTCATGTAGAGCAGCGGATTGCGGTTGGACTGGGAGATGCCGTTCCACTCGAAATCGCGGACCGCGTAGATCTCGTAGAATTCCGGATAGGTGTCGATGATGTAGCGCGCGAGCTTCGCCAGCTCGTTGGCGGTCATCAGATGGCCTTCATCGGGCCAGCCCGTCGCGTTGCGGAAAGTGGATTTCGCCAGGCCGATTTCGCGCGCGCGTTCAGTCATCTTCTCGGCGAAGGCAGCTTCAGACCCTTCCAGCGCTTCGGCGATGGCGATGCAGGCATCGTTGCCGGACTGGACGATGACGCCGTAGATGAGGTCCTTCACCGGCACGCGGCTGCCGAGCTCGGCGAACATGGTGGAGGAACCCGATGCGGCACCGCCCTTGCGCCAGGCATTTTCGGAGATGACGAATTCGTCTTCCAGCGTCACCCGGCCGTCGCGGATCGCGTCGAACAGCATGACCATGGTCATCAGCTTGGACATGGAGGCCGGGGCCATCAGCTCCGTGCCGTTCTTCTCGTAGATGATCTCGCCGGTGTCGTAATCCATCAGCGAGATGTATTCAGCCGGGCTTTCAATGGCGCGGGCCGGGGCCGCGGCCAGCACGGCCAGAAGGATGAGGAAGGACGACAGGAGGGTCAGGCGGGCGGTCATGAAACGGCTGCTCCATCCGGATTGGCTGTAGCGGGTACGCGGGGACACGTAGCGGGCACGCAGGACTTAGTGTCTGGCCGGAGAGTGCATTCCCCATGCGGTGCATGGCGTGCCGCACCCGGCCATGGACGCCTGTTGGATTACCGCGTCTTGGGCCCCGGGACCAGAGGGCCCGCGGGAATTCTTGGCGGCGGCAGGCCCCTGTTCCGCCGGATTGCGCGCCTGCTGCGATGGCTGAGGCAATGGCGGCAAGGCACTGATGGGACGGTGGAACGTCAGTTCACGACGACGCGGGCACCGTCCTGGCCTCTTGAGATGACTGATTCGAGCAGGCTGTCCGCACCGGGTGCGTTATCCACAGGCCCCACGCGGACGCGGTACCAGGGTGTGCCATTGACGACCGTCTCCTTCACCTCGACGGGCCCCAGATCCTTGAGCTGGGTAGCGAGGCTGTTGGCATTGCTGGCACTGCGGAAGGAGCCGGCCTGGACGAAGAAATTATCCGTCACCGGTGCCATGGCGCGAGTCGGCGTTTCCGAAACCGGCGGCTGGCTTGCGGGCGCGGCCTGGGGGGCCGTGATGGCGGAGGGCACAGAGGCGGCGGCGCTGCCCGCGCCTGCGAGCAGCGACACATCCATGGGCATGGAGGGTAATGGCGGCAGGCCTGCCGTGGCGATGCCGCTGTCGTCATTATCCTTCGGCTGGTCGTCGCGGATGGGCTGCATGGATGCGGCAGAGGCCGCGGCAACCTGGCGGGCGGCGGGCTGGGTCGCCTGAGGCTGGGACTGGGGCTGCGCCTGGGCCGTCTGCAGACCCTGCTCGCCCTTCCAGTCGGCGGCGCGGGACAAATACTGCACGCGCACCTTGGTCGTGCCTTGCTCCTTGAAGCCGAGAAGCTCTGCCGCGCGCATCGACATGTCGATCTCGCGATCATGGGCGAAAGGCCCGCGGTCATTGACGCGGACGATAAGGGAGCGGCCGTTTTCGAGATTGGTCACGCGCGCGATCACCGGCATGGGGAGCGTCGGGTGCGCGGCGGAGACCTTGTACATGTCGAAGATCTCGCCATTGGCGGTCTTCTTCTTGTGGAAGTTGGGGCCGTACCACGACGCGATGCCCACATTGTCGTAGTTCGGATCGTCCTTCGGGTAATACCACTCACCGGCGATCTTGTAGGGCGTGCCGACCTTCCAGTAACCGCCTGCCCCGGTGGGCGTTTCGCTGCGGCTCACATCCTTTAGGACGGCGCCTGCGAGCTGTGTCTCGGCGCAGCCTGCAAGCGCCAGAACCGCGGACAGCACGACCGGCAGTGCGCCGGCGCGCAGAACGGACTTCGCGCCCGTGCGTGACATCATGTGGATCATGGCTTCATTATCCCCACCTGAACTGACCCCGAACCGTCAGGGGCGCGTGCCGCCAAGGCTGTCAGCGCGCGTCTCACCCTCATTCATTAGAATACCTTCACGAAGGTAAACGAGGCGTTTACGATTTCATGACTTCTCCCAAAGCCCATGCTGCCGACGCGGCGCCCTCCCTTACCCGCCGCCTGGTGACCCATGCCCGCGCCAAGGCATCGTCCGGTGACGATCTGGCGCTGGCGGCGCTGTTCGTCCTTGATGCGGTGGCGAATACGCTGGGCGGGCGCAACAGCGAGGCCGGGCGGCTTTTGCTGCGCTGGGCGGGCAACGGGCCGCTGGCGCCCGCAAGCCCCGCTGAGACCGGGGCCCGCGCCTTCCTGATGGGCGGGCTCACGCATATTCTTGAGACAGACGATCTGCATCGCGCCTCGGTGGTGCATCCGGGCTGCGTGGTGGTGCCGGCGGCGTGGGCGATGGCCCTGCGTACCGGTGCCAGCGGAGCTGAGTTTCTGCGCGCGGTGCTGGAAGGCTTCGAGGTGACGACGCGGGTGGGCATGGGCGTGGGGCCCGCCCATTACCGCATCTGGCACAACACGGCGACCTGCGGTCCTTATGGCTCGGCCATGGCGGCGGCAACGCTGCTGGGGCTCGACGAGGACCAGAGTGTGCACGCGCTGGGCAATGCGGGCAGCCAGTCAGCCGGCCTGTGGGAATTTCTCGAGACGGGCGCGATGACCAAGCATCTGCATGCGGGACATGCGGCGCAGGCAGGCGTGCAGGCGGCGGACCTGGCAGCGCTCGGCTTTACCGGGCCGCCGCGCATTCTTGAAGGGGACAAGGGCTTCTTCGCCGCCGCCTGCCCGGATGGGAATGCGGAGCTTGTGATGTCCGGTCCCGAGGGGCCGTGGCAGCTGGCGCTGACCTCCATGAAGCCCTGGCCCTCCTGCCGCCACACTCACCCGGCGATCGACGCGGCGCTGGACCTGTCGGCGACGCTCAAGCATATGAGCCCGGACGAGATCCATGCGGTGAAGGTGGAGACCTATCAGGCGGCGGAGGATGTGTGCGACCGGGCCCATGCCACCAGCGAGTACGAAGCCAAGTTCTCGCTGCAGCATTGCGTGGCGACGGCGCTGGAGAATGGTGAGGTGACGCTGGCGTCCTTCTCGGATGAAGCGCGGGTGAAGGCGCAGCGGCTGGCCAGCGGCATCGAGATCGCGGTGGTTGATCCCTACGCCTCCGCCTATCCGGCTGACTGGGGCAGCGCTGTGGAAGTGACGCTGACGGACGGGGCCGTGCACCGGGCCGAGCGCAGCCATGCCAAGGGCGACCCGGAGGCGCCGCTGCTGCCGCCGGATGTGGTCCGCAAGGCGGTTGATCTGATGGAGTTCGGGGGTGTGGCGTCGGCTGAGGAGCTGGCGGAAGCCATCCTCGCCCTGCCCCTGTCGGACAGGCTACCGGAGCTGCCTATCTTCGGATAGGCAATAGTTCAGCCGGGCCGCGCGCAGGCGCGGCGGGCCGGGTGTCAATCGCCGAGAAGCGGGAACAGGGCATAAAAGGCGATGCCCGCGCCGAGGATGAGGCTGGTGAGCACGAGCCACGGGCCCCAGTAGCCGCCGGCGTCACGGGGGGCAGTGCTGCCCCCCATGGCCGTCGCGGAAGCCGGGGCGGCGCCCACGGCCTGCGCCGCGGTGCCGTTCCGGTTACGCAGCTTGGCGCGGTTTTCCTCGTGCCACTGGCGGGCGGCATAGTCCGCCTTGTTGTCCAGATGCCACTTGGTTTCCGTCTCGCGGCCATTGCC
The DNA here is from genome assembly GCF_012848855.1 of Pyruvatibacter mobilis. NCBI lineage: Bacteria > Pseudomonadati > Pseudomonadota > Alphaproteobacteria > Hyphomicrobiales > Parvibaculaceae > Pyruvatibacter > Pyruvatibacter mobilis. Next base: position 1,479,080 of record NZ_CP051630.1, read on the forward strand.
GCCGCCGCCACCGCCGCCGCCGCCGGTGTTGTCAGGGCCACCGCTGCTGTTGCGGCGCTCGGCGCGCCGGTCGCGGTAGGAAAGCCACAGGCTGTCCAGGATAATGAGCACAAACAGGCCCCCGATCATCGTCGCCGGGATCCATGTCTGGACCAGATCGTATTCGGTCATCCGAAACTCCCCTTGTGCGCCACGCAATACGCCGTGGCCGCGGCGCGGGACATTCGTTGCCCCGCTGTTTCTTTTTCATACAGGTTCAAAGCATGAGGACCGCCCAAAAGGCAAGAGATCGCGGGAAGTTTCGTCCCATCCGCCGCCCTGCACAATCGCCCGCCCGCCGCAGCGTTAACGCGCCGGTACCCGCGCCACTGCCCCGCCACAGCTGAAAAACCGCCAGGGCCCGAGGATTCCGCGCGTGAGGATTGTTGCGTATGCGCCACGACGCAGCTAAAGCTGTGCGCCCGGCACGGACGGCCCCTCTCACAGGAGCCCGACCGGTCCCGCGGAGGGGTGGCCGAGTGGTTGAAGGCACCGGTCTTGAAAACCGGCAGGCGTGCAAGCGTCTCGTGGGTTCGAATCCCACCCCCTCCGCCAAGCGCTCCTCATACCCCCTCCTGCGCGACAATCCCGGGCACACGCTCGCGGAGGAAGGCGGACAGGGCTTTCACGGCAGGGGGCAGGCCTCGTCTTGAGGGCATCAGCAGGCTCAGCTGGGCGTCGCCGGCGGTCCAGTCAGGCAGGACACGGACCAGTTTTCCTCGCGCTACTTCCTCCCTGCACACATAGGCGGGCAAGGCGACGATGCCCTGCCCGTCGGCTGCGCATTGCTTCAGCGTCACCATGTCGTCGCTGCACAGCAAGGGCGTGAAGGGAATGGAGACATGGGTGTCGCCTGGGCCCCGAAGCGACCAATTGCCCGTTTCCGGCCGCCAGCCGAGTTTCAGGCCGGTGTGGGTTTCAAGGTCTTCCGGCCGTGCGGGGGTTCCGGCGCTGTCGAGATAGGAGGGCCCCGCGAACAGGTGCCAGACGACCGGTGCCAGGCGGCTCTGGATCAGGCTTGACGGCGGAAGCGCGTCCGCGTGGCCCCGGATGGCCATGTCGATGCCAGCTTCGACAAGATCGACCGTCTGGTTGGTGACCTGCTGGACGATCTTCACCTTCGGGTTCGCGGCCATGAACCGCGACAGCGCCGGGCTTATGGCGAATTGTGCCACACCGACGGAGCAGGACAGGCGCACAGTGCCGGAGAGGGTGTTGGCGTGACGCCGGACCGCCGCCTCTGCCGCGGCAACTTCGTCAAGCGCTGCGCGCGCGTGGCGATAGAAGGCGTCTCCGGCATCGGTGATGATGAACCGGCGGGATGTGCGCTGGATCAGCCTTGCACCGAGGCGATCCTCCAGCTGCCGGATATGCCTGCTGAGCCTTGATTTCGGCACGCCGAGCGCGCGGCCCGCAGGGGCAAATCCGCGCTTCTCCACCACGTGGACGAAGTAGAAATAGTCATTCAGATCCATGGCTCTGCCCCGCTATTTCGTTCCATTTATAGAACGAAAGTTTCCGTTTCCGCCACTTCTCCCGGTTTCCGTTCCACTGATATCTCCATTCACATCAGATGGAGGCAAACATGACCAGTCACCGCCAGACACCCGTCCCGTCCGCCCGGCCGGGCATATCCATGTCGGTCAAGGGCCAGCCCCTGAGCATGGGCCAGGGTTTTGAGGCCCTCACCTTCCGGCAGGACCGTTTTGGCGGCCTGATGGACCCGCTGGTGATGGTGGACCACTTCGTGATGACCGAGCCCACTTTCGGCGCACACCCGCATGCGGGCCTGTCTGCCGTGTCGGTGCTGTTCGAGGACAGTGAGGGGCTGTTCCACAACCGCGACTCCCTCGGCAACGACTTCACCATTGCGCCGGGCGACCTTTATTGGCTGAAGGCCGGGCGCGGGGCCGTGCATGACGAGACGCCGCTTCCCGGTGCGCGGATCCATGCGCTGCAGGTCTTCGTCAACCTGCCCGCGGCCCGCAAGGCGGACGCACCGGCCTCCCTTCACGTGCCTGCGGGGCAGATGCCGGTCATCGAGGGTGACGGGTATCGCGTCCGCGTCGTGCTGGGTGCGTGCAACGGAACAGAGGGGGCCGTGTCACCGGCCCTGCCAATGACCATTCTCGACATCGGGCTAACAGGTGGCGGCTCGTTTACGCACCATGTGCCCGCGTCGCAGGCCGCATGGCTGCTGGCGGTGCGCGGTGATGCCGAGGTGCACACCGGGGACACCGGCACTTTGATCCGCCAGGGCACCGCACTTGCCGTGCATGGCGGCAATGAGGCGCTGCCGATCCGTATACAGAGCGTTGCCGGGGCCCAGGTGGCCATGCTTCAGGGCGCGCCGGTGCGCGAACCGTTCGTGCACCAGGGTCCGTTCGTGATGAGCACACTGGACGAGATCGAAGCGGTGAAAGCCGCCCATGCCGCCGGCGAGCTCGGCGCGCTGGAGTGAGGTGCCGGCACCCTTGTGCCCCGACCTCAAGACTGAACTGAACCCGGTGTAGTGCCTTGGTCTAGCGGCGTTGTCCGGTTAGGTGCTGGCAGCTACCGGCGTCCAGGGTTTGGGCGATGCGGCGGACTGCTTGTTGAGGACGAGCAGCAGCCGTGTCTGGCCGGTACCGGCGATGGGCGGAGAGCGGTGGACGATGCCCCTGCCCGGCCCGGCGCAGCTTCCCTTGAAGACGGCAACGTCATGGATGCCGAGATGCTCGGACGGGCCCTGATAGGCTTTCTGGTCCCGCAGGGCGTCACCGGCGTAAGGCGGCGGAACCCATTCCGTGGCCGGGCCGCGATAGGTGGTGAGCAGGCGCGCATCGACGCAATCACGGTGGAACCGCCAGCAGGCATCATGGCTGATCCGCTCCAGCCGCACATCCACGAGATCAACCTCGGCGATGGCGGCAAAGGCCGTGGCAAGGCGGGTGATATCGGCCAGCAGCAGGTCACGCGCCCCGTCATTCGGCATCCCGCTTTCGTCAGCCTGCGCCATGACCGCGCGCGGCAGGTCAGCGAGGGGGGCCAGCACGCGGAAATGCGGCAGTTGCGACGAAGCCAGTTGCCCGAGCCAAGCCGTCAGCGCGGCCGGCTGCGCCCGCTGCCAGATCACAAGCTCCGTATCCGCCCCATTGATGGCGGCGAGCCCCTCGGCCGTGTCGCAGGTCGCAATGGTAGGAGAGCTCATGATGGGGGCACGCACGCCTGTCATGCGTGCTTCGGCCATGCTGCCATCCATCTCGGCGAGCAGGCTGCTCACGCCGCCTCTCCGGGGATCCATTGCGGGAACGGGTCGTTGAGGGTTTTCCAGTCATCGAGCTGCATCGCCAGTGCGTCCTCCTCGCCCACCAGGCAGGCATCGAGGCGGCGGCGCAGCGCGGCTTCATCCATGCCGGTACCGATGAAGACGATTTCCTGGCGGCGGTCGCCATAGACCGGGTCCCATTTCTCGGCCAGGTGACGGCGCCATTCCGGATGATCCGGCCACCGCTCCTTCGGCACGCTGGACCACCAGAAGCCCATGGCCTCGTGGCGCACGAGGGCGCCGGCCTGGCTCAGTTCACCCACCCATTGCGGGCGGGTCGCCAGCCAGAAGTGGCCCTTGGCGCGGATGACGCCCGGCCAGGGCGAATTGATGAAGGCGTGGAACTTCTCCGGATGGAACGGGCGGCGTGTCCGGTAGACAAAGCTGGTGACGCCATATTCATCCGCTTCGGAGTTGTGGTCGGCGAAGCCATAGAGTTCCTTAAACCACAGCGGATGCTCCTCGGCCTTGTCGTGATCGAACAGGCCGGTATCCAGCACCCGGTCGAGCGGCACGTTCGACATGCTGGTTTCGATCAGTTCCGCGTCCGGGTTCAGGGAGCGGATGATCTTGCGGGCGGCGTCCAGCTGCTGCGGTGTTGCCGCGTCGATCTTGTTGAGAATGACCACATCGGCGAACTCGATCTGATCGACCAGCAAATTGACCAAGGACCTTGTGTCCTCATCGCCCAGCGCCTCGCCGCGGTCCTTGAGGAAGTCGGTCGAGGTGTAGTCGTTGAGCAGGTTTGCCGTGTCGACGACCGTCACCATGGTGTCGAGGCGTGAGACGTCCTCGAGGCTTTCGCCTTCCTCGGTGCGGAAATTGAAGGTGGCGGCAACCGGCAGGGGTTCGGAAATGCCGGTGGATTCGATCAGCAGATAATCAAAGCGGCCATCCTCGGCGAGCTTGCGCACTTCCTGCAGGAGATCGTCGCGCAGGGTGCAGCAGATGCAGCCATTGGTCATCTCGACCAGGGACTCTTCGGTGCGGCTCAAATTCGCGCCACCATCGCGGATGAGATCGGCGTCGATGTTCACCTCGCTCATATCGTTGACGATCACCGCGACGCGCTTGCCTTCGCGGTTGTTGAGGATGTGGTTCATCAGTGTCGTCTTGCCGGCCCCGAGGAAGCCGGAAAGCACGGTAACGGGCAGACGGTCTTGGGGGGTCATGGGGAGCTGATCCTTGCCGTAAAATCCAATAGGCGCGCCCTGCGGCGTCAGCCCACCATATAATTTATTGTTATAGTATTACACTATTCGTGTGCGACGCATCTTGCAAGCTGACAACAGACCTCGCCCTGTCAGGCGTGCGCGCTAGTTTGAGCCACCCTCGGCCGGCCGCCCGTCCGTCCGTACCAGCCGCCCATCCGGCTCCATGACAATCCCGGCATCGGGGTAGATGCAGCGATCCTGGGGGTCGCGGGTGCCGATCACCAGGAAGCGGGCCGGGGCGTCGGATCTGTTCTTCAGGCAGTGCCCATTGTCGATTCCCGCCGGGAAGACGGCGATGTCGCCGGGGTGAAGCAGGGTTTCACCCTCATTTTCGACAAGAAAAATTTCACCTTCCAGCACCACCACCAGTTCGTCCGTCCGCTCATGCCAGTGGCGGTGGGAGGAAGCCGAGCCGGGCATCAGGGTCTCGATGGCAGCCCCGAGTTTTTCCATGCCGAACGCTGCGGAAATCGCCCGCCCCTCATACGCACCAAGCTCGCCGGCAATGCGGGTGATGGGTCCGGAACCGCTATAGGCCGGCAGGTCGGGGATGGAGATTTTCGGCATTTTTCGCCTCCGTGCCGGGTGCTGCCTAGTGGTGAAATCCGTGCCCCGCTCTGGCCGCGGGATGAGTGTGTTGCTAGCTTTTTCAGCCAGACGCTTGAGACACACGCACCCGGACAGATGGCGCCCAGCCACTTTCCGCGCAACAGACAAAGATGCAAAGACATGCGCCTTGTAAGCGATGAGATCCTGATTGATCGCGGCGTGCAGACGCCGGTGAACGACGCGATTTATCCGATGCTGGACGAGTTCCAGCTGTGGAACCCGGCGGCGTGGACGGGCGGGCAGCCCTATGAGTTCTACGCGAAGATGCGCAAGACGGCGCCGGTGATGTGGTCGCCCATGGGGCGCGAGGCATCAGGCTTCTGGTCCGTCAGCCGTTATGACGACATCAAGCAGGTGGAACTGGCGCCGGACGTGTTCTCGTCCCAGCGCGGTAGCATCAACATCGCGATCGGCCCGCGCGAAAAATGGAAGCCGGAGAAGCTGGTGCCGGCGGCGCTTAACTCGCTGATCAACATGGATGCGCCGCACCACATGGAACTGCGCATCCAGCAGAAGGACTTTTTCATTCCCGCCTATGTGGAGAGCATCCGCGAGAAGGTGGGCCGCAAGATCGACAGCCTGCTGGACGACCTGGAGGCCAACGGCCCGGTTGTGGATTTCGTGAAGTTCTTCTCCACCCAGCTGCCGCTGTTCACGCTGTGCGAGATGCTCGGCGTGGAAGAGGAAGACCGGCCGAAGATCGTGGAGTGGATGCACTATCTGGAGCTGGCCTCCCAGTTCACCACCAACCCGATGCGCACCTTCCTGTCTGAGCCCACCTTCCCCTTCCGTTTCGGCCCGGCGGTGAAGGACATGTTCGCCTATGGGGAACGGGTGATGGCGGACAGGCGCAATAATCCGCGTCCGGACCTTCTGTCGATCATTGCGCATTCGAAGATTGATGGGGAATTGCTGTCGCAGGAATTCCTCGACGGCTCATGGCTGCTGATCGTCTTCGCCGGCAATGACACGTCGCGCAATTCGCTGTCCGGCACCATTCGCCTCATGACGGAGTTTCCTGACCAGCGGGCGATGGTGCTGGACGATCCGTCGCTGATCCCGCGCATGTCGCAGGAAGCACTGCGGATGATCTCGCCGGTGAAGCACATGCGGCGCACGGCCGCGGAGGACACCGAGCTCAACGGCCAGCGCATCGCCAAGGACGAGAAGGTGGTGCTGTGGTATGGCGCGGGCAACCGGGATCCCGAGGTTTTCCCGGACCCGGACCGGTTCGACATGATGCGCGACAATGTGGACAAGCACATCGCCTTCGGCCACGGGGTGCATAAGTGCCTCGGCAGCCGCGTGGCGCAAATGCAGCTGCGGCTCGCCTTTGAGCGTATTTTCGACCGCTTCCCCAATATTACCTGGACTGGCCACGAGAAGATCGCCCCCAACGCGCTGGTGCACGCGATCTCCAGCCTCAAGGTCAATCTTTATGGCCAGGGCGGCGAGCGGCCGACGCGGGTGCAGGTAAGGATGCCGGCGCAGGCGGCGGACTAAGTCTCAGCCCCTCATAACGCATCATCCCGCCGCGCCGGCTAACGGCGGGCGGGATGATTTTTGGGCTCGTAGCCCGTCAGACCGATCCCCGTCAGACGGAGAAAGACTGGCCGGACAGGGGCAGCTTGCGCGGGCGGACGCCCGTGGCATTGAAGATCGCGTTGGCGACCGCCGGGGCGATGGGCGGTGTGCCCGGCTCGCCGCCGCCGCCGATGTCTTCCGGATTGCCGTTGATGATCTCCACCACGATGTCCGGTGCCTCATCCATGCGCACCATTTCGTAGTCGTGGAAATTGCTCTGTTCCACGGCGCCGTTGCGGATGCTGATCTCGCCGTGCAGGGCGGCGGTGAGACCGTAGATGATGCCGCCTTCCATCTGGGCGGTGAAGCCGTCCGGGTTCATGGCATAGCCCGGATCAGCACAGCAGAAGACCTTGCGCACGCGGGGAGCGCCCCTGGTCATGTCCACTTCCGCCACCATGGCGACGATGGTGTTGAAGGAGCGCACCAGTGCCACGCCGCGGCCATGGCCCGCGGGCTGGGCACTGCCCCAGTCCGCCATGGCGGCAGCCTTCTTCAGCACGGTGGCGAACCTCGGCGAATTGCCGAGCATCGACAGGCGGAACTCCACCGGGTCCTTGCCGGCGGCCTGGGCCATCTCGTCCACGAAGGACTCCACGAAGAAGCCGTGCTGGGAGTGGTCCACCGACCGCCAGGCCCAGAACGGCAGCGGCAGGTCCACGTCGCTCAGGGCACGGATATGCTGGCTGCCGGTGTCGTAATAGGAGACGAAGGACGCGTCCGCCGGGTCGTTGTGGAAGAGGAACACATTGTCCCAGGCCACCGGCTTGCCAGCCTCGTCCAGCCCGCCGCGGAAGCGGCTGGTGGTGGCGTTGCGGTAGGCCGCCTTCTGGATGTCTTCCTCGCGCGACCAGATGAGCTTGAGCGGGCCGCCGCCCACCTCCTTTGCCACGCGGGCTGCCATCTCCACCATGTCGGTGGCCGAACGCCGCCCGAAGCCGCCGCCCATCTGCTGCATGTGGATGGTGATGTCATCAAGGCCGATGTCGAGAATATCGGCTGCGGCCGTGCGGCAGCGCAGGGGTGCCTGGGTGCCGAGCCAGAAATCCGCCTTGCCGTCGCGGATCCACACGGTGCAGTTCATCGGCTCCATGCAGGCATGGGCGAGGAACGGCACCTGGTACTCCGCCTCGATAACGGTCGAGGCCTTCTCCAGCGCGCGGCCCGTATTGCCCTGCTCGAACAGGGTGTCACCGCCATTGGCGCCTGCATCATTCAGGGCCTTGTCGAAGGTCGCGAACATGCCGGCCTGATCAAGGCCATCGGTCGGCGTCTGCGAATAGGTGACGCTGACGGCGTTCACCGCCTGCTGGGCGTGCCAGTAGCTGTCGGCCACAACGGCGATGAAACTGCCCATGTCGAGCACGGTCTCGACGCCGCGCATGGACCGGGCCTCGGCGTCATCCATGCTGTCGGCAACCGCGCCGGGCACCGGGGATGACAGCACGGCGGCATATTTCATCTTCTGGCCGGGCACCGTTGCGTCGATGCCGTATTGAGCGGTGCCGTTGACCTTGGAGGGGATGTCCAGGCGCTGGGCGGAGGTGCCCATGAGCTTGAACTCGTCCACCGTCTTGAGGGTCGGCTTGGCGGGCAGGCTCTGATCGGCAGCGGCGACGGCGAAGTCCGCATAGTCCGCCGACTTGCCGCTGGCCTTGTGGTAGAGACGGCTCTTCTCGGTGGTGATCTCGCCTGCCGGGACGTCCCACGCGTCGGCGGCGGCGGCCACCAGCATTTCCCGGGCTGCGGCACCCGCCACGCGCATGCCGCGCTGGCCGGTGGAGCGGATCGAGAAGCTGCCGCCGGTGAGATAGAGATCCATCATGTAGGACAGGTTCTTGAACACCCCGTCCACGGTGGGCTCAAGCCAGGCGCCGACATCAAGATCGGGCGCGACGAACAGGCGGGCCATCTCGGAGGAGACATAGTCGCCATTGGCCGGGGCGGACATGACCTCGACCTTGTCCCAGTCGGCGTCCATTTCGTCGGCCAGCATCTGGGCCAGGGTGGAGAGTGCGCCCTGCCCCATTTCGGTGTGCGGCGTGATCGCCGTCACCACATTGTCTTCGCCGATCTTCACCCAGGCATTGATCAGCTGCTCACCCTCGACGGCGGCGTCCTTCGCCAGGCTGTCGACGGGATTGCCCGGCCGGATGGCAACGCCCACGACCAGGGCTGCGCCGCCTGCCACACCAGCGCCGATAAAGGCGCGACGGGACCACTTGTTCATGGAAGGACCCTCCCGGTTCAGGCGCGCGCGGCGGCCTTGATGGCCGCGCGGATGCGTGTGTAGGTGCCGCAGCGGCAGATATTGCCTGACATTGCAGCGTCGATGTCGTCGTCACTCGGGTTGGGGTTATCGCGCAGCAAGGCTGCGGCGGACATGAGCTGGCCCGACTGGCAGTAGCCGCATTGCGGCACCTGGGCGTCGATCCAGGCCTGCTGGACCTTGCTCAGCGCGCCGTCCGGATCAGACAGGCCCTCGATGGTGGTGATCTCAGCTCCCTCGGCAGCCTCGATGGGCGTCGAGCAGGCGCGGATGGGTTCACCGTCCAGATGCACCGTGCAGGCTCCGCAGGCGGCGATGCCGCAGCCGAACTTGGTGCCGGTCATCTGCAATTCTTCACGGACAACCCAGAGGATTGGCATTTCCGGGTCGACATCCAGCGACACCGGTTTACCATTGATGGTCAGATTGATCATGGGGCGGATCCCTCCCGAAACGGGCTGCCCCACAAGGGCACCCGGCACGTTCCAGCTCGGCCGGGGAGCGAATCCTTTCTCCGGCCAGCGCGTCGCATTGAAATGACCATAGGTCATTTGGCGTACGCGGGCAAGATGAAGCGCGCTTCAGTCACTCACATTTACGTCAGCCCGGCTGGCCTTCAGCTGCGCTTCCATCCCCACTTCAGGGGCCTACTTGCCGCGGGCGGCCTTCTGCGCCTTGCCGATGGCCGATTTCAGATGCTCGCTGGTATAGGGCTTCTGCAGGGTTGGCAGGTCGGGCAGGTCTTCCACCGCTGCCTCCTCGGCCCCGTAGCCCGTGGCCATGAGCGTGAGGATGCCGCGCTCCGCACAGGCCCGGGCGACGGCGGCGGACGTCTCCTCGCCAAGATTCACGTCAAGCAGGGCGAAGGTGAACTCGTGGGCGTCCAGCTCCCGCAGCGCGTCCGAGACGCGGCTGGCGGTGATCACAGGCTCGGCACCCAGATCGCCCAACATGTCGGACGCATCCATCGCGATGATGAGATTGTCTTCCACCACGAGCGCGGGGCCGTCCAGACGCACATCGACAGCGGCTTCCTCGTCCGCCGCCACCGTGCCGGCGGACGTGGCCGCGCCTTCCCGCACATAACTTTCCGGGATCACGAAATCGGCCTCCATGCCCGTAACCTTGAACCGCACATCCACTTCACCCTTGAGCTCGAACGGCACGGACCGCTCGATGATGGTGGTGCCGAAGCCGCGCCGGGTCGGCGCGTTGACCGCAGGCCCGCCCTTCTCGCGCCAGGTGATGGACAGGCGCCCATCGGGGCGGCGGGCAATGGCCATGTCCACGGTCCCTGTCTCATTGCTCAGCGCCCCATATTTGGCCGAGTTCGTGACAAGTTCATGCACGACCAGCGCCAGGCAGGTGAAGGCGGACGGCGACAGGTCCACGTCGTCGCCGACGACGGAGACGCGCGCGGCGCGCTCCATGAGGAACGCGGTGATTTCGTTGTCGATGAGGGAGCGCAGCGACACCCATGACCACTTGGTGCCCGTCAGCTGATCATGGGCGCGGGCCAGGGCATAGATCCGGTTGTCCAGCACCCGGCAATATTCGTCGATCGACACGCCGGACCCGCGCCCCTGGGCGACGATGCTGCGGATCAGATTGAGGATATTGCGCACACGGTGGTTGAGCTCGGCGATCAGCAGTTCCTGCTGCTCCTGCGCCCGCTTGCGGACCGCATTGGTCTCGTCGGCGATCTTGAGCACCACTTCGAGCAGGGTCACACGCAGGGCATCAGCCGCACGCCTCTCGGCGCGGGTCCATGGCGCGCAGCGGCCGCGCACCACTTCCTGCCAGGCCTCAAAGCTCTTGCGCGGGGTGAGGCGCGAGCCATGCGGGCCGATCTCGACGGGCTTGTCCGGATTGCCGGCCCAGGACACCGTCTGCACCAGTTCGCGGCGGAAAAGCACGATGTAATCGCGCGGCTGGCGGGAGATGGGCAGCGCCAGCATACCGGCGGCGCGCTCGACGAAATCATCGCCCTTGGCATAGCGGGCGGAGATGCAGTCAGTGGAATAGATGTGGCCGGCCTGGGTGGTGTTGAGGAAGCGGGCAAGCCCTGCGAACTCCTCTGCCGTCGGCGCGGGGCCCTGGGCAACATAATGGCCGTTGGAATAGATCGAGATGCCGTCGAAATCGATGACCTCTTCGATGTCCGCGCCGATGGTGTCCAGCGTGGTGGCGAGATCAACGCCGCTGGAGACCTTCACCATCAGCCGGTCATGCAGGGCCCGGGATTTGTCCGCCTGCTGAAGTTCCTCGTTCATTTCGAGCTGGGCAAGCTCATAGTTGAACAGCTGGCCGAACAGCTCCACGGCGCTCCGCTTTTCAAAATCGATATAGCGCGGCGTGTTGTGGTGGCAGGCAAACAGGCCCCACAACTTGCCCTGGCGCAGGATCGAGACCGACATGGAGGCCCCTACCCCCATGTTGCGCAGATATTCCAGGTGGATGGGCGACACGGCGCGGGCGACCGACAGCGACAGGTCCAGCCGGTCGCCATTGGGCATCACGTCGGGAATGATGGGATGGATGGCCCCGTCCACATCCGCGATGAGCCGGAGCATATTGCGGCAGTAAAGTGCGCGCGCCTGCTTGGGAATGTCGCTCGCGGGATAGCGCAGGCCGAGGAACGACTCCATGCCGGGGCCCGCGGCTTCGGCGATCACCGTGCCCGTGTCGTCTTCCTCGAAGCGGTAGACCATCACCCGGTCGAAGCCGCAAAGGAGCTTGAGGCCGCGGGCGGCTTCCCGCGCCATGCTTTCCATCTCGTCGTGGCGCGCCACGCGGGCGATCAGGCCCTGCACCTGAGCTGCGTCGTCCCTGTCGCCGGGTTCGTCGGCGCGGGGCTCGAACTCGAGCACCGTGAGGTGGCCGGACGCATGGATCGACACATCGAAGCGCCGGCCATCGCCGAAGACCGGATAGCTGAACAGGCGGGCTGACGCATTCTGGTTGGCGAGCGTCTGCATGCGGGTGCGCAGATCATGGGCGAGGCCGCTGGGGAAGATGTCGCCGAAAGGCGCGCCGATCATCGCTTCCGCATCGAAGCCCAGCTTGTCAGCACAATTTGTGGAGGCATGGGCGATGATCCAGTCGGCGGAGACCGCGACCAGGCAGCCGAAATCCTGCACGTGGCCGAGAATGTGGATCGGTTCCCGGTCACAATTGCTGAGGTCCACCGGTTCACCGGCGAGAGTGGGATCGGGGTCACGCAAGGGCAGGCACTTTCTCTTCGGCCGCATCGGCGGCGTAATGGCTGAACAGGGCGAAGACGGCGCGGGCGTCCGTCACGATGGTTTCATTGCCCGGCAGGCGGGCGTCACCCCTGCCCGCACCGGTGCAGAATGTTTTCCACACATCCAGATAATCCGGCGCCGTGAAGAAGGCCGCGGCGTGCCGGACGTCCGGCTGCGTGCTGCTGCGCCAGCGCTTCTTCAGCATCGCGTTGCCGAGGCGGGACCCGGCCAGCACGTAATCCACGGCATCCGGGTGAAGCCGGGCAGCATCAACAGGCGGGACAGCAACGGGCGGCACCTGATGGCCCAGCACCGCAAGGTCCGTCCGGGCACGGTGCGCAAGATCCACGATCATCAGCTTGCTGATGTTTCCCGCATCGCATTCGGACAGGACGCCAAGGGCGCGCGCCTGCATGCGCAGGAACACTGCCAGTCCGTCCACGGATGAAACGTCGACATGGGCAAGGCGCGTATCCAGCGCGTCATGCGCCGGACGGGTCTCCGCCCGGAGACGATCACGCAGGAAAATAGAATTGGCCGCCGGAATGGGTGGCACTCCAATCGATGACATATGGCTTTGCCTGAGTATGTGCGCCCTATGGGCGGCAGCTACGCAGCCGTACCGATGTTGAAAATGTGCCCCTGTAACCCCGCATCTTCCATGGTTTGCGTCCAATTCTCAACAACGGATTTGCCGGGGCTGCGGCGGAAAAGCGCAATTGCAAATAAGTCGCATTTATATTAGAAGCAGCACCCGGCTGGGGACTTTTCATACTGCTTCCGCGTTTCGGAGGCGGCGACCAACAACAAACACCAATGGGGGCTTTGCCTTGCCACAACTTTCCGCCATCGCCAGGACCATGACCGCGCTCGTGGCCACAACCTGCCTCACAGCCCCCGCCCTTGCGGAAGACAGCTTTCCGCGCATTAAGGGCGAGATCCCGATCGAGATCCAGAACGATTACACCTACGATTCCGATGACCGGGACGCGGAGCTGAACGACCTCTACACGACGATCGAACCTGCGGTGAGTGTTCGGTTCACGGAGGAGTTTTCCATCGAGGCAGGCCTTGTGCTGGAGCCTGTGCTGGACCCGGACCCGCGCGACGACCGCTTCTTCGAGGATGAGGGCCTGTTCGTCGAAACCCTGTTCCTGCAATACGCGACCGACAGCTTTTCGCTGTTCGGCGGCAAGATAAATCCGGCCTTCGGGGTGGCATGGGACATTGCCCCTGGCGTCTATGGCACGGATCTGGCCGAAGACTACGAGCTGACCGAACGGATCGGCCTGGGCGGCAGCGTTACCCTCGGCAATGACGAGACGGGGCTGCACACCATCACTGCCTCCACCTTCTTCGCCGACACCAGCTTCCTGTCTGAATCCCTGATTACCGAGCGGCCACGCAACCGGAAGTCGTCCGGCGGTGTCAGCAACACGGAAGACTTCTCGTCCTTCGCGGTGGCGCTGGACGGTGATCTCGGCATCGTGGTGCCCGGCCTTGCCTACCATCTGGGCTTTGAGAGCCAGGAAGGCGGCACCGGCAACCCGGAAGACGAATTCGGCATCGCCGCGGCGCTCTATGGTGAGTTCGAGATCGGCGAGGACACGGTGCTTGGACCGGTGGTCGAGTATGTCCATCAGTCCGACGCCGGCGGCATCGCCGAGGACCGAGATTACATCACCCTCGGTGCGGCCCTCGTGCACGGGCCGTGGAACATCGCCGTGTCCGACACCATCCGCACCATCGACCCGGCCGGGGCCGGCGACGTGGATGACAACCAGTTCCAGGTCTCCGGCGGCTACGCCTTCGACAACGGGCTGGCGCTGGACATCGGCTACAAGCACACCGAGGAGTCCAATTCGGATTCCAACACGGTTGGCGCTCTCCTCACCTACACCCTTCCCTTTTCAGCCCCTTAAGGCACAGTCGGGAGACATTTCATGAAGACACATTTGATCGCCATCGCAGCCAGTGCGTTTGCACTGGCACCGGCCATGGCCCATGCCGCGCAGGGTGATGCACCCGGCAAGGATGCCGTGCTGGACACCTACGCGGATATCGCCCAGGCGGGCTATGAGGATTCCGTCACGCTCGCCAAGCAGCTGGAGACCGCTGTCGAGGCGCTGGTCGCCGATCCGTCCGCCGAGACGATGACCGCTGCCCGTGAGGCGTGGCTCGCCTCCCGCGTGCCCTACATGCAGACGGAAGTCTATCGCTTCGGCAATCCGATCGTGGATGACTGGGAAGGCAAGGTGAATGCCTGGCCGCTGGATGAAGGCCTCATCGACTATGTGGATGCGTCCTACGGCACGTCTTCCGGCGACAACGCGGCCTATGCGGCCAATGTGATCGCCAATGCGGAGCTGACCCTCAGCGGCGAGACGGTGGATGCCTCCACCATCGACGCAGCGCTGCTGGCGGAGACGCTGCACGAGCTGGGCGGCGTGGAAGCCAATGTGGCAACGGGGTATCACGCGGTCGAATTCCTGCTCTGGGGTCAGGACCTGAACGGGACCGGACCGGGTGCCGGTGACCGTCCGTGGACGGACTACGCCAAGGGTGACGACTGCACCAATGGAAATTGCGCGCGCCGCGGCGAATATCTGCTGACCGCCACGCACCTGCTCGTGGACGACCTTGAGTGGATGGCCTCAGCCTGGGGCCCTGAGGGCGACGCGCGCGCCGACCTTACCGCCGAGGGCGCGGATGCCGGTGTGGCCCGCATCCTGACCGGCATGGGCAGCCTCTCCTATGGCGAGCTTGCCGGTGAGCGCATGCAGCTCGGCCTGCTGTTGCATGATCCGGAGGAGGAGCATGACTGCTTCGCCGACAACACCCACAACAGCCATTATTACGACGCGCTGGGCATCGTGAATGCCTATCGCGGCCGCTACACCCGCATTGACGGGTCGGTGGTTGACGGTGCGTCGGTGTCCGACCTCGTGGCCGCCAAGAATGGCGAGGCCGACAAGGCGCTGGTGGCGAGCCTCGATGCAACGATGGCAGCCATGGGTGCGCTGAAAGACCGCGCTGACAATGGCGAGGCCTATGATCAGATGATCGGCGAAGGCAATGAGGCGGGCAACGCCGTGGTCCAGGCCGCCATCGACGGCCTGACCGCGCAGACCCGCGACATCGAAGGTGCCGTTGCGGTGCTCGGCCTTGAGCCGATCGCCTTTGAGGGCTCCGACAGCCTCGATGCCCCCGAAGCGGTGTTCGAGTAAGACAGTGAGAAGAAAGGCCAGCCGGTGAGTGTCAGGACGCGTTTCGTCTTTCAGCTTCCGGCTGGCCGCCTCTTCCGCACAATGATGATGCGTGGCCCTGCCCTTGCCGGCGGGGCCATTGCTGTTTGTGCAGTGTTTCTCGGTGCGGCGGTCACGCCTGTTGCCGCCCGTGATGCCGGAGAGGCGGCCCGGGTCGCCAGGGTCACGGCGCCTGCGACGGATTTCTCCGCGCCCGAACCGTTCGAAACGCGGCCGGGCGGCGCCGCCACCAGCTTCAAGCACCCGAACAGGGACGCCTTCTCCCAGCCATCCGCCAACATGCCCTTCGAGCGGCAACTCGATTTCCGGGTCGGCAATGGCATCTTCAAGAAGATCTGGGTGTCGTCGCCAAGTTCCACCCAATCGTCCGACGGGCTGGGTCCCCTGTTCAATGCGCGCTCGTGTCAGCGCTGCCATCTGAAGGACGGGCGTGGCCATCCGCCTGCGGCGGGGGAAACGCCGGTCTCCATGTTCCTGCGCCTCTCCATTCCGCCGCAGACGGAAGACGACCGGACCGCGCTTGCGACCTATCTCGCAAGCGTCATTCCCGATCCGGCCTATGGCGGCCAGCTTCAGAATTTCTCGATCCAGGGTCATGACGCCGAAGGCGACATGAAAGTCACCTATGAGGAAGAGACCGTCACCCTGGGCGACGGGACCGAGGTGAAGCTGCGGCGGCCGGTCTATGAGGCGGTCAATCTGAAATACGGGCCGATGCATCCGGACGTGATGCTGTCGCCGCGCGTCGCGTCGCCAATGATCGGGCTCGGGCTGCTCGAGGCCATTCGCGCCGAGGACGTTCTTGCTGGCGCGGACCCGGAGGACAAAGACGGTGACGGGATTTCAGGCCAGCCCAACTGGGCCTTCAACCACGAGACCGGCGAGGTTGAGCTCGGGCGGTTCGGCTGGAAGGCGGGCGAGCCGAGCGTTGCGCAGCAATCGGCTGCCGCGTTCCATGGCGATATCGGCATTTCCACTCCCCTCTTCCGCACCCATTACGGCGATTGCCGGGAAGGCGCACAGGACGGCTGCCGGGACGCCCCCCATGGCGGCACACGCGACGGCACGGTCACCGAAGCGACGGACGACATGTTCGAGCGGGTGGTGTTCTACAGCCGCAATCTCGCCGTGCCGGCCCGGCGCGACGTAGATGACCCGCAGGTGCTGGCAGGCAAGAAGCTGTTCTACGAGAGCGGATGCATCAGCTGCCACACGCCCAAATTCGTGACCCGGCGCGATGCCATCGGCGAGGAACAGTCCTTCCAGCTCATCTGGCCCTATTCGGACATGCTGCTGCATGACATGGGGCCGGGGCTGGCGGACAACCGGCCGGAGGGGGCCGCGAGCGGGCAGGAATGGCGCACGCAGCCGCTCTGGGGCATCGGGCTGACGGAGGCCGTCAGCGGGCATACATTGCTGTTGCATGACGGCCGGGCGCGGAATGTGCTTGAAGCCATTCTGTGGCATGGCGGCGAAGCACAGGCCGCCCGCGACAATGTGGCGGCGATGCCCGCCGAGGACAGGGAGGCGCTTCTTGCGTTCATCAATTCACTCTAGGCGGCAGGGACTGGCGGCAGTTTTTGCAACGGGCCTCGCCGCGCTCCTGTGCCTCGCCACCCCTGCCCGCGCGGCGGATTATGCCTCGGTCAATGCAGCCGTGGCCGAGGGCCACATCCTGCCCGCTTATGACGCGCTGGCAGAGGCCGGGACGGCACTGGCTGCCGTGACGGACAGTTATTGCGCGGCAGACGCGCCGCTGGCGGATGCCCGGCAGGCGCTGGCGGCGTTCCGACGCAGCTGGGCCGGGGCCGAGCATCTGCGGTTCGGACCCGCCGAACTGGGGATGCGCAGCCTGCGGATCAATTTCTGGCCGCAGGCGCGCGGCAAGGTGGCGGACGCCCTGTCCTCCGCGCTTGCCAAGGCTGAGGAAGCTGGTGGCGGCATGGATGTCGCGCGCCAGTCCTTCGCCGTTCAGGGCGTGCCGGCGCTGGACGCGTTGTTCAACGGTGACGACAGTGCCGCACCGGGGACGCCGCGCTGTGACCTGGCGCAGGCGATTGCCGGGAATGTGGCGCGGATGACGAGTGCCATCCGCGATGAGTGGACCGGCGGCAACACGCCCTATCTTGCAGCCTTCACCACGCCGGGCACCGGAGCCCTGCCCTTCGAGGATCATGCGGACGCGACGCTGGCCCTGTTCAAGAGCCTGCATGATGAGCTGAGCCGCATCCTGGCGCTGAAGATCGAACCGGCACTGGGCAAGACACCCGCGGACGCCCGGCCCAGCCATGTCGAGGGTGTCGCCCCGGAGGCCGCGCTAGACACGATCCGCACCAATCTCGCAGCGCTTGAAGCGCTTTATCAGGGTCCGGATGGAACCGGCCTGGCAGCGCTGGCGGGCCAGAGCGTGACCGATACGGCGCTTGCCCCGCTGATGGAGAAGGCCTTCAGCAAGACGCGGGCGACGGCAGACAGCATTGCCCTGCCCCTGGCGGATGCTGTGACTGACGCAGAAGAGCGCAAGAAGGTGGCGCACCTGGCCACGCAGTTGCGCGCCCTGCGGCAGATCGTCGGCACGCGGCTGGCGGAGGCGCTGGGGCTGAGCGTGGGATTCAATTCGCTCGATGGTGACTGACCGGCGGCACTTTCTGGCGGCGGCAGGTGCAGTGCTGCTGGCACCGCAGCTTCTGCCCCTGCGCGCGCTGGCAGCAGATGATGCGCCGCGCCGCTTCGTCAGCGGGTTGCGGCGGGAGACGGGCGACTTCGCGCTGGCACTGATAGACGCGCGTGGCAGGGTGCTGGCGCAGGCCGATATGCCGGGGCGGCCGCACGCCATCGCGGCAAGTGCTGACGGCAGGCTGCTGGCGGCTGCCGCGCGGCGGCCGGGGCGGTATCTCCATGTCCTGTCCGGCGATGATCTTGCGCCTCTTGCCGAGATCAGTGCGGCGGCGGGCCGGCACTTCTATGGGCACGCGGCGTTCTCGCCGGACGGGCGGCTGCTTTACACGACCGAGAATGACTATGACGCAGAGACGGGCGACGCGGAGACCGGCGTTATCGGCGTCTACGACCTGAAGGATAACGGCACGCGCCTTGGTGAATTTGCGTCGCACGGCACCGGGCCGCATGAACTGCGGCTGATGCCGGACGGGGTGACACTGGCGGTCGCAAACGGGGGCATCGCCACCCATCCGGACATGCCGCGGCTCAAGCTCAACATCGACAGCATGGCCCCGAGCCTCGTCTTCATTGACCGCCGGACGGGCAGCCTCACCGGGCAGGCGGTCATGCCGCCTGAATGGCACCAGCTCAGCATCCGCCACCTCACCATCGCACCGGACGGGCTGGTGGCCGTGGGGATGCAGTTCGAGGGCGCGCGGATGGAGCAGCCGCAGTTGGTGGCGCTGGCGCGGCCCGGGGACACCTACCTCACGCCCCTGCCCCTGCCCGACGCGGAACTGGCGCGGATGAAGGGCTATTGCGGCAGCGTCGCGTTTGACGTGGCCGGGCACTATCTGGCTGCCACGTCGCCGCGCGGCGGGATGGCGGTGCTGTTCGACGCCGTCACACGCCGCTATGCGACGACGGTGCGGCTTGCGGATTGCTGCGGCGTGGCGGCGGCGGGCATGCCGGGCCGGTTCGTCCTCACCTCCGGCACCGGCGCGGTCCGGGAAATTGATGCGCAGAGTAATGACATCCACGAAACCGGACAGAGCGGCGGGGCCTTCGACAATCATCTGACGGCCATTTGATCATGGCTGAATTGCACGTCTTGGATTGAGGCGGATCGTGCTTTAATCAGGCGGTGATTCAACTGGACCTCAGGATTGATGAGCATGACCCTGCGCCGTTTCCTCTCCCTCACCCGAAACGGCCCCAAGGGTCTTCTCGTTGCGGTCGCCCTCTCATCGGGGCTTGCCGCCTGCGCCGAAGATGATGCGGCCCCGGCCGAGCCGCCGGCACGCCCGGCCAAGCTGTTCGAGGTCGAGGAAACGCTCAACGCACGGACCACGAATTTTCCCGCTGTCATCAAGGCACGGTCGAGCGCGGAGCTGACCTTTGAGGTCGGCGGGGTGCTTGAAGTGTTCCCCGTCTCCGAAGGCCAGCAGGTGGCGAAGGACGAGCTGATTGCGCAGCTCGAACAGCGCAGTTTCGAGAACGACGTGGCGCAGGCGGAAGCGCAGTACCGGAACGCGCAGGCCCAGTTCAACCGCGCTGCCCAGCTCATCGACAAGGGCACGATTGCCCGCAGCACCTATGACACGCGGCTGAAGGACCGGGACGTTGCGAAGACGGCGCTGGACAATGCGCGCAAGCGGCTGGAGGACAGCACCATGCGCGCGCCCTTCGACGGGGTGATCGCCACCAAGCATGTGGACCAGTTCCAGACCATCGCGCCGCAAACACCTATCGTGACAATCCAGTCCACCGGCGCTGCTGAAGCCGTGGTGCAGATCCCGTCACGGCTGGTGGCCAACTCCAACCAGATCCAGCCGATCGAGACCGTGGTGATCCTGGACGCGGCACCGGACACGCCGATCCCGGCCTCCATCGTGTCGACATCCACACGGACCGACCCGCGCACCCAGACCTTCGAAGTGAGTTTCGCGTTCGAGCCGCCGGAGGAGCTGACCATCCTGCCAGGCATGACGGGCACGCTGCGGGCCAGCCTGGCAATCAACGGCCGCGATGGGGAGAGCCACATGCCCATTCCGCGCACCGCGGTGCTGCCGCGCGGCGAGACGCTCTATGTGTGGAAAGTTGATCCCGACACGATGACGGTGAGCCAGCAGGCCATCGAGACCGGCCCGTGGCTTGAGGAAGGCATCCCGGTGACCGGCGGGCTTGAACCCGGCGACATCATCGTCGAGGCCGGCGTTTCCTATCTGGCAGAGGGCATGAAGGTCCGCCCCTACGGGCAATAGGAGCGGCAGCCATGAACCCGGCAGAGTTTGCGGTCAAGAACCGCCTCATCAGCGTCATCACCATCCTCATCTTCCTGTTCGGCGGGTGGATGGCCTATCTCAACATGCCGCGCTTCGAGGATCCGGAATTCACCATCCGTGAGGCGGTCGTCATCACCCAGTATCCCGGGGCGACGCCGGAGGAAGTGGCGCTCGAAGTCACCGAGCCGCTGGAGACGGCGATCCAGGAGATGCAGGAGGTCAAGGAGATCAGGTCGGTCTCGAGCTTCGGCCTGTCGCGCATTACCGTTGAGATCAAGTACGAGTTCTCTCCCAGCAAGGACGCGCTTCAGCTCATCTGGACGAAGCTGCGCAACAAGGTGACGGATGCGACCGGCGACCTGCCGCCGGGTGCCTCGACGCCTCTGGTGAATGACGATTTCGGCGATGTTTACGGCATCTACTATCTGGTCACCGGCGAAGGCTTCAACGATGACGAATTGCATGACTACGTCAAAAGCCTGCGCACACGCCTGCTGACGGTGGATGACGTCGGCAAGGTGGTGATCACCGGCGTGCAGTCAGAAGCGATCTATGTGGAGATCGCGCGCGACCGGGCGGCGGCGCTGGGGGTTTCCATCGACCAGGTGTTCAACGATCTGGCACAGCAGAACTCCGTCGTGTCAGCGGGCAGCGCGCGGGTTGATGATCTCCGCATTCAGATCCTGCCGACAGGCAATGTGGATTCCGTCAGCGCCATCGAAAATGTGATTGTATCAACGGCTGCATCAGACGGCTCCGGTACGACGGGCGTGGTTTACCTGCGTGACATCGCCACCGTTCGCCGGGAGCTCAAGGACCCGCAGAGCTTCATCCTGCGGCACAACGGTAAGCCGGCCCTTGGGCTGGGCATCGCCAATGTGAGCGGGGCCAATGTGGTGAAGGTTGCCGACGGTGTACGCGAGACGCTGGCACGGGAAATGACCGACCGGCCCATCGGCATCGATATCCACGAATATTACAATCAGGGCGAGGTGACCGACGACGCGGTACAGGACTTCGCCCTCAACGTGGTGATGGCACTGGTGATCGTGCTGGTGACGCTGCTGATCTTCATGGGAAAGGTCTCAGCTCTCATCATCGGCGCGGTTCTGCTGGTGACCATCGCCGCGACGCTGACCACCATGAACCTGGTGGGCATCCCGATGCACCGCATTTCGCTGGGGGCGCTCATCATCGCGCTGGGCATGCTGGTGGATAATGCCATCGTGGTGACCGAGGGCATTCTGGTGGGCGTGCAGCAGGGCCGCCGCAAACTTGAGACCGCCAAGGACATTGTGACGCGGACGTGGTGGCCGCTTCTGGGCGGCACCATTGTCGGCATCATTGCCTTTGCCCCCATCGGCTTTGCCGCCGGCAACACGGCGGAATACACCAACCACTTGTTCTGGGTGATCCTGATTTCGTTGCTGTTCAGCTGGGTCTTCGCAATCACACTGGTGCCGCTGATGGCGGACTGGATGTTCAAAGAGACCCACGCCGGTGACCGGCAGGATGCGACGGAAAGCCGGTTTTTTGTTCTGTACAAGGATTTCATGCGGCGGGCGCTGAGGCGGCGCTGGATCGTGGTGGCGGGCGCCTTTGCCCTGTTCGGTCTGTCGATCTGGGGGTTCCAGTTCACCAAGGCCGGGTTTTTCCCCGTGTCCACCACACCGCAGATCATTGTGGATTACTGGCTGCCCGAAGGCACTGATATCTCCCGCACCAATGCCGACATGGCCAGGCTTGGCAATACCGTGGGGGCCTTGGACGGGATCGAGAGCGTGACAACCTATGTGGGCCAGGGCGGACTTCGCTACATGCTGGTCTATGGACCGGAATCACCCAATTCCGCCTATGGGCAATTGCTGCTTCGGGTTACTGACTCCTCGCTCATTGAAGACCTGATGCCCCGCATCCAGTCCTATGCGGATTCGGCCTTCCCGGATGCGCAGACAAAAGTCCGGCGGTTCCGGCTCGGGCCGGGCGGCGGTTCGCTCATCGAGGCACAGTTCTCAGGCCCCGATCCTGACGTGCTGCGGGATCTTGCGACCCAGGCCACCACCATCATGTCCGAGGATGGCAGGCTGGTGGCGGTGAAGAATGACTGGCGGCAGCAGGTGTCGGTGATCGAGCCCGTCTATTCCGAAACCAGCGGAAGGCGGCTTGGCATCTCGCGCGAGGACCTGGCCAATGCGCTGCGCTCCAACTATTCGGGCCGCACCATCGGCTATTACAGGGAGCAGGACGAGCTGATCCCCATCGTGTCGCGCGCCCCGGCGGCGGAACGCGCAGGCGTGTCCGACATCGGCAATGTGCAGATCCCCTCCCAGGCCACCGGGCAATCGGTACCGCTGCTTGAGGTGGTGAGTGGCTTCGATACCGACTGGCGCAATGCGCGGGTGCGGCGGCTGGAGCGGGTATGGACGATCAAGGCGCAGGCCGACCCCGGGCCGGACGAGCTTGCGTCGGAAGCGCTTGCGCGCATCCGCCCGAAGATCGAAGCCATCGACCTGCCGCCGGGCTATTCTCTGATCTGGGAAGGTGAAGCGGGCGACAGCGCGGAAGCCAATGAGAGCCTTGCCGCTACCATTCCGCTCGGCTTTGCGGCGATGGTGCTGACCATCATCGTGCTGTTCAACGCGTTGCGGCAACCGGCGCTGATCTGGCTTACGGTGCCGCTGTCCTTTATCGGCGTCGTTGTCGGCCTGCTGGTCACCAACAGCGCCATGGAGTTCATGGCCATTCTCGGCGTTTTGTCGCTGTCCGGTCTTCTCATCAAGAACGCCATCGTGCTGGTGGACCAGATGGACCTTGAAATCCGCGAGGGCAAGGCGCGGCTGGATGCCGTTGTGGACAGTGCCGCCAGCCGCGTGCGGCCGGTGATGATGGGGTCGCTCACCACGGTGCTGGGCGTGCTGCCGCTGATGTTCGATGCCTTCTTCCAGGCGATGGCCGTGGTGCTGGTGTTCGGCCTGTCCTTCGCGACGCTGCTGACGCTGGTGGTGGTGCCTGCGCTCTATGCCATCTTCTTCGGCATCGGCGAAGAAGAGACCGAGGCGGCGTGAGCGACTTTATTGACAGTCCGGGTGCCGATACCTAGCGTCGGACAAGGCGGCGGGCAGGACCCGCCCGCCCTGCTTGACTGCCATTGAAAGCGACAATGACGCAGACTGACACGATGACCGACAGCACCGACGCCCCGCAAGACGGGCGGCGGCAGCGGAGTGCGCGCAGCAGGGTGCGGATCGTCGAGGCCATGTTTGCCCTCATCCGCGCCGGGGACATGAACCCCAGCGCCGCGGCCCTCGCCGAGGAAGCAAATGTCGGTATCCGGACGGTGTTCCGGCATTTCGATGACGTGGAGGGGCTTTACCGGCAGATGGCGGCGCAGATCGAGGCGGAGATCATGCCGATCCTCGAGGAGCCCTATGCGGCGCGGAGCTGGCGCGGCAAGCTGGACGAGATGATTTCCCGGCGGGTCCGGGTCTATGAGCACATTCTGCCGGTGAAGGTCGCAGCCGGGCTGCGGCGGCACCAGTCGCCTTACCTGATGGAAGATTATCAGCGCTTTGCGCAGCTTGAGCGGGATGGGCTGCACGCGCTGCTTCCCGCTTCAGTGACGCAGGATAAAGCCCTGTGCGCGGGGCTTGAAATGGTTACCAGCTTCAATGGCTGGCGGCGGCTGAGGCAGGATCAGGGCCTGTCCCGCAAGGACGCCGAGGCGGCGGTGCGCCTGGCGGTTGGCAGGCTTGCCGGGCACGGATGATTACCTGCCTCCCGCTGATGGGCCTTGCATTCGCCGCAATTGCCTGTCATGCATCGCCTCAAGTCTGCACATGGGTGCGGGCTTTGACGTTCGCGACCGGCACCGCCGGAAGATGAGGGTCAAACCAGACGACCCGGAAGCGCGTGGGGCATGAGGCTCCAACAGCGCCACCTCCGCGAACCACCTTCAGCGTCATCCCCCCGGCTGCCTCACTGAACCGCGGCCCGGCACGGACGCCCATTTGAAAGACTTTGAGTGACTGATTTTTCCTCGCTCGGCCTTGCCGAGCCGATCCTTCGTGCCGTTTCGGCCGAGGGCTATACCTCCCCTACGCCCATTCAGGCCAAGGTGATCCCCGCCATGATGCAGGGCACCGACGTGCTGGGCATCGCACAGACGGGCACCGGTAAGACCGCCGCCTTCGTGCTGCCGATCCTCAACACCCTGCAGCAGCACATGCGTCCGGCGCAGCCCATGGCGTGCCGGACCCTGATCCTGTCGCCGACGCGTGAACTGGCAGCGCAGATTGCCGATAACATCCGCGTCTATGGCAAGCACACGCGTCCGTCCGTTGCGGTCGTTGTGGGCGGCGCGCGCATTCCCGCGCAGATCAAGGCGCTGGCCAACGGCAATGACATCGTTGTTGCCACACCGGGCCGCCTGCTTGACCTGGTGAAGAACAAGGCCGCCCGGCTGGATGCTGTCGAGACCGTGGTGCTGGACGAAGCCGACCAGATGTTTGATCTCGGCTTCATGCCGCAGATCAAGAAGATCATGGCGCAGCTGCCGAAGAAGCGGCAGACGGTGCTGTTGTCGGCCACCATGCCGAAGACGGTGCGCGATCTGGCCCAGGCTTTCCTGTTCAAGCCGCTGGAAGTGACGGTGACGCCGAACTCCAAGCCCATCGACCGGATCGACCAGAAGGTGCTGATGATCCCGGCCGGCAGCAAGCGGGACGTGCTGGTGGACTATCTCGCCCGTGACGGCGTGGAGCGCGCGGTCGTCTTCACCCGGACGAAGCGCGGCGCCGACAAGGTGTGCAAGCATCTGGACATGTTCGGGTTTGCTGCTGCGGCCATCCACGGCAACAAGAGCCAGAACCAGCGCACGCGCAGCCTCAACGGCTTCCGCTCCGGCAAGGTAACGGTCCTGGTGGCGACCGACATTGCCGCGCGCGGCATCGACGTGGACGGCGTGTCGCATGTGGTGAATTACGAGCTGCCGAATGTAGCCGAAGCCTATGTGCACCGGGTGGGCCGGACGGCGCGCGCCGGGCGCAGCGGCGAGGCGCTGACCCTGTGTGACAACACCGAGCGCGGGCTGCTGCGCGACATTGAGCGGCTGATCAAGCGCAAGATTGATGTTGCGGAGACACCGGAAGCCTCGGGCCGCACGGTGGTGGCGCCGGAAGAGCGGGCCTCCTATGAGGTGGCGGAAGAAAAGCCGCGCCCCACATCCCGCAAGCCCCGTCGCCGCAAGCCGCAAGGCGCTGGCCAGAAACAGGACGGCAGCCAGAATGCGGGCCGTCCGGCGCGTGGCCACAAGGCCCGCTCCGGCAAGGCGCAGGGCGGCGCGCAGCGTGATGCCAAGCCCGGCAACGGGCAGCGGCGGCAGAAGCGCAACCGCAGGCCCGCAGCCGCGGCCTGAATGTCATGAAAAAGGGTGGAGGCGGCGTCAGGCCGCCTTCACCACCTTATGCCGCGAGCCGGGGGCCGGGGGTGTCTCCGGCGGACCGGCGAAGCACTGGGCGATGGCCATCCACTTGGTGGCAACGTCGCCCGTAGTCTTCAGGCTGGTGTCGGCCACGTTGCGCACCTGCGTCACGACCTGGCAGAACTCCTCCGCTGATCCTTCGACCATGTTATCCGGGTCCGGATCGTTGAACTCCCAAATCTCGCCGGACGGCGCCGTGAGCTTCACATAGGGCACCTTTTCCGGCACCGGCAATTTGTTGGTGATGTGGGTCCAGCCGAAGGTGTTGACCCCGAGGACGGCGATATTCTTGATCCGGTCCGCGTTCACGCGCTCAACGCCAAGGCTGTCATAGACCTCCTGGCCGTGGGCCCAGGTCTCCATCAGCCGGGCTGTGATGCTGGACCGTGCGCTCATGCTCGGCCCGGCCCAGGGCACGCGCTGCTTGGGGTCCACCTCAAGAAAGGCGTCCGCCATGGGGCCATAGAACCCATGCCAGCGGTCGCGCAGCTCGGTGCCGCTGACGCCATCCAGTTCCGCATTTTCAAAGTCACGCAGGGAGCCGCCGATAACCGCCTTGCCGACGCGCTCATAGAAAGCGTTGAAGGCGGCCTCATCGGTCAATGATTTGTGGGCGGCCTCGTTCCAGATGTGGAGATGGCCGATCACGTCGCGGATCGTCCAGCCCTTGAACTGGGTGGGCGCGCGCAGCTCGTCCTCCGACAAATCCTTGATCAGGCCGTAGAGCGCGTCGCTCTCGTCCCGGAAATCCTGGGGCTGCTGAAACATAAAGTGGTCCTCACCTGTGCAGTGCTGCGCGGTGCCTGGGGGCAAGCCCGCGCGGGCGCGTTATTGTTCTTCCGTGCTTACATCAATTTCCACCAGCACGTCACCGGCGGGCACCTGTGCGCCTGCGGTGCAGCGGATGGACGTAACGGTGCCGTCCGCTTCGGCGCGGATCTGATGCTGCATCTTCATGGCTTCGAGCACGGCCAGGGTCTCACCCTTTGTCACCGCCTGCCCTTCGCGCACATGCACTTCCAGAATGAGGCCATGCATGGGGGCCAGAATGCGGCCGCCACCGGCGCTGTCGTCCTCAGCCCCGGCAAAGGCATAGAGGTTGCGCATCAGGCCGGTGCGATCGGCCATGCTGATATGCAGCACGCCGGTTTCCGGCGCGTCGAAGATCACGTCATGGGTGACGCCATCGACCTTCAGGCGGCAGCGGGCCGGGTCTGCATCCAGCAGGACAACCTCATGGGACGCGTCCCCGATGGCAACCTGATAGGCATCCGGCCCGGCGGCGATGACGGTCACGTCTTCTGGCGCCTCCGGCGTGCCGAAGCGATAGACGGTCGCCAGGCGGCCGGTGCTGCTCCAGTTCATCAGCTCGTCATCGACGGCGAAGGCGCGGGCCTGGGCCTCGTTGCTTTCAAGCATGTAGAAGATGGCAGCGGCGGCGGCTGTGATCTCCGGCGACGGCGCGGCATCGGCAAGATCATCGGCGGTATAGGTCTCATCGATGAAGGCCGTCGTGGCCTCGCCCTGCGCGAAGGCTGGGCGGCCCAGGGCATCGATGAGAAAATCGCAGTTTGTCTTCGGGCCGAACAGGCCGGTGCGGCGCAGGGCCTCGATGAGGCGCTGGCGGGCGACGTCGCGGGTGGGGCCGTGGGCCATGATCTTGGCGATCATCGGGTCATAGAAGGGTGAGACCTCAAGCCCCGTCGCAATGCCCGCATCGACGCGCACGCCGTCACCTGACGGCGGCAGCCACAGATCGACGGTTCCGGTGGAGGGCAGAAAGCCGCCCGCGACATCTTCCGCATAAAGACGGACTTCGATGGCGTGGCCCGACAGGGTTACGTCTTCCTGGGTAAGACCCAGTGGCTCGCCCTGCGCGACCTTGATCTGAAGGGCCACGAGATCGAGACCGGTGATGAGTTCGGTGACCGGGTGTTCCACCTGCAGGCGGGTGTTCATTTCGAGGAAATAGAACTCGCCATCCGCCCCGAGTAGAAACTCGACCGTGCCCGCGCCGCGATAGGAAATCGCCTTTGCCGCATCCACGGCGGCTGCGCCCATCTTCGCGCGCAATTCGTCGGTCATCACCGGGCACGGGGCCTCTTCGATGACTTTCTGGTGGCGGCGCTGAACGGAGCAGTCGCGCTCGCCCAGGTGAATTGTATTCCCTGCCTCGTCAGCGAAGACCTGCACCTCCACATGGCGCGGGCGCATGATCGCCTTTTCGAGGATCAGTTCGCCGGAGCCGAAGGCGTTCTCAGCCTCCGACCGGGCGAGCCGGATGGCTTCGGGCAGATCGGCCGTATCATCAACAAGGCGCATACCACGCCCGCCGCCGCCTGCGACTGCCTTGACCATGACGGGAAAGCCGATCTCCGACGCTGCCTTGATGAAGGTGTCGTCCGCCTGGTCTTCGCCTTCATAGCCCGGCACGCAGGGCACACCGGCGGCGATCATCCGCCGCTTAGCCTCGGCCTTGTTGCCCATGATGTCCACAGCGTCGGGGCGCGGGCCGATGAAGGTAAGGCCCGCGGCCTCACAGGCACGGGCGAAGCCGGCATTCTCGCTGAGAAAGCCATAGCCCGGGTGGATGGCCCCTGCCCCGGTGCGCGCTGCGGCGTCGAGAATTTTCTGCGGGTCAAGATAGGACTGGGCAACCGGCGCGGGGCCGATGCACACGGCTTCGTCTGCCATGGCCACATGGGGTGCCTCGGCATCAGCGTCTGAATAAACCGCGATAGTGCGGTAGCCGAGTGCCTTTGCCGTGCGTATGACACGCACGGCGATCTCGCCGCGATTGGCCACAAGGATCGAGGTAAAGCGCATGATCTCCCCCTTTCCTCACTCGGCCCAGACGGGCTTGCGTTTTTCGAGGAAGGAGGCGACCCCTTCCCGCCCCTCGTCGCTAAGCAGGCGGCCTGCGAAGTTTTCGGCCGCGGCCTGTACCACCTGCGGGCGGCTCATGCCCGGCAGGCTGAGGATCAACGACTTGGTGTCGGCAATTGCCCCGGGCGCGCATTTGAGCACCTGGGAACGGATCTGCTGCTCGGCGGCATTCAGCCCGGCCAAATCGTCGGCCACGAAATCAGCAAAGCCGAGTTCATGGGCCCCGCGCCCATCGAAGCGGGCGGCGGTCAGCATCAGGCGGCGGCCTGTCGCGTAGCCGAGCTTCTGGATCACGAAGGGGGCAATCTGGGCGGGCGAGATGCCGATGGCGGTTTCCGTCATCGCGAATTTCGCGCCCGTTTCGCAGATCACCACATCGGCGCAGCAGGCCATGCCGAAGCCACCGGCCATGGCCGCGCCCTCGATGATGGCTATGACGACCTGGGGCGCGTCATTGATGAGGTCGAACAGTTCCGCGGCCCCTTTCGACATCTCGATGATGTCGTCGCGGCTGCCGCCGCCCTGGAAGCTTTCCTTGAACTGCTTGAGATTGCCGCCCGCGCAGAAAACGCCGTGGCGGCCGCGCAGGGTGATGCCGCGCACGGTACGGTCATCGCGCACGGCCTTGAAGGTGCGGGTGATGCCGTCCACCAGATCATCGGTCAGGGCATTGCGGGTGTCGGGCTGGTCGAACCAGATGGTAAGCCAGCCCTTGTCCAGCTCAAGCTCCACACCGGTCACGTCAGGAAGAGTCGTCATGGGTCTGCCTCTTTAATGCCGGGCCACGCCGAAGGCGTTGGGGTGGAGGGTCTTGTTGCGGCCTTCCCAGATCGTCTGGAGCGCGAAGCCAAGCACCTTGCGCGTGTCGCGCGGGTCTATGATGCCGTGATCAAGGCAGCGGCCGGAGGTGTAAAAGGACGTGGACTGACGGTCGAACAGCTCCACGATGGCGGCGTGCTGCTCGGCCAGTGCGCTTTCATCAAGCTCCTGGCCGCGGCGGGCGGCCCCGGCGCGGGCGACCTCTATCATGGTGCCCGCCGCCTGCTCGCCACCCATGACGCCGGTGGTGGCGTTGGGCCAGGCGAACAGGAAATCAGGCTCATAGGCATAGCCCGCCATGCCGTAATTGCCCGCCCCGAAGCTCGCGCCGATATAGAGTGTGATCTTTGGCACGCGGACATTGGAGACGGCCTGGATCATCTTCGAGCCGTGCTTGATCATGCCCGCCTGCTCATATTCCGTGCCCACCATGTAGCCGGTGGTGTTGTTGAGGAAGATGATGGGCATCTCCGCCTGATCGCAGAGCTGGAAGAAATGCGACGCCTTGTTGGCGCCCGCCGGATCAATGGGGCCGTTATTGCCGATGAGGCCGACGGCGTGGCCCATGATGCGGGCCTGCATGCAGATTGTGGCAGGGCCGAAGCGGGGTTTGAACTCGGCGAAGTCGGAGCCGTCCACCACGCGGGTTACCACCTCGCGCACATCATAGGGCTCGCGGTAATTGACCGGCACGACGCCGGCCAGCTCGTCCGGCGAATGCACCGGCGGCTCGAAGACACGGTCCGGCTGGGCCGAAATCTGGCTGTTGATGTCGAGGCGGGTGATGATGTCGCGCAGGATGGAAATGCCGTGGGCGTCATCCTCGGCGAGATATTCCACAAGGCCCGTGACGCTGGCATGCATCTCCGAGCCGCCGAGCTGCTCAGGGTCTGCCACTTCACCGGTGGCGGCCTTGACGAGCGCAGCCCCGGCGAGGGCTGCCATGCCGTTCTTCTTGATGCCGATCACATAATCGCTCATGCCCGGCTGATAGGCGCCGCCCGCCGTCGAGGGCCCATGCAGGATCACGAAGGTGGGGATGCCCGCCGCACTGAGCAGCGCGAGGTTGCGGAACATGCCGCCGCCATGGGCCCAGAGCTCGACGGTGTATTCCAGCAGATTGGCGCCAGCGCTCTCCACCAGATGGATGAAAGGCAGCTTCTGGCGCAGGGCGATCTTCATGGAGCCGGTCATGACATCCACGGTGGTGCCGGTGGCGGCCCCGGCGCTGATGCCGCTGTCATCCACGAAAACCATGCAGCGCACGCCGCCGACAAAGCCGATGCCGACAATCACGTTGGCACCCGGCACGGAGGTTTCCGGGTTGGGGTCATCGACCTGGAAATTGGCCATGTTGTAGATGGCCTGGAACGGCATGCCGGGGTCGAGCAGCTGGGCAAGGCGCTCACGCGGGGTGAGCTGGCCGCGCTGCTGGAAGCGCGGCTTGCGCTTTTCCGACAGCATGGCGGCGCGGGCCTCGTAGCTGCGCAATTGCTCCACCAGCCCCAGCATGTCCTGCCGGTTGCGGGCGAAGTCCTCCGAGGACGGATCGATCTTGGTCTGGAAAACGGGCATCACAGTCTCCCGGCCAGGTCCGCGGGCACGGACACGGGATGGTCAAGCAGGATTTGCGCATAGGCCTTGGCCTGCGGGTCGGCGCGCAGGGACGCGACGCCACCGCCGCCAAGCGCGTCATGCAGCAGGAAATTGAAGGCGTGCGCGCCGGGCAGGCAGAAGCGCTCCACCCTGCCCCCGCCCGAGGATGTGTCGAGGAAATGAGCAAAGCGCTGCGCCACTGCGTCTTCGGTCAGGGCGGCGGTGATATAGGGCAGATAGGCCGCGTCGCGGGCGATGACGCCGATATTGGCCTTGTCGCCCTTGTCGCCGCTGCGCGCCCAGGCGAGTTTGATGAGCGGCACCTCGACGGTGCCGTCTGTCGCGGGCTCAGGATCAGCCGGGCGGTCGAGGCTTGCGGGATCGAAAGCCGTGCGCTGTTCCGGCGGCAGGGGTGCGGCGTCGCCATCCACATCGACGCTGATCGTCACCTGATCCTTCGGCAGCAGGAAGGAGAACAGGCGCACCACGGGGGACGGCTTGGGGCGGCCGCCCGAAAAGCTTGTGAGGCCCGCAGGCGTGGCAAGGGCAAGGCCCGTTACCTCTTTCAGGAGCGCGCCGATGCCCTTGGGGTCCGGGTGCTTGGCGGCAAGCTTCATCACCACTTCGCGGGACGTGGGACTGGTGCCCGCCGCGCCATATTGGGAATCGTCGCCGATGATCTCGATGCTGGTCTCGGTGAAGTCCGGTGCATTGGCCTGGCGCAGCAGCGCGCGGGCGCGGGACAGGGAAGTTTCGGCGTAGGTGCGCGCTTTGTCGGCGGCGTCGAGACCGATGAAAGCCATCATCAGCCCGCCGCGCCAGCCATCGGCATAGGTGGTGCAGACCTTGTAGGTGTCGGGCGCGGGATAGCCCTTCGCGCCAGTCATCTTCACCCGATCCGGGCCTTCTTGCGTCACTTCGACGGCGGAGAAATCGCACACGACATCCGGCACCACATAGGCCTGGGGGTCGCCGATCTCATAGACCATCTGTTCACAGACAGTGCCGACGGAGACCTTGCCGCCCGTCTCCGGCGGCTTGGTGCAGATGAAGCTGCCATCAGCGCTAATCTCAGCGATGGGGTAGCCGATGGTTTCCAGATCATCGGCCACGTCACGCCAATCAGTGAAATTGCCGCCGGTGGCCTGGGGGCCGCATTCAATGATGTGGCCGGCCAGCGTACCTGCGGCCAGCAGATCAAACTGGTCGCGCTGCCAGCCGAATTCATGGATGCAGGCACCCAGGGTCACGGCGCTGTCCACTACCCGGCCGGTGATGACGATGTCAGCCCCCCTGGCGAGGGCCGCTGCTATGGGGAACGCACCGAGATAGGCGTTGATGCTGGCGACGGCGTCGACCGGCGGGAAGGCCGCGCTGGAGAACATTTCGGTGTGGCCTGCATCAGCAAGCTCCTGCGCGCGAGCCAGCAGGTCATCGCCTTCGACGACGGCGACCTTGAGGTCGAGGCCGGCCTTGTCGATCAGGGCGCGCACGGCATCGGCACAGGCGCGCGGGTTCACGCCGCCTGCATTGGATATGACCTTGACGTCGCGGGATGCGATCTCTGGAAGGCAGGGCTTCATGACGCCGGTCACGAAATCGGTCGCGTAGCCCTGGGCCGGGTCCTTGGCGCGGGCGCGGGCCATGATCGACATGGTGATCTCGGCCAGATAGTCGAAGACGAGATAATCAAGCTCGCCGCCGCGCAGGAGCTGCGGCGCCGCGCTCAGCGCCTCGCCCCAGAAGCCGCCTGCTCCGCCGATGCGGATGGATGATGTGCCGCTCATGCGCCCCTCACCTGCCTGTTGCGCTGCCGCAGCCTTGCATCGAAGCCGCGTGTTGCCTAGTGTCCTACCGACCGACTGATCGGTCTGTCAACGATGTTTCCCGCACTCTCCCGCGCCGGAGCCTGACGATGCCGCCTATGGCCCATGCTCTTACCGATACGGACGCCGCCCCGAAGGCGCAGCAGGCCGACCGGACGCGGCGCGCCATCTGCGAGGCGGCGATCGCGTGCCTGGACGAGATGGGCTATGCGGATACGTCGCTGGCGCGCATCCAGGAGCGGGCCGGGCTGTCGCGCGGGGCGCTGACGCATCATTTTCCCTCCAAGGAAGATTTGATTGCCGCGACGCTGGACATGCTGCTGGCGCGCAGCGTGATGTCGGCGGCGCGGCTAGAGCGGATGCCGTGGCGCAAGCTGGCCGACAAGGACGCGCAGGTGCGGGCGCATCTCAAATGGCTGTGGGAACGGCTGGTGCGCACACCGGAAGGCCGGGCGCTGGTCGAGATATTGATCGCCGCGCGGACCGACAAGGCGCTGAGTAAGCGCACGGCGAAGAGCCTGATCGCGTGGAACGCGCGCATGGGCGAGGCCGTGGTGGAAGTCTATCAGTCGCCGGGGCTGGATGACCGGGACGTGGAGACCCTGTGGGCGATCTGCCGGGTGTTCATGCGCGGCATGATCCTGCATGAACGCTTCACGCGCACGCGCGCCGAAGGCACGGAGATCGTGGACCGCTTCATCGATCTCGTCGCGCCGCACCTCAAACTCCGCTAGAACCTAATCAACAATTCGCGCGCCGCTTTGACTGGCGCTGCCTGCCTGCTCTGCCCAAGGGAGACCCCGATGCTGCTCAACGCCTATGATACCGAAGAACGCCGCCAGTTCCGCGACACCGTGCGCCGCTTTGTGGATACCGAAGTGCGCCCCTATGCGGACGAATGGGACGAGGCGGGGGACATTCCCTGGGAGCTGCATGAGAAGGCCGGGTCGCTCGGCGTCTTCGGGTTCGGCATCGACGAGCAGTATGGCGGGCTCGGCTTCGATGACTGCTTCATGCGCAAGGCATGGATGGAGGAGATGGGGGCCTCGGGCGCAAACGGCGTGCTGGCGGCCTTGGTGGGGCGCACCATTTCCATCGACCCGATCCAGAAGCTGGCGTCCGAAGAAATCCGCGAGCGGGTGCTGGCGGATGTGGTGGCAGGCCGGAAGGGCTCGAGCCTTGCGATCACCGAACCCTCGGGCGGCTCGGACGTGGCCAACCTGCAGACCAGGGCCCACCGCGACGGCAACCATTATGTGCTGAACGGCTCCAAGACCTTCATCACCGGCGGCATGAAGAGCGACTATTTCGTGGTCGGCGCGCGCACCGGCGGCGAGGGCCTCAACGGCATTTCGCTGTTCTTCGTTGAAAAGGACTTCCCCGGTTTCTCGCGCACGCCGCTGGGCGCCAAGATGGGCTGGTGGGCCTCTGACCAGGCGACGCTCTATTTCGATGATTGCCGCGTGCCGGCGGAAAACCTGATGGGCACTGAGGGACGCGGCTTCATCGAGATCATGAAGAACTTCAATCTCGAACGCGTGGGGCTGACGGCGGAAGCTCTGGGCATGATGAAGGAGGCGCTGCGCTGCTCCATTGAATGGGCGCAGGAGCGCAAGACCTTCGGCCAGCGGCTGATCGAGCACCAGGTGATCCGCCACAAGATCGCCGACATGTCCGCCAAGACCGAGGCGCTGGACGCCTATCTCGACCAGATCTGCCACACCATCAATGAGGGCGAGATGCCGGTGGCGGAAATCTGCAAGGCCAAGGTGTTCGGCACCAAGGCGCTGGAATTCGTGGCATCGGAAGCGATGCAGATCCTCGGCGGCGCGGGCTATCTGCGCGGCAATTCGGTGGAGCGCATCTATCGCGAGGTGAAGGTGCTGGCGATCGGCGGCGGGTCGGAAGAGATCATGCGCGATCTGGCCGTGCGGCAGATGGGGCTGTAGGCTCGGTTCTATGTCCCCCTGCCCCGGCTGTTACACTGGGCAGCGGCAATTGTGCCTGCACGGGCAACGGATCGTTCACCGGAACGGGGGAGACTGGGATGCGCCCTTCCGGCGCCCCAAGGAGGATGCCATGCGCCCTGCCCGTTTCAGCACTTCCGGTCTGGATGTGAGCCGCGCGCTCGTGCCGGCGCTCGCCATGGCCGCGGCATTGGTGCTTGCCATGCCCGGCGGCGTGCGCGCCGATGAGGCCGCAAGCACGGAACTGCCGCGCTGCGAGCCTGCAACGCTTGGTGCCACCGCCTGCATGGGCGGGATTTCGTGCGAGTGCGTGCAGGTGCGCGGCGGGTCGATCAGCGGTGAGCTGTCAGGGGTGAAATGGAACTGCGACGCCCTGCGGCCGCGTTGCGGTGACGGCGTGGCGGGGCATGACGGCGGCGTGCCCGCCACCATTCCCTATACGGAGTTTCCCTATCCGCATTCGGTCGGCATCGACCGAAGCGAGGAAACAACGATCATCCGTCAGAACCAGACGGCGAACCCGCGCAACACGAATACCAACACCAACAACTGAGGCGGCGGCCTGCCCTCATTACCGGCAGGTATAGGTCACGCGCAGTTCAGCGCCCATGCCGCGCTCGCTGGGGTCGTAGTCCTGCCATGAGGTGAGGACTTCCCATTCGGCGGGGGGCTGGCAGCGGCGGGCGATCTCGTCGGTGGCCACCTGCAGCATTTCATCCCAGTGCTTCTGCTTCACTGCGCCGGCACCGCGGCGGGGGCTGTGATAGGTCACCATCACTTCATATTCGGGCTTCTGCAGCAGCACCTGATCGGTGATCGTGATCCAGGCGATGTTGTAGGTGCCGTGTTCGCCGGTGACGGATGCCCGGGGGCCGCGCTCGAACAGGCCCTGGTGCTGGGCTGCGGCCGCACCGGACATCAGCAGCCCGCAGACAAGGGCGAGAGACCCGGCCAGACGCCCGGAAATTGCCTGATTATGCTGTTTCATGCTCTATCTTCCCCGTTGAGCCGACTCGCCGGTGCGCTTGGGAGCGCCCGGGCAGCCGGCCTCGCCAAATCCCGCATGTATCCCGACTGGAAGGCCCACTCATGGACCAGAATTTCGCGACCATTACCGAACAAGCCGCCGAGACCCTGAGCAAGGTTGCCGTAACTTATGGCCTAAGTGTGATCGGCGCGCTCATTATCCTGATCGTCGGTTTCTGGGCTGCGGGGCGCGCGCGCAAGCTGGTGGAACGCCTGCTGGGCCGCATGCACGGCGTCGACCCGATGCTGGGCCGCTTCCTGGGCAATGTCACCCGCTACATCATCATCATCGTCACGGTGCTGGCGGTGCTGTCGGAGTTCGGCGTGCAGACGGCGAGCCTTCTGGCGGTGCTGGGCACGGCAGGCCTCGCCATCGGCCTTGCCTTGCAGGGCACGCTGTCCAACGTGGCGGCGGGCGTGATGCTGCTGTTCCTGCGCCCGTTCAAGACCGGTGACTATATCGAAGCGGGCGGTGTGTCCGGCACGGTGGAAGGCATCTCGCTGTTCAACACCGAGCTTGCGACGCCGGACAATGTGCAGATCTTCGCGCCCAACAGCGATGTGTGGAGCTCGGCGATCAAGAATTACAGCTCCAAGCCGACGCGGCGCGTGGAAATCGCCTGCGGCATTTCCTATGACGACGACATCGGCAAGGCGATGGACGTGATGCGCAAGGTGGTGGCGGAGGACGAGCGCGTGCTGCCGACGCCGGAACCGGTCTTCGCCGTCAAGTCGCTGGGCGACAGTTCCGTCAACGTGATTTGCCGTGTGTGGGTGAAGTCTGCTGACTTCTGGCCGTTCACCTTCGACAAGACGCGCGAGGTGAAGGAAGGCTACGATGCCGCCGGTCTCACCATCCCGTTCCCCAGCCGCACCGTCTATCACGTAGGCGACAACGCCGCCGACTGAGACTATTCTGCTGTCATGGAAGAAAAACGCGCCAAGTTCCGGATCGGCCAGGTGGTGAAGCACCGCCTGTTCCCGTTCCGGGGTGTCATTTTTGATGTGGACCCGGTGTTCAACAATACCGAGGAATGGTGGCTGGCGATCCCGGAGCATATGCGCCCGCACAAGGATCAGCCGTTCTATCACCTGCTCGCCGAGAATGACGAAACCGAGTACGAAGCCTATGTGTCGGAGCAGAACCTGCTCATCGACGACAGCGGCAAGCCGGTCCGTCACCCGCAGGTGAAAGAGATGTTCGGCGAGCTGAAAGACGGGCTGTACGAAATTCCGGCAGGCTCGGCGCATTAGGCGCAGCACCCATCCCATCCGTGATGGATAGGGTTTTCCGGCTGCGGCCTCTTGCGGGGCTGCGGGCGGATCGCCACACTCCGCGTCAGAAATGACTCGCGGTCGGATAATGGCCGCAGCACTCCCCAGCCTGTCCGGAGGATTTCATGGCCCTGTCCGATCTCACCCCGCTTGCGTCCGGCACCACCGCCGTCATCACCGGCGGTGCCAACGGCATCGGCCTCGCGGTGGCCAGGCAGCTTGCCGGTGCGGGCATGCAGCTGGTGCTGGCTGACCGCAACGAGGACGCGCTGACGGCGGCGCGCGCCGAACTGGGCGACGGGCCGGACCTGATTACCCATGCGCTGGATGTGAGCGACGCGGGCGCCTTGGATGCGCTGGCGGCCCGCGTGGCAGCGGATTGCGGGCCTGTCACCTTCCTGATGAACAATGCGGGCGCGGGCATGAACCCGGGCAAGCCGTGGGAGAACGGCGACAAGTGGCGTGACCTGCTGGCAATCAATCTCGGCGGTGTCATCAACGGGGTGCAGGCCTTCGTGCCGCATATGCTGGCGCATGGGCAGGCAGGCTTCGTGGTCAATACGGGCTCCAAGCAGGGCATCACCCTGCCGCCGGGCAACAGCGCCTACAATGTGTCGAAGGCCGGGGTGAAGGCATTTACCGAGATGCTGGCCCATGAGCTGCGCTCGCTTGAAGGCGGGGCACTGAGCGCGCATCTGCTGGTGCCGGGCTTTACCTATACGGGGATGATCAGCCAGTTCCTGCCGGAGAAGCCACCGGCTGCCTGGACGTCCGAGCAGGTGGCGGACTTCCTGTTCGACGCGCTTGGACGCGACGAGTTCTATATTCTGTGTCCGGACAATGACGTAGACCGGCAGACAGACGAAAAGCGGATCGCGTGGACCGCCGGGGACATGATTGAAAACCGCCCGCCCCTGTCGCGCTGGCACAAGGATTACGCGGCAGCGTTCGAGGCCTTCATGGCGTCCGGCAGCTAGTTGCGCTGGCGCGGCAACGCGCTAGAACTAGGGCGACCCATTATTGAAGAGACCGGATTGCCGCCATGCCCCTGAAAATCGCCATCGTGCCCGTGACCCCGCTGCAGCAGAACTGCTCGCTGCTGTGGGACGATGAAACCATGGTGGGGGCGATCTGCGACCCCGGCGGCGATATCGGACGGCTGAGCGACGCCATCTCGGAAGCCGGGTTCACGCTTGAAAAGGTGCTGCTGACCCATGGGCATCTGGACCATGCGGGCGCGGCGGGCGAGATCGCCCGCACCTACGGGGTGCCCATCGAGGGGCCGCACAAGGACGATGCCTTCCTGATCGAGACCCTGCCCGAGCAATCCGCCAAATACGGCCTGCCGGAATATCCCCTGTTCGAACCGACGCGCTGGCTGGACCATGGGGACACGGTGACCGTCGGCGGGCTGACGCTGGATGTGATTCATTGCCCGGGCCACACGCCGGGGCATGTGGTCTTTCATCATGGCCCGTCGCGCATCGCGCTGGTGGGCGACGTGATCTTCCAGGGATCTGTGGGACGCACTGATTTTCCGCGCGGAAACCACCAGCAGCTCATCGATTCGATTCGGGACCGCCTGTTCACGCTGGGCGGCGATACGGGCTTTGTGCCGGGGCACGGGCCTCTTTCCACCTTTGAGTATGAGCGGCAGACCAACCCCTATGTTTCTGACCAGGTTCTGGGCCTCGCATGAGCGCGCATCCGTTTGACCTGACCGGCCGGGTGGCGCTGGTAACAGGGGCTGCGCGCGGGCTTGGCCTTGAAATGGCGCGGGCCCTGGCAGGCGCCGGTGCCCATGTGGCCATTGGCGGGCGGGACGCTGAGACGCTGCATGCAACGGCGGAACGGCTGACGGCGGAGGACCTCAAGGTGCAGCCGCTGTGTTTTGACCCCGGCGACCTCGCCGCCGCGCGCAAGGCGGTGCAGCACCTGGTGGACACGGATGGCGGCATCGACATCCTGCTCAACAATGCCGCGGCGCGTGACCGGCGCGACCTGTTCGCGTTCGAGGAGCAGGCCATCGCCGACCTGATCCATGTGGACCTCATTGCGCCGTTCGAGCTGTCGCGCATGGCGGCCCGCCACATGGTGGGTAAGGGGCGCGGCCGGATCATCAACGTCACCTCCATCGGCGCCCATATCTCGCTCAAGGGCGACCCGGTCTACGGCATGGCCAAGGGCGGGCTGGCAACGGCGACCCGCGCGCTGGCGGCGGAGCTCGGGCCGCATGGCATCACGGTCAACGCGATCTGCCCCGGCTTTTTCGCCACCGAGTTCAATGCACCGCTGGTGGAGGTCGAGGCCATCACCCAGATGCCGCGCGACCGGTCATCGCTCGGGCGCTGGGGTGAACCGCAGGAAATCGGCGGGGCGGCGGTGTTTCTCGCGTCCGATGCCGCAAGCTATGTGACCGGGCACACGCTGGCCGTGGATGGCGGCTATATGAGCCACTACTAGCCGGCGGCGCACTGCGCGCGCCTGCGGAGGGATTTTCATGCTGCAAGCCGCCATCAAGGCCGCCCTGTCGGGCATTCTGGTGATGATCGTCGCCGAGACGTCCAAGCGCAGCCCGGCTTTCGGGGCTCTGGTGGCGTCGCTGCCGCTGATCTCGATCCTGGCGGTGATCTGGCTATGGAACGATACCGGCGACACGGTGCGGGTGGCGAACCATCTGGAAGCGACTTTCTTCTACGTGCTGCCGTCGCTGCCGATGTTTCTTGTCATGCCGATGCTACTGCGCGGGGGGATGGCCTTCTGGGCGGCGCTAGGTGCATCGGTTCTGATGACGGTTGCGCTTTACGGGCTGGTGGTTTTCGTCGCGTCACGCTTCGGGATTCAGCTTTGACAAACTGTCACGCGTGATTGTGCGCGGAGTGAAGGGGCATTAGGGTGCCCCGCAAAAAGCCGATCCGCGTATCCCAGAGTTCAGTGAGGTAACGAGTTCCATGGCCAAAGGCCGCATCAGCCGGGGGCAGCTTGCCGCGTTCGCCCTGCCCTCCATCCCCATTTCCGCCCTTGGCCTTCCCATCGTGGTCTACCTGCCTCCCTTCTATGCGGAGGATATGGGGCTGTCGCTGTCGCTGGTTGGCTGGATCTTCATGATCGCCCGGTTCTGGGACGTGTTCACCGACCCGGTGCTGGGCACGGTCTCGGACCGTATTCACTCGCCCTGGGGGCGGCGGCGGCACTGGATCGTCATCTCAACGCCCATCCTGATGTTCTCGGCATGGATGCTGTTCATGCCGCAGGGGGAAGTGACGGGACTCTATTTGTTCGGCTGGATGGTGGTGCTCTATGTGGGCTGGACGCTGATCACTATCTCGCACATGTCCTGGGGCGCCGAGCTGTCGCAGGATTATGACGAGCGCTCATCCATTCAGGGCTGGCGGGAATTTGCGCTGATCTTCGGGTCGTTCACCGTGTTGGCGCTGCCGGCGCTGGTGGAATTTGCCGCCGACGGCACGGGCCGGTCGGACAGCGTGGCGGCGATGGGCTGGTTTGTCATCATCCTGCTGCCACTGACCGTGGGCATCGCCGTGTGGGCGGTGCCGGAGTTCAAGGGCGTGCCGCAGGCGGCGATCAACTGGATGGAGTCCGGCCGCCTGCTGCTGAAGAACACGCTGCTGCGCCGGGTCTTGCTGGCAGACCTTCTGGTGGGCGTGG
Source organism: Pyruvatibacter mobilis (assembly GCF_012848855.1). Classification (NCBI taxonomy): domain Bacteria; kingdom Pseudomonadati; phylum Pseudomonadota; class Alphaproteobacteria; order Hyphomicrobiales; family Parvibaculaceae; genus Pyruvatibacter; species Pyruvatibacter mobilis. Next base: position 1,520,102 of record NZ_CP051630.1, read on the forward strand.
CACCTGGCATTACCGGGTCGCTCTACATCTTCTTTGCGTCCTATGTGATGGACCTGCCGAAATGGGCGAGCCTGCTGCTCTTGGTCTATTTCGTGGCCGGGTTCGTGGGCGTGCCGATCTGGCTGCGGATGTCGCACCGCTTCGGCAAGCACCGGACGCTGGCGACGGCCATGTTCTATGGCGCCATCGCCCTGCCGCTGGTGGTGTTCATGCCGCGCGGGGAGTTCTGGTGGCTGTTCTTCGGCAATGTGCTGTACGGCATTGCTTATGGGGCGGGTTCGTTTTTGCTGCGCGCGATCATGGCTGATGTGTGCGACAAGGATCTGCTGGAGACCGGCCAGCAGCGGACCGGGCTCTATTATTCGCTGCTGACCATGACCAACAAGATCGGCTTTGCCCTCTCGGTCGGCATCACCTACCCCATCCTTGACCTGATCGGCTTCGTGGCGGAGCCCGGGGCCAATAGTCCGGAGACGCTGGACCAGCTCCTGGCGCTCTATGTGGGGATGCCGGCGCTGTTCATGCTGGCGGCGGGGCTTGTGATGTGGAATTACCCGCTGACCAAGGCCGCGCAGGAAGAAATGCGCCGGCAGCTTGCGGACCGGCACCATGACCACGAGACTGCGGCGGATGCCGCTGCGGCCGTGAGTGCTGTGGCGACAACCATCCATGACAGGCCCGCGGACTGACCCCATGCCCCATTCGACCCCGCCCCCCGACGACCGCCGCCGCATCGAGGCCCTTTTGGCCATCATGGCGCGGCTGCGGGATCCGGAGGGCGGGTGTCCGTGGGACCTGGAACAGACCTACGCAACCATCGCGCCCTACACGATCGAGGAAGCCTATGAAGTGGCGGACGCGATCGAGCGCGGGGACATGGCCGATCTGAAGGACGAGCTGGGCGACCTGCTGCTGCAGGTGGTGTTCCACTCCCGCATCGCCGAGGACGAAGGAGCGTTCACCTTCGCCGACGTGGTGCAGTCGATCTCCGACAAGATGATCCGCCGCCATCCGCATGTGTTCAGCGACGGCGACGCGGATACGGCGCCTGCGGTGGCCGGCACCTGGGAGAAGATCAAGGCGGAGGAACGGGCGGCGAAATCCGGCCAGGACACGCCGCCGGGCACGCTGGACGGGATCCCGCGCGCCTTGCCCTCGCTTGTGCGTGCCGTGAAGCTTCAGAAGCGCGCCGCGCGCGTAGGCTTTGACTGGCCGCAGACAGCGCAGGTGCTGGACAAGCTGGTGGAAGAAACCAACGAGCTGAAAGCCGAGATCGACAGCGCAGAAAAGCAGGATGGCGCGGACATGGCCCGGGTGATGGATGAGCTGGGCGACATCCTGTTTGTCTATGCCAATCTCGCCCGCCATCTCGACGTGGACCCCGAGCAGGCGCTTGCCGGGACCAACGCGAAGTTCGAGCGGCGCTTCCGCCGCATCGAGGCGTGGCTGGCCGAAGAGGGCCGCACGCCGGACCAGTCCACGCTGGACGAGATGGACGCCCTGTGGACCCGCGCCAAGCAGGAAGAGCGCGGCGAGCTCTAGCGCCCCGCCGCCCGGCTGCTGCTAGTGCAGCGTCACCGCCTCCGGCAGCAGACCGGGGAACTGCTTGTTGATCCGCCCGATATCGGCCGCAGATGCCTTGATGTGGATCTCCACATTGCCGTCCGTATCCGGCGCATCCTCCCGCACCACCGTGCAGTGCTGATGCAGCCAGGCGCGCGCGGCGGCGTCCGCCGGTGTCAGCGTCACGTCGAGATCCATCAGATGCGCCGTCACCCGGGTTTCGATGAGGGTGTTGAGGGTGCCGATCCCCTCCCCCGTCATCGCGGATACGAGGACCTGGTTGGGGTCTGCGGCTGCTTCCGCCTCCAGCACGGTGCGGGCGGCGGGCTCGAGCAGGTCAATTTTGTTGGCAACCTCGACGATGAGGCCAGTGTCCTGCGGGTCGACGCCGAGTTCGCGCAGCACCTGGTGCACGTCGAGGCGCTGGGCGGCGGTCTCCGGGTGGGAGATGTCGCGCACATGCAGGATCAGGTCGGCTTCCAGCACCTCTTCCAGCGTGGCGCGGAAGGCGGCAACGAGGGACGTGGGCAGATCGGAAATGAAGCCCACCGTATCGGACAGGATGACGCGCTGGCCGCCGGGCATGTCGAGCGCCCGCATGGTGGGGTCGAGGGTGGCAAACAGCATGTCCTCCGCCATCACCTCCGCTGCCGTCATGCGGTTGAACAGGGTGGACTTGCCGGCATTGGTGTAGCCGACGAGCGCGACGATGGGATAAGGCACGCGGCGGCGCTTCTTGCGGTGCAGCTCACGGGTGCGGGTGACGCGCTCAAGCTGGTTTTCCAGCTTGGTGATGCGGTCCTGGATATGGCGGCGGTCAGCCTCGATCTGGGTTTCGCCGGGGCCGCCGACAAAGCCGAGCCCGCCGCGCTGACGCTCAAGGTGGGTCCAGGAGCGGACCAGGCGGCTCTTCTGGTAGATGAGGTGGGCCAGTTCCACCTGCAAAGCGCCTTCACGGGTGGCCGCGCGCTCGCCGAAGATCTCGAGGATCAGGCCGGTGCGGTCCAGCACCTTGGTCTTCCAGGCGCGCTCGAGATTGCGCTGCTGGATGGGGGTGACCGGGCCGTCGATGATGACGAGGCCCGCCTCCTCCAGCTTCACCAGCCCCTTGATCTCTTCCACCTTGCCTTCGCCGAACAGGGTGCCGGGCTTGGGCGAGGCGACGGGCACGACGGCTGAATGGGCGACGTCGAGATGGATGGCCGCGGCAAGGCCCACGGCCTCTTCCAGCCGGTCCTCGGGCGCGCGCTGGCCGGGGCGCAGATGCGCGCCAGCACCCCCGGACTTGATCCAGGGGTGCAGCACGATGGCGCGGCCGATATCGGTCGCCGCAACGCGGTCCTCAAGCGGGATGAAATCCGGCTCGTCGTCGGGGGCCGTGCGGCGGCTCTGCTTGGCGTCCTTAGGTGTCGTCAATTGGCGGATGCGGTCCTGCGCTTGTTACGCGCCGGACCCTTCGCCTTCATCATCGAACAGCTGGACCGGCGCAGACGGCATGATGGTAGAAATCGCGTGCTTGTACACGAGCTGCGAATGGCCGTCACGGCGCAGAAGCACGCAGAAGCTGTCAAACCAGGTTACCACGCCTTGCAGCTTCACGCCGTTCACCAGGAAGACGGTGACCGGCATTTTCTGCTTGCGAATGTAATTGAGGAAGGTGTCCTGGAGGTTTTGAGGTTTCTCGGAGGACATCAGTTTGGCCTTTCTTTTTTTCTTGTGCCGACCGCCGGCTGCCTGTGGGGACGGCAACCTCGCGGGACTTGAGGCAGGCTACAGCACCTGGCTGGTCCTGTTCCACGCGCCCTGACTACCAATTAATTGATACAGTTTTCTTGCGGAACAAGTCCTAATTCGCCGGTACGGGCGGATTTGCATAATTCATGAGCAGTTGCACAGGAAAAAACGGGAGGATGCCGCTCCTGTCGTCAGCGCTGCCTGCCCGGTGTCTGCCGGGCGGGGCGACCGTGTAGCACAGGGTTCGCATGAAAGGGCGCATATCTGTCCCGCAGGATTACGGGGGCCCACAGGTGCTCATCAGGCGCTGTCGGTCGTGCGCAAGGCTGCAAGTACGGCAGCGGCCGCCAGCACCTCGATGCGCCCGGCGATCATGGCGATGGCAAGCACGAGCTTGGCGCCGGGGGCCATGGCGGCATAGGCCTGCATCATGTCGAGGCCCAGCACATTGCCTGCCGCATCAGGCGCAAAGCCGAGTACGGGGCCTGCATTGGACAGTGCCGCGATGGAGGCCGCGATGGCCATCTCGAAGGACACGCCATAAAGGGTGAGGCCCAGGGTGGTGAGCACCGCTGCCACCAGCATCATGACGAACATGGCCCAGACGCCGCGCATGATGGGGATGGAGAACGGCCGTCCGCCGAACTCCGTGTGCACGATGCCGTGCGGATGGGACAGGCGGGAAATCTCGCGCGAACCCTGCTTGATGAGCAGGGAGATGCGCATGAGCTTGAGGCCGCCTGCCGTGGACATGGTGCTGCCGCCGACAAAGACGACGGCAAGTGCCACCAGCAGCGGGATCTGGCGGAAGCCTTCCTCGGTGACCGGGACCACGGATGTCGACAACAGGGATGCCATCCACATCATGGCATCGAGCACAGACAGGCCCCCGCCGGAGAACAGGGCAATGACCGTCGCCAGCACGATGCCGCCCGCCGCGATGCCGAGTAGAAGATAGCGCACTTCCGGATCATCAAGGTAGCTGGCGATGGTGCGGCGGGACATGCCGGCGTGGCGCAGGAAATTGGTGGCACCGGCAATGAGCAGGAGACAGATGACCAGCGCCGGGAACGGGCCGATGGCGGCAAGGGCAAAGCTGCTTTCAGGCATCAGCCCGCCGGTGGCGATCGCTGAAAAGCTGAGCGCGATGGCGGGCACCAGCGGCATGCCGCTGATCAGCAGCCCGACAAGGCCCATGAGCGTGATGCCGCCATAGGCCACCCCCAGCGCCAGCATGGCAGGCCAGTAGCGCCCGAAGGGGCCTGACGTCATGCCCGGCGGGATGGGCGCGCGGCGCAGGGACAGGCCTGCAAGGCCAAGCTGCGCCAGCACCAGCATGGCGGTCATCACGGAGGCATAGCCCCCGATCCATTGCAGGGTGGCGCGCCAGATGGTGAGCGGGGCGGCTTCCTCGATGCTGGCGAAGCTGGGGTTTGTGGCCACGGCACCGGTGGTGGTGAGGGCCGAGACCGCATCGAAATAGGCGTCCATATAGAGGACTTCAGGGTCGATGCCGACAAAGGCGATGGCTGCGAAGGCCGGGGTGACCAGCCAGATGGTGGAGAGCGCGAGAATGCGTTCAGCCGCCGAGGGCCGGTGCCCCTGCCCGCGCACGCTGAAAGCCAGCGCACCGGCGATGAAGGCTGTCAGCAGACCGGTCATCAGGAAGATGACCGCCTGGCCCGGCTGGCCCACGGACAGGGCGATGACGGCGGGCAGCAGATGCGCGAAGGCGATTACCGACAGGGATGCGGCAAGGACGACGCCTATGATGGGAAACGACATGGCGCTGCCCGCTCCCTTGCCTCTTAGAAGAACTCGATGCTGACGCGGAACATGCGCTCGACGCGGCGCACCTCGTCGGCCATGGCAAACATGATGACGCGGTCACCGGCCTGAATTTCCGTGTCGCCACGGGGCACGAGGACCTCCTCCTCACGCAGGATGGCGCCGATGCGCATGCCGCTCGGCAGTTCGGCCTCGCGCAGCGGGCGGCCCACCAGGGTGGAGGTGGCCAGTGCTTCGGCCTCGATCACTTCCGCCTTGCCATCCTGCACGGAGGACACGCCGCGGATACGCCCGCGGCGCACATGGCGCAGCACGGTGGACACGGTGGTGGCGCGCGGGTTGACGAAGGCATCAATGCCCATGGCGCCCTTGAGGCTGGCATAGGCGCGGTTGTTGATGAGGGCGACGGTGCGCTCGCAGCCGAGCTGCTTGGCCATGACGCAGCTCAGGATATTGACCTCGTCGTCATTGGTTAGCGCCACCAGCGTCTCGGCATTGTTGGCCCCGGCTTCGCGTAGCACTTCCTCGTCCAGCGCGTCACCGTTGAGGATCACCGTGCGGGACAGGGCGTCTGCGGCCATGACGGCGCGGGACTTGTCTGCCTCGATGATCTTCACCTTGACCCGGTTGTGGGTCTCTTCCAGCTCCTTGGCCACGTGGCGGCCGATATTGCCGGCACCGACGATGACGATGCGGCGGGCGGCCTGTTCCTCATGGCCGAACAGGGAGAGGACGCGGCGGGTCTGGCTGGTTTCGGTCACCACATAGGCCACGTCGCCGACCATCATCTGGTCGCCTGAATCCGGCACGAACAGACGGTCGCCGCGCTGCACGCCGGTAACAACGGCCTTGAGGTCCGGGAAAAGCTCCGTCAGCTGACGAAGCGGGGTGTTGACCACCGGGCAATCGTCTTCAAGGGCAATGCCGAGGAAGGAGACATGCCCGTCGGCGAAGGGAATGGCTTCGAGTGCGCCGGGCATTTCCAGGCGGCGCATCACGTCGCGGCCAACTTCCAGTTCCGGGGAAATGATCACGTCGATGGGCATGTGATCGCGGGTGAACAGGTCCTGCCACATGGGCCACAGATAGCTCTGGGCACGGATGCGGGCGATCTTTGTGGGCACGTTGAACAGCGAGTGCGCCACCTGGCAGGCGACCATGTTGACTTCATCGGCGAAGGTGACAGCGATGACCATGTCGGCCTCGCGCGCGCCGGCGCGCTCCAGCACGTCCGGATGGGAGGCATAGCCCACCACCGTCCGCACATCGAGATTGTCGGCCATCTGCTGGATCAGGTCCGGCGAATTGTCGATGACGGTGACGTCGTTGTGTTCCGCCGCCAATTGACGGGCAATGCCGGAGCCGACCTGGCCCGCGCCGCAAACGATGACTTTCATGAGATGCTCGTGGGACTGCTCTTGAGTGCCGCCGGGGGACGGGGACAGAAAACGCCGCCTGCGCTTGACGGCTGAAGCCGGGCGCAGGCGATGGTGGTATCACAATCGGGCGTCAGGCGCTTACTTCCGAGCGGTTGGAGGTGGTGACCCCCAGCGACTTGAGCTTGCGGTGAAGCGCCGAGCGCTCCATGCCGATAAAGGCGGCGGTGCGGGAGATGTTGCCCCCGAAACGGCGGATCTGCGCCATCAGATACTGGCGCTCGAAGCTTTCCCGCGCCTCGCGCAACGGCAGGGCCATGATGTTCTGGCCCGCCTCGCCCTCGCCCACCTGCGGGGTGGTGCGCGCCACTTCCGACGGCAGCATGTCGGCGGTAATCGCGCCGTCCTTGTCGCCGGAGGCGAGGATCAGCAGCCGCTCGATGTTGTTGCGCAGCTGGCGCACATTGCCCGGCCAGTCATGGGCCTGGAGCGCGGCCATGGCGTCTTCGCCGATCTTGCGGACCGACAGGCCGGTGGCGGATGCGATGCGATCCATGAAGTGCTCGGCGAGCACGGGGATGTCTTCGCGGCGGTCGGCCAGGGCGGGCACGGTGATCGGCACCACGTTGAGGCGGTGATAGAGATCCTCGCGGAAGCGGCCCGCGGCGATCTCGGTGGTGAGGTCGCGGCTTGATGACGACACCACGCGCACATCCACCTGCACGCGAGGGCCGCCGCCAAGGCGCTCGAAGGTCTGGTCCACGAGGACACGGAGGATCTTGCCCTGGGTTTCCAGCGGCATGTCCGCCACTTCATCGAGGAAGAGCGTGCCCTTGTGGGCCTGCTCGAAGACGCCGACCTTGGCCGGGCGGCCCTCCGCCGCCTCGACGCCGAAGAGTTCCTCTTCCATGCGCTCGGGCGCCATGGTGGCCGCGTTGATGACCACGAAGTCTCCCGTGGTGCGCAGGGAGCGGGCGTGCAGCATGCGCGCCACCACTTCCTTGCCGCAGCCCGACGGTCCCGTGATCAGCACACGGCTGTTGGTGGGGGCGATGCGGTCCACCATCTGGCGGAGCTGGTTGAGGCTCGAGGAATTGCCGACAAGCTCTGCTTCGTCGCTGGAGCGCTGGCGCAGTTCCTCGTTCTCGCGCTTGAGGGTCGAGGCTTCAAGGGCGCGCTTGACGATGAGGACCAGCCGGTCCGCCTTGAAGGGCTTTTCGATGTAGTCATAGGCGCCGTTCTTGATGGCGGTGACGGCGGTTTCGACATTGCCGTGGCCGGAGATGACGACGACCGGCAGGTCCGGGTGCTTCTCCTTGATGGCGGCGAGCAGGTCGAGGCCGTCCATGCGGCTGCCCTGCAGCCACACATCGAGCACCACGAGGCGCGGCACGCGGGCCTGAATGGCCTTCAGCGTCTCATCGCTGTTGGCGGCAAGGCGCGTCTCGTAGCCCTCATCCTCCAGGATGCCCGCCATGAGTTCGCGGATGTCGAACTCGTCATCGACGATCAGAATGTCAGATGCCATTCGTCTAGCCCCCCAATCTTAACGTCCGGCCGATGTGCCGAGGCCGAAAAGGCCGTTCAGCGAGTCATCGGCAAATCCTTCGGTCGTATCCGGATCGTCCGGATACTGCTCAAGTGTGTCGTCGTCCGACGGCGCCGCTTCCTGGCGCTTCGGGAAAGTGAGGCGGATGCACGCGCCGTGCCCGCCCTCGGCAACCCAGGGCGCATCCTCCAGCGCCAGGGTGCCGCCATGGTCTTCCATGATCTTCTTCACGATGGCGAGGCCGAGACCCGTGCCCTTTTCGCGGTGGGTCACGTAAGGCTCAAGCAGCCGGTAGCGCTCTGACCGCGGCAGGCCGATGCCGGTGTCGGATACGCTGACCGATACCATCTCGCCCATGTCGCGCACATCGACGACGATGCGGTCTGCTTCCTCGTCCGGCGCCGTGCCGTGTTGCGCGTGACGGGTTTCGATGGCCTCGCGCGCGTTCTTGATGAGGTTGGTGAGCGCCTGGCCGATGAGGCGGCGGTCACATTCCGCGTGCACCGGCGGGCTCGTCTCGTCGAACTCGAAGGACAGGTTGGTGGCGGCGACGCGCTGCAGGAACAGAGCCTCGCGCGCCAGCTCGGACACGTCTTCCTCGGCCATGACGGCGGTGGGCATGCGGGCGAAGGACGAGAACTCATCCACCATGCGGCCAAGGTCGCCGACCTGGCGGACGATGGTGCTGGTGCATTGCTCGAAGACCTCGTGGTCCTTCTCGATCTGCGGGCCAAACTTGCGCTTGAGGCGCTCGGCGGAGAGCTGGATCGGTGTCAGCGGGTTCTTGATCTCATGCGCGATGCGGCGGGCGATGTCGGCCCAGGCGGAGGCGCGCTGGGCGGAGACAAGCTCGGAGATGTCGTCGAGCGTCACGACGAAGCCGTGCGCGCCGTCGCCGGATTTTTCAGACACCACGCGGATGGTCAGGGTGCGCTCGCCGCCATCCTCCTGCGGGATGATGATCTGGCCCTCGGACGGGCGGTCGCTGCGGGCAATGGCCTGGCGGACGAAGATGCTGGTCTCCGGCACTGCGGTGATGAGGGGCTGGCCGATCAGCTCGTCGCGGGTGCGGCCCAGGAGCGACAGGCAGCTGCGGTTGACGAGATTGATGCGGCCCTTGGCGTCGAGGCCGATGACGCCGGCGCTGACGCCGGAGAGCACGGTTTCGGTGAAGCGGCGGCGGCGGTCGAGCTGCTGGTTGGCTTCCACCAGTTCGTTGCGCTGGCTTTGCAGCTGGCCGGTCATGCGGTTGAAGGTGCGGCCCAGCGCCGTGATCTCATCGGCGTCGCTGCCCACTTCAACGCGGGTGGTGAGATCGCCGTCGGAGACGCGCTCCGCCGCGCCCACCAGCATGCCGATGGGGGCGACCATGCGGTTGGCCGCCCACAGGCCGAACCAGATGGCTGCCAGCAGCACGAGCAGCGCCACCATGACGTAGATGAGGGCGAAGGTGAGCTGGAAGGTGTAGCGGCGGCTTTCGAGATTGTCGTATTCCGCGGCGGCCGCCTGGGTGCGGGCCAGGTGGTCCAGCACGCGCGCATCAACGAAGCGGGTGACGAGCAGGAAGGCATCCTCGAAGCCGGTCAGCCGCACCAGTGCCTGCACCTGGTCACCGGCTTCGCTCGACGTCAGGTGGGCTTCGCCCTCCCCCAGCTCCTTCAGGAATTCCGGGGTCGGCGGATCAATCCGCGTCTGGGCGGAACCGTCCGCATAGGACATGAGGGTGCCGGATGAATCCGCCACGAAGGCGCCGGACAGGGAGCGGAGTGCCGCCTGCGTCGTCATCACCTCGCGGAAGCGGGCGGGATTGGAAAAGTAAAGCGGTGCGTAGCGGTTGAGGTCCGCCGCCATGGCCAGCGCGTCGGCGCGGAGCACCTGGCGGTGCTCGTCCAGATAGGCCTGGGCGACAGTGGCGGCATTGTTGACGATGGTGCGGGTGCGGTCGGAGAACCAGGAATCGAGGCTGCGGTCGAGGGTGATGGCCGCGAAGACGGCCACGATGATGGCCGGCATGATCGCCACGAGGCTGAACATGGCGACGAGCCGCACATGCAGCCGCGCACCCGCATTGCCGGCGCGGCGGGCCATCCACAGGCGCACGAGCCGGTAGGCGATGAGGGCCAGCAGGGTCAGCACCAGCGCCAGGTTGACCAGCATCATGGCGATGGCCTGGCCGCGGGTGGGGGTGAAATCAGTGGCGCCGGTCAGCGACAGATAGGTGATGATGCCGCTGATGACCGCGGCGATGGCCAGGGCGATGCCGAGAAAGGTGGGCCACTGGATACGACGCAGCCACCAGGCAACGCGCGCTGTGGCGGTCCTGTAGGAGCCCTTGAGATCTGCTGTCGAACTTGTGGACGTCATCCCCGGGGTGCCCTGTGTGCAAACCCCGTTTCAGCCCTGCGGTGTCACACCGGCCTCACGGGGGAAGCGGTATTGTGACGATGCAACAGATGCAAATCAACAACATTGTTGCCGGAATGCGACAGGCAGACAAGCACGCCAAGCCGTTGTTTCCGTTAGCGTATTCCCCGCACGACCTGGATATCGAGGTCGCGGATCTTCTTGCGCAGGGTGTTGCGGTTGAGGCCCAGTAGCTGCGCGGCCTTGATCTGGTTGCCACGGGTGGCGCCCAGGGACATGGAAATCAGCGGCCGCTCCAGCTCCTTCAGCAGTCGCTCATAGAGGCCCGGCGGCGGCAGGGCATCGCCATATTCCGCGAACAGGCGCTGCAAGTGGCGCTCGATGGCCGCACCCAGGGTCTCGTCCTCGGCCCCTTCCGCCACGCCCGTGGCGGCGGCAGGTTCGGAGAGTTCGGCGTGGATCACCTCCGCGGTGATGGTGTCTTCCGTGTAGAGCGCTGCCAGCCGGCGGACGAGATTTTCAAGCTCGCGCACATTGCCCGGCCAGCGGTGACGGCGGAGCAGGTCAAGCGCTGCATTGTCGATCGACTTGGCGGGCAGGCCCTCTTCCTCGCACAGGGCGAGGAAGTGGCGGACCAGATCGGGAATGTCCTCGGAGCGTTCGCGCAGCGGCGGCAACCGGATCGGCACCACGTTGAGGCGATAGAACAGGTCTTCGCGGAACAGGCCCTGATTGATGAGCTGGCGCAGGTCGCGGTTGGTGGCGGCGACGATGCGCACATCGGTCTTGATGGGGTTGCGGCCGCCGACGGTGGTGTATTCGCCTTCCTGCAGCACGCGCAGCAGACGGGTCTGGGCGTCCATCGGCATGTCGCCGATCTCGTCGAGGAACAGCGTGCCGCCTTCGGCCTGCTCGAAGCGGCCGACGCCGCGGCCGCTGGCGCCGGTGAAGGAGCCCTTCTCGTGGCCGAACAGCTCGGACTCGATGAGTTCGCGCGGGATGGCGGCCATGTTGATGGCGACGAAGGGGCCATTACGACGCTTGCCGTAGTCATGCAGGGCGCGGGCGACCAACTCCTTGCCGGTGCCGCTTTCGCCGATGATCATCACGGTCAGGTCCGTGCCGACGAGGCGTGCCATGACGCGGTAGATTTCCTGCATGGCGGCGGAGCGGCCGATGAGGGGGATACGGTCCTCGTCGCTTTCCGGCTCGCGCTTGGCGACGCTCGTCTTGGGCTGTGACAGGGCACGGCGGACGATGCCGGTCAGCTCGTTGAGGTCAAACGGCTTGGGCAGATACTCATAGGCGCCACGCTCGGCTGCCGTGATGGCGGTCATCAGCGTGTTCTGGGCGCTCATGACGATGATGGGCAGTTCGGGCCGCAGCTTCTTGATGCGGGGGATCAGGTCGAAGGCGTTTTCGTCCGGCATCACCACATCGGAGATGACCAGATCGCCCTCCCCCTGGCTGACCCAGCGCCACAGGGTGGAGGCGTTGCCGGTGGAGCGCACATCGAAGCCTGCCCGGCCCAGCGCCTGGTTGAGGACCGTGCGGATGGCGCCGTCATCATCGGCAACGAGAATTGTTTCACTTGGCATCTTGCTCTCCTGAGCCGTTGCCGATCACGGCGCTGTTGGCACCGAGGGACGGGTTCCTGATGGGGGCGCGCTTGATGGGGAGGAGCACGCGGAACACGGTGCGGCGGGGCTGGCTGTCACATTCGATGACGCCGCCATGGTCGCCGACAATCTTTGCCACCAGCGCAAGGCCGAGGCCGGTGCCGGAGGACTTGGTGGTAACGAAGGGATCAAACAGGTGCGGCAGCAGGTCCTCCGGCACGCCGGGGCCGTTGTCGCGCACACAGACTTCAAGCGGCAGGCTGACACGCTCGCTGCTGCCGGGAATGGAGAGACGCACGCCGGGCCGATACGCGGTAGAGATGACGATCTCGCCGTCTTCCGGGTCCACTGCTTCCGCGGCGTTCTTAACGAGGTTGAGGAAGACCTGGATCAGCTGGTCGCGGGAGCCGGGGACCGGCGGCAGGGAGGGGTCATATTCCTCCGTAAGCCGAATATCCTTTGCGACGCCCGTGCCGGCGAGGCGGCGGACATGGTCCAGCACCTCGTGGATGTTGACGGGCTCCACCTCCAGCGGGCGCTGGTCGGAGAACACCTCCATCGAATCCACCAGCTTGCAGATGCGGTCCACCTCCTCAGTGATCAGGCGGGTGAGATGGCGGTCTTCCGGCTGCACGCCCATTTCAAGGAGCTGGGCGGAGCCGCGAATACCGGACAGGGGGTTTTTGATTTCATGCGCCAGGACGGCGGCCATGCCCATCACCGAGCGGGCGGCGCCGCGATGGGTGAGCTGCCGGTCCATCTTGTGGGCGATGGTGCGCTCCTGGAGCATGACGGCGACGGCGCCGGGCTCCTCGACGATGGGGGCAACCTGGATGTCCACGTCCCGCTCGCCCATGCGCGGGCTGCCGATGGCGACGCCATATTCGGTGACGGAGGCGCCGGTGGCCTGCACCTGGTCAATAAGGGCGACAAGGGGGCTGCCGAAGGCCACGAGTTCGCTCGGCGGCTTGCCGAGAATGACGGCGGCGCTGGCTGCAAAGAACTGTTCGGCCACCACATTGACGAAGGCAACATTGCCGTCGGGATCGACCTTCATGACGGGATGCGGCAGGGCGTCCAGCAGATGCGCTTCCGGTGAGCCGGAAGAAAAATCAGCCTTGCTCAGGTCAATCGCGTGCTCTGCCATCAGGCGGCGCTCTCCTCTGCGGCGGCTTGATCGCCGACGGCGGTGAAAATGGCGGTAAGGGCCGACAGCACCTCGGCGGGGTCGGACATGCGGCACAGGCTGGCCTTGGCGGCGCGCAGGCTGACGCCGAGATGCTGCTCGAGGTCTTCCACATACCAAGCCAGGTGTTTGCGGGCGCAGCGGACGCCCAGCGCCTCGCCGTAATGCTCCAGCGTATCGGCATAGTGGCGGCGGACGATCTCCAGCCGCTGTTCCGTATCCGGATCTTCGGGCACGGGCCGCCCGGCGAGGGAGGCTGCGATCTGCGCCAGCCGCCACGGCGTGCCCTGGGCACCGCGCCCCACCATGACGCCGTCGGCACCGGACTGGCCGAGGGCGTCTTCGGCGTCAGCAATGGTGCAGATATCGCCATTGACGATGAGGGGGACGCTGACGGCGGCCTTTACTTCGCGGACAAAGGCCCAGTCAGCGGTGCCGGTGTAGAACTGGTTGCGGGTGCGGCCATGCACGGTGACAAGTGCCACGCCTTCTTCCTCGGCGCGGGCGGCAAGCTCGGGCGCGTTGCGGCTGTCCATGTCCCAGCCGGTGCGCATCTTGAGGGTGACGGGCACATCCACCGCGTCGAGGGTGGCCTTTACGAGGTCGATGGCGTGATCGAGATCGCGCATGAGCGCCGAGCCGGAGAGGCCTCCGACCACCTTCTTGGCGGGGCAGCCCATATTGATGTCGATGATGCGGGCACCGGAGGCCTGGGCGATGCGGGCCGCCTCCCCCATCCAGCGCGTTTCGCGGCCGGCGAGCTGCACGGCCATGGGCTCTTCCGCCGCCTCCCGGCGGGCGCGCAGGACCACGTCTTCCTTTTCACGGACAAGATCCTCGGACGCGATCATCTCGGAGACGACGAGGCCGCCGCCCTGGGCGCGGACGGCCCGGCGGAACGGCAGGTCGGTGATGCCGGACATGGGAGCAAGAAACACCGGCTCCACATGGATGTCCGTGCCGCCCCGGCTGATGCACACAGGATCGCGCCGCACCTGACCGCCCGCCCCGTCTGCGGGAGCGGTGTCATCGGCGGCGGTGGACGGGGATGGGGCCCCGCCCGCTACTTGCTCAGTTGGTGTGCACATATTCTGGCTGCCTATTTGTTGATCAAACTACACAGATGCGCGGGCCGCGACAAGCGGTAAGGTGCGGCTTTGCATGATATTTTTGCCCCCGGCGCTTGGCAGGCCGGGGAGCGGCGGCTAGCTTTCAGCCCCAAATTCCCGAGGGGCTGCCTGTTTTTTCGCATGTCCCGTTTTTCAGGCAGACCCTTAGTCCATGACCGCCCAGCCCGCTACCGCCGTCCTGATTGTCGCCGCCGGGCGCGGCCACCGGTTTGGCGGCGACATGCCCAAGCAATATATGCCGCTGCAGGGTGCCGTCGTGCTGACCCATACGCTGCGCGCCTTCCTGCAGCACCCGGATGTGGCGCAGGTGATTACCGCGATCCACCCGGATGACCGGGACCTCTATGATGCCGCTATTGCACCGCTGGGCACCCAGCCGAAGCTGCTGGCGCCGGTGCATGGGGGGGCCGAGCGGCAGGATTCGGTGCGGATGGGGCTCGAGGCGCTGGCAGCGCATGGCCCCGCCAAGGTACTGATCCAGGACGGGGCGCGGCCGCTGGCGAGCGCCGGGCTGATCACCCGGGTGGTGAGCGCGCTGGACACGCACGCAGCCGCCCTGCCCTGCGTGGCGGTGACGGACACCCTGAAGCGGGTGGCGGACGGCATGGTGGGCGATACGGTTGACCGGACCGGGCTGGCGCGCGCGCAGACGCCGCAGGGCTTCCGCTTCGCCGAGATCATGGCGGCGCACAAAGCGGTGGCAGGTGAAGCGCTGACGGATGACGCGGCGGTGGCGGAACGGGCCGGGATGGCCATAGCGCTGGTTGAGGGTGCGGAGGACAATTTGAAGATCACGACCCAGGACGACCTTGTGCGGGCGGAGGGGCTCTTGTCCCTGCGGCTGGGGGATATCCGCACCGGCTCCGGCTTCGACGTACACAAATTCGATGCGCCGGGCACGGCGAGCGAGATCATGCTGTGCGGCATTCCGGTGCCCCATGATTGCGACACGGTGGGCCATTCGGATGCGGATGTGGGGCTGCATGCGCTCACCGATGCGCTTCTCGGTGCCATCGGCGCGGGTGATATCGGCGAACACTTCCCGCCCAGTGATCCGCAGTGGAAGGGCGCGGCCTCGTGGAAGTTCCTTGCCCATGCGGCGGGGCTGGTGCGGGAGCGCGGCGGGGTCATCGCCAGTGCCGACATCACCATCATCTGCGAACGGCCCAAGGTGGGTCCGTACCGCCCGGCCATGCGCGCCCGGGTGGCGGAGATCCTGGAGATCACCGAGGAGCGGGTGTCGGTGAAGGCGACGACGACCGAGCAGCTGGGCTTCACCGGCCGCCGCGAGGGCATTGCCGCGCAGTCGGTGGCAACCGTCAGGCTGCCCCTATGAGCCGCTTTCTGACCCCGCTGCCGAAGGAGCTGCATTTCGCGGACCCGGTGGTGACCATCGCAACATTCGGCGGGTCGGGCCTGCTGCGGCCGGCGCCGGGGACCTGGGGCACGCTGGCGGCGGTGTTCGCCGGCTGGCCCATCGCCGTGCTGGGCGGACCTGTGGCCATGAGCGTGGCCGCCGTGGTGGCGTTCCTCGCCGGGCTGTGGGCGACGGAACGGTATATCGAGGCGTCCGGCAATCAGGACCCAAGCGAAGTGGTGATCGACGAGGTGGCCGCGATGTGGCTGGTGATGGCCGCCCTGCCCCCGACGCCGCTGGCCTATCTGCTGGGCTTTGTCTTCTTCCGCCTGTTCGACATCTGGAAACCCTGGCCGATCCGGGGGCTTGAGCGCCGGGTGAAGGGCGAGATGGGGGTGATGGTCGATGACATGGTGGCGGCGATCTATGCCATCATCGCCGCCTGGGTGGCGGGCATGGCGCTCTTCACCGTTTGACGGGAGACCCTGATGGACACGCTTTTTCCCGGCCCGATCAGCAAGCTGGCGCAGCTGGTGCTGGCGGATGCACAGGCGGCGGGGCTGAAAGTCGCCACCGCTGAATCCTGCACCGGCGGGCTGGTGGCCGCGTGCCTGACGGACATTGCCGGGTCATCGGCCGTGGTGGATGCGGGCTTTGTGACCTATTCCAACGAGGCCAAGCGGGCGATGCTCGGCGTGCAGGGTGACCTGATTGCGGATTTCGGCGCGGTGAGCGAGCCCGTTGCGCGGGCCATGGCCGAAGGCGCGATAGCCCGGTCGAACGCAGATGTGTCGGTGGCGATCACCGGTGTGGCCGGTCCCGGCGGCGGCACGCCGATGAAGCCCGTGGGGCTGGTGCATTTCGCCACCGCAAAGCGCGGCGGGCGCATCATGCATGACAGCCACCGCTTCGGGGATATCGGCCGTCACGAGGTGCGGCTCAAATCCATGGATGTGGCGCTCACCATGCTGCTTGGCCGGATCAGCGGCTAGCTGCCTGCGACCGGGTTGGCTGGCGAGTTGGCCGGGGCCTGCTGTGGCCAGGCGGACGGGTCATTGGCATAAAGCTCGTGCGCGCGGGCCTCGAAGGCTTCGCCCATCTTGATCACCGCTTCTGCAAAGCGGCTTTCGATGATCTTCTGCAGCGTCCGGCTCTTGAACGCGAAATCGACGAAGAAGCCGATGCGGGTGCCGGGGCGGCCCTGATCATCCGCATGCTGCGTAAATGTCCAGCGGTTGACCAGATGGGTGAACGGCCCGTCGAGATATTCAACCTCGATGCGCTTGCCGGCGCGGTCGAGGGTCACGCGGCTGGTGAAGCGCTCGCGGAACACCTTGTAGGCGACGATGAGGTCAGCGGTCATCCGGTCCACGCCGTCGATGCGCTCACGGGTGCGGATGCGGGCACCTGCGCACCAGGGCAGAAACTCCGGATAGCGGGCGACGTCGGCCACGAGGTCGAACATCTTTTCCGGGGTGTAGGGCACAAAACGCTGTTCGTCGTGGACCGGCATCAGCGTCCCAATGCCCGTTCGCGGGCCTGTCTCATCTCCGCGAAGTCCTTGTCCGCATGGTAGGAGGACCGCGTCAGCGGCGTGGCGGAAACCTGCAGGAAGCCCTTGGCGCGGGCCACCCGCTCATAGGAGGCGAACTCATCCGGCGTGACGAAGCGGGCCACCGCATGGTGCTTGCGGGTGGGCTGCAGGTACTGGCCGATGGTGAGGAAATCCACCTCCGCCGTGCGCAGGTCATCCATCAGCTGCAAGACCTCGTCGCGCTCCTCGCCGAGGCCGACCATGATGCCGGACTTGGTGAAGACCGACGGGTCGAGCTGCTTGGCGCGCTCGAGCAGGCGGATGGAATGGTAGTAGCGCGCGCCGGGCCGCACCCGCAGATAAAGCGAAGGCACGGTCTCCAGATTGTGGTTGAACACATCCGGGCGGGCCTCCATCACCACTTCAAGCGCGCCGTCCTTGCGGAGGAAATCGGGCGTCAGGATTTCGATGGTGGTGCCGGGCGCCTGATCGCGGATGGCGCGGATGACGGCGGCGAAATGCGCAGCGCCGCCATCGGCCAGGTCGTCGCGGTCGACGCTGGTGATGACCACATGGGCGAGGCCGAGCTTGGCCACCGCCTCCCCCACCCGGCCGGGTTCAGCATCGTCGAGCGGGGCCGGCAGGCCGGTGCGCACATTGCAGAAGGCGCAGGCGCGGGTGCAGGTGTCGCCCATGATCATCATGGTGGCGTGGCGCTGGTCCCAGCACTCGCCGATATTCGGGCAGGCGGCCTCCTCGCACACGGTGTGCAGGCCGTGCTCCTTCACCACCTTGCGGGTGGCGGCGTAGCCCTTGCTGACCGGCGCCTTGACCCGGATCCAGTCCGGCTTGCGCAGCACCGGGCTATCCGGACGCTTCTGCTTTTCCGGGTGGCGGGGGCGGTTGCTCTGGGTGGTGTCGAGAACGGTTACCATGGCTTGCTGATCTTGGCGTGCTGACCTTGGGGACTTGCCGATCTTAGGCGTTGGACCACATCGGCCCGGGGGCCTGGTGGGCATGAGTACCAGGCGAATCCGGCCCGGGGCCGTATCTGCGTGGCTGGAGCCTAGCATATAGTGCCGCGTCTGCGGGCCGTGGGGTCACAAAAGCGAGGGCGGGCCGACAGGCTGCCTAGTTTAGGTCGAAGACGGTGCCGACGATGCCGGGGCGGCCATTGTCGAAGATGAGCGGCAGCATCAGGGATTCGATGCGCACATGCTCCAGATTGTCGCCGACGAAATTGCCCTGCAGGCAGAGCGGTTTGCCGTTCGCGATGATGTCCGCATACATGGCGGCGGTGCGACCGCCGACGTCATCGCCGTAGATTTCCTGAAGGGTCTTGCCGGTGACCACGCGGCGCATGCGCGCTTCGATGTCGCTGCCGACGAGGCGGAAACGGAACGTGTCGTCGGCCTCCTCGGCCACGAACACGCCGGGCAAGGCCGCAGCGATTTCGGCGGGATTGAGATCCGACCGGCGCAGGGGGCCGTTTTCCTGCCGCTTCTCCTGCCAATAGGCAAGCAGCTGGCGGCTGCCGGGGTGTTCCGGTTCTTCCACAGGGTCGGAGTGATATCCGAGGAACTGGGACTTGGACTGCAACATCTTAGAGAGTTTCTTTCGCGTTTGTTTACAAACAACAAACGGGCTGGGAATGGGTGAAAAAGGGCGTCAGGCCCGGGTTTTCGCGACCTGGCTTTGCTGCTTAGCCCTGCGGCTTGTGCGCAGCAGGTTCAGCATTTCAACGCCCACCGCGAACGCCACCGCAAAGTACAGATATCCCTTGGGGATATGGAACTGCAGGCCGTCTGCGACAAGGGCCACGCCGATCAGCAGCAGGAAGGACAGCGCCAGCATCTTCACCGTCGGATGGCGGGCAACGAAGCCGCCGACCGCCTCAGCGGCGAACAGCATGACAAGGACGGCAATGACAACCGCTGCGACCATGATCTCGATGTCGCGGGCCATGCCGACAGCGGTGATGACGCTGTCGAGGGAAAAGACGATGTCGAGGACGGCAATCTGCATGATGACCGAGGCGAAGCCAGCATGGCCCTTGGTCCTGGTCTCGCCGACCTCCCCTTCCACCGTGTGATGGATTTCGAGCGTGCCCTTGGCCAACAGGAACAGGCCACCGCCGATGAGGATGAGATCGCGGATGGAGACCGTGTGCTCGAACAGGGTGAACAGCGGCTGGGTGAGCTGCATGACCCACACGATGGAGAACAGGAGCAGGATGCGGGTGCCAAGCGCCGCCGCAAGGCCGATGCGGCGGGCGCGCTGGCGCTGATGCTCCGGCAGGCGGTCTGCCAGAATGGAGATGAAGACCAGATTGTCGATGCCCAGCACGATCTCGAGGATGGCGAGGGTGGCGAGGCTGGCCCAGGCTTCGGGCGATGCCAGGAGATCAATCATCTGCGGTCACGGCGTTGTGGAGGCGGCTTCGGGTGGGAGCGGCTTGGGGAGGGGCATCAATGCCTGATTGGCCGGTGCGCACGCAACGTCAATCAAAGGCGAACATACCACCTATGATGTTCACACTGTGGCCGTCGCGAGCGCGCATGGGCAGCAGGAAGCTCTCATAATCCACATGCTCGATGCCGCTGCCGACGAAGCGGCCGCGCAGGATGTGGATCGTCTGGTTTGTGAAGATGTCTTCATACAGGGACTGCAGGCGCTCGGAGACCGGCTCGGTAAAGGCGCCGGTGCCGCGGCCGGTGAGGGAGATACCGAGGCGCGCCTCGATGTCGCTGCCGACGAGGCGGTAGCGGATGCCGCCGCGATTGTCCGGATCCTGCTCGATGATGAACAGGCCGGGGGCGATGTCATAGAGGTCCAGCAGGTCGAAATCCGCCCGGCCCGGCAGGCCGTCGGCAGGCTTTTTGGCGAGATAATAGTCGTGCAGGCGGACATTGCTCGGATGCGCCGGGCGATCCGTATCGCTGGCGGTCCACTCAACATTCAGGCCCTCGGGAAGCTTGGCCATGGCCTCCTCCTTCCCCGGCGGCGCGGCCGGGTGTGACACTGACTTCAACCTTAGACGCAAAACCTCTGATTGAATAAGTGTTGTAAGAGGAAATGGTTCCGTAATTTCGTTTACAAAATCAATACTTTACGGATAACAGCGTCAGATATGCAGGACGCGGCCATAGGCATCGAGCACGCTCTCATGCATGGCTTCGGACAGGGTCGGGTGCGGGAAGACGGTCTGCATCAGCTCGGCTTCGGTGGTTTCGAGCTGGCGGGCGACGGCATAGCCCTGGATGAGTTCGGTCACTTCCGGGCCGATCATGTGGGCGCCCAAGAGCTCGCCGGTTTTCTTGTCGAAGATGGTCTTGATGAAGCCGTCGGGCTCGCCCAGCGCGATGGCCTTGCCGTTGCCCTGGAAGGGGAAGTTGCCGACGCGCACCTCGTGGCCGGCTTCTTTCGCATTTGCCTCGGTCATGCCGACGGACGCGACCTGGGGGCGGCAATAGGTACAGCCGGGGATGTTGGATGTGTCCAGCGGATGGACGTTGTCGAGGCCCGCGATCTTCTCGACGCAGGCGACGCCTTCATGGCTGGCCTTGTGGGCAAGCCAGGGCGGGCCGGTGAGATCGCCGATCGCATAGAGGCCATCGACGCCGGTGCGGCCATAGCCGTCGACCACCACATGGCCCTTCTCGACCTTGACGCCGGCCTCTTCGAGGCCGAGGCCTTCCACATTGCCGGTGATGCCGACGGCGAGGATGACCTTGTCAAATTTCTGGGTGTCGCTCTTGCCGTCCACCTCGATGGTGGCGTGCGCCGTGCCGGACTTGACTTCCAGCTTGGTCACCTTGGCGCCAGTGACGAGATTCATGCCCTGCTTCTTGAACGCCTTGGCGGCGAAGGCTGAAATCTCTTCGTCTTCGACGGGCAGGATGCGGTCCATCACCTCCACCACGGTCACGTCCGCGCCCATGGTGTTGTAGAAGCTGGCGAACTCGATGCCGATGGCGCCGGAGCCGATGACCAGCAGGCGCTTGGGCATTTCCTTCGGCACCATGGCCTCGCGATAGGTCCAGATGGTTTCACCGTCAGGCTCAAGCCCCGGCAGGGACCGGGCGCGGGCGCCGGCGGCGAGCACGATGTGTTTGGCTGACACGTCCTGCGTGCCGTCCTCGCCGTCGACCGAGAGCTTGCCCTTTCCGGCGAGCTTCGCTGTGCCGCGGATCACGTCGATCTTGTTCTTCTTCATCAGGAAGGTGACGCCGCTGGACAGGCGGCCCGCCACCTTGCGGGAGCGCTTGACGATTTTTTCGACGTCGAAGGACACATTGTCCGCAGACAGACCAAACTCATCCAGGTGGTTGAGATGGTCATAGATCTCAGACGTGCGGAGCAGCGCCTTGGTGGGAATGCAGCCCCAGTTGAGGCAGATGCCGCCGAGCTCGCTGCGCTCGATGATGGCGGTTTTCATGCCGAGCTGGCTGGCGCGGATGGCGGCGACATAGCCGCCCGGGCCGGAGCCGACGACGACAAGATCATAGGAAGTGGCCATGGGGCGGCCTCCCTGAAACAGAGAAAGACTAGAGCAGCATGGTGAGCGGATCCTCGATCAGGCGCTTGAAGGCCTGAAGGAGTTTAGCCCCCAGCGCGCCGTCAATGGCGCGGTGATCGCAGGAGAGCGTGACGGTCATCATGGTGGCGGCACTCAGCGTGCCATTCTTCACCACGGGCCGTTCCTCGCCGGCGCCCACCGCCATGATGGCGGCCTGCGGCGGATTGATGACGGCGGTGAAGTTTTTGATGCCGAACATGCCGAGATTGGAGACCGAGAAGGAGCCGCCCTCATAGTCAGCGGGCTTCAGCTTGCGGTCCTTGGCACGCTGGGCGAGCTCTTTCACCTCGGCTGAAATCTGTGCCAGCCCCTTGGTTTCGGCTGCCTTGACGATGGGGGTGATGAGCCCGCCATCCAGCGCCACGGCGACGCCGATATCAGCGTGCTTGTGCTTCAGCAGCGCGTCGCCCGCATAGGACACGTTGCAGTCCGGCACCTTCATGAGGGCCAGGGCGGAGGCGCGGATGATGAAGTCGTTGACCGACACCTTGATGCCGTCGTCCTCGCCGCGAGCATTCAGTTCCTTCCGGACACGGAGCAGCTCGTCCAACTCGCAATCGATGGTGAGATAGTAGTGCGGCAGTTCCTGCTTGGACTGGGTGAGGCGCTTGGCGATGGATTTGCGCATGCCGTCGAGCGGCACTTCTTTGTAGGTGCCGTCTTCGTAATAAAGGCGCGGGTCCGGCAGGGAGCCTGCGGGGGCGGCGGCTGGTGCCTTGCCCTGCTGCTTGGCATCCGATTTTTCGGCGGCGGCTTTCTTCGGCGCGGCCTTGCCGGGCTGGGCTGCTTCCACATCCGCCTTGATGATGCGGCCATGGGGGCCGGAGCCATCGAGGCTTTTCAGGTCGACGCCCTTGTCGGCGGCGATGCGGCGGGCGAGCGGGCTTGCAAAGATGCGCTCGCCGTCCTTTTCAGGTGCCGGCGGTGTGGCGGTCTCAACCCCCCTCACCTTCCCATCGCTCTCGCGACGGGCCCCTTCCTCTCCCCGCTGGGGAGAGGCGCGTTTTTCTGCACCGTCGTCGTCCGCCTCTTCTTCATCGCTTGTATCTTTTTCGGACGGGGCGGGCTTTGGTGCCGGTGCAGCGTCGCCTGCGTCGCCTGCGTCGAAATCGTCGAGGTCGCCCTCGTCTTCGCCGTCTTCGAGGATGACGGCGATGGGCTTGTTGATGGCGACGCCTTCAGTGCCTTCATCGACAAGGATCCTGCCGAGCGTGCCTTCGTCCACGGCTTCCACTTCCATGGTCGCCTTGTCGGTCTCGATCTCGGCGAGGACGTCACCGGAGGCCACCTTGTCGCCTTCCTTCACCAGCCATTTGGCGAGCGTGCCCTCTTCCATGGTGGGGGACAGGGCCGGCATGAGCACGGGGATGGGCATCAGACGCTCCCTGCCGCCTGATGCGGCGGCGTTAGGGTTTTGAGACGGTGCGGGATCCGGGGATCGGAGAAGGTGATCGGTGTCCAGCGGGAGGCGTGGCGCTGCTTGCGGCCCGAGCGGTCTTCGCCCGCAGCTTCAAGCGGCACGCTTGCGCAATCCTGCGCCAGGTCCGGATCAAGTCCCGCGACATTGAGGACGCAGCGCTGGGTCTCCGCGTCGCCGGAGACCGCCGCCACGAAGACACCGCAGATGCGGCAGAGGAGGAAGTCACACGCCCCTTCGCCGAACTGGTAGATCGTGAGGTCATCTACCCGCGCGGTGAGATGGGCCCGGCCATCAGGATCGGAATAGGCCAGCGCGCCGGTGCGGCGGCAAAAGCTGCACGGGCAGCGGCGCAGCACGATACCGTCGGCGGGCGCTGTCAGCCGCATTTCGGCTTTGACCGCGCCGCAATGGCATGTTCCGCGTATGACGCTGCTATCCCCGGACATCGGCGCCCCTATTTGTAGGTAACGGCTTTGACCGCCTCGACCACCTCGGCGGCACTGGGCAACGCCAGCTTTTCGAGATTGGCGGCATAGGGCATGGGCACGTCCTTGCCCGCCACGCGGGTGACCGGCGCGTCGAGATAATCAAACGCGTCCTGCATCAGGATCGCGGATATCTCCGAGCCGATGCCGCAGATGCTCCAGCCTTCTTCGACGGTGACGCAGCGATTGGTCTTCTTCACGCTGTCGATGATGGTCTGCTTGTCGAGGGGGCGGATGGTGCGCAGGTCGATCACCTCCGCGTTGATGCCCATCTCTTCAAGCTGCGGCAGGGCATCGAGCACATAGGTGAGGCCGTGGGAATGGGAGACGATGGTGACGTCCGTTCCTTCCTTCATCACCTTGGCCTTGCCGATGGGCACCACCCAGTCATCCGTATCCGGCACATCGAAGCTCTGGCCGTAGAGCACCTCGTTTTCAAGGAAGATGACCGGGTTGGCATCGCGGATGGCGGCCTTGAGCAGGCCCTTGGCATCAGCCGCCGTATAGGGGGCGATGACGATGAGCCCGGGGATATGGGCATACCAGGCCGCATAGTCCTGGCTGTGCTGGGCGGCCACGCGGGCGGCGGCGCCGTTGGGGCCGCGGAACACGATTGGGCAATCGATCTGCCCGCCGGCCATGTAGCGGGTCTTGGCGGCCGAATTGACGATCTGGTCGATCGCCTGCATGGCGAAGTTGAAGGTCATGAATTCGACGATCGGGCGCAGGCCCGCGAAGGCCGCACCGACACCGACGCCGGCGAAGCCATGCTCGGTGATCGGCGTATCGATGACGCGGCGGGCGCCGAACTCTTCCAGCAGGCCCTGGGTGACCTTGTAGGCGCCCTGATACTCGGCCACTTCCTCGCCCATGACGAAGACGCGGTCATCGGCCCGCATTTCCTCGGCCATGGCGTCGCGCAGCGCTTCGCGCACGGTGATGGATTTAAGCGAGACGCCGTCGGGCACTTCGGGTTCGGCGAGATCAGCGAGGATCCGGATGTCTCTTGATGACGGCCCGTCGTCGGATTTGGCGGACTTGCCAGACTTGGCTGAACTGTCGGCGTCGGCCTTCTTGTCGTCTGTTTTTTTCTCTTCCTTCGGCGCGCTGTCGGCCTCCGGGGCTGCGTCCACGTCGCCCGCGTCCTCGCCCTCTTCGACCAGGACGGCGATAACGTCGTTGACGGGCACGTTCTCGGTGCCTTCGGCGACAACGATCTTGCCGAGGATGCCTTCATCCACGGCTTCCACTTCCATGGTGGCCTTGTCGGTTTCGATTTCGGCGATCACGTCACCGGCGGAAATCTCGTCGCCTTCCTTGACCAGCCATTTGGCAAGGGTGCCCTCCTCCATGGTGGGCGACAGGGCGGGCATGGTGATGTTCGTTGCCATTAGCGTGCGCCCTCTCCGACCGGAGCATAGATGTCGGTCCACAATTCGTCCGGATGCGGCTCCGGGCTTTCCTGCGCGAATTCGGCGGCGGCGGAGACCGTGTCCTTCACGGCGCGGTCGATCTTCTTGAGATCGTCTTCCGAGGCCCACTTCTCGTCCAGGATGCGGGCGCGCACCATGTCGATGGGATCATGCTCGGTGCGCATCTTCTGGACTTCGTCCTTGGTGCGGTACTTCGCGGGGTCCGACATGGAGTGGCCGCGATAGCGGTAGGTCTTCATTTCGAGGATCACCGGGCCGTTGCCCTCGCGGCACCACTTGGCGGCGCGGGCGGAGGCTTCACGCACCTGCGCCACGTCCATGCCGTCCACTTCCTCGCCGGGAATGTTGAAGGAGCGGCCGCGGCGGTGCAGGTGGGTCTCGGCGGCGGCCCGCTCCAGCGAGGTGCCCATGGAATAGCGGTTGTTCTCGATGACGTAGATGACCGGCAGCTTCCAGAGCTCGGCCATGTTGAAGGCCTCGTAAACCTGCCCCTGATTGGACGCGCCCTCGCCGAAGAAGGTGGCGCAGACCTTGCCGTCGTCCCGATAGGCATTGGCGAAGGCGAGACCGGTGCCGATGGGCACCTGGGCGCCGACGATGCCGTGGCCGCCGTAAAACGCCTTTTCGGTGGAGAACATGTGCATGGAGCCACCCTTGCCGCGGGAGTAGCCGCCTTCGCGGCCGGTCAGCTCGGCCATCACACCCTTGGGGTCCATGTTCTTGGCCAGCATGTGGCCGTGGTCGCGGTAGCTGGTGATGATCTGGTCGCCGTCCTCCAGCGCCATCTCGACGCCGGTGACGACTGCTTCCTGACCGATATAGAGGTGGCAGAAGCCGCCGATCAGCCCCATGCCGTACATCTGGCCGGCGCGTTCCTCGAAGCGGCGGATGAGGAGCATGTCCTCATAAGCCTTGAGGGTTTCGTCCTTCGACAGGGTGGCGTCGCCGCGCTTGATCTTGTCCCAGGCGGCCTGGGAGGTGTCTTCGCGGTCCGTGCCATCGCCTGCGGGGCTGGCCGGAGCGGACTTCTTCGCAGCCGTCTTGCTGCGGGTCTTGCCACGAGTCTGGGAGGTTGATTTGGAGG
Source organism: Pyruvatibacter mobilis (assembly GCF_012848855.1). Lineage (NCBI taxonomy): Bacteria > Pseudomonadati > Pseudomonadota > Alphaproteobacteria > Hyphomicrobiales > Parvibaculaceae > Pyruvatibacter > Pyruvatibacter mobilis. The sequence continues at coordinate 1,546,303 of NZ_CP051630.1, forward strand.
CTGTGCTGCGCGCCGCCATGGGGGCTCCTCGAGGGGTTGCGGGACTGGCCTGAGTGTATCCCGGCCTGTGCGCGCTTGCGATGGGGGCACGCGCACGTTTGCGTCTAATGCTGACGCCGGCGGGTTACAAAATTGTGAGAACAGCCCAAACGGCGAAATCGTTCCAAAATCGGCGCAAAACCGCGTGTCGCCACCTGATCCTATTCGTCGATGAATATGGTGAGTTCGTCCGGATGGGCAAAGCCGAGGGCGGCGCGGGCGCGTTCATCCAGCAGGTCGGGGTCGAGGCTCTCGGGCCGCAGCAGCGCCACGTCACGCTCCAGCCGGGCGCGGATCTCCTTGGCGGACTGCACCTTGGCCGCCATCGCCGCGCGCTCCTCGCGCAGCTCCACAAGGCGCAGCAGCCCGTTGTCGCCGTGGACGGCGTGCCAGGCGAAATAGGCCATGATGCTGAGGCAGGCGACAGGCACGATGGCGCGGCCGAGACGGGCCCTCAGGCCATCGGTTTCAGCGGCGTAGGTGCCGGTGCGAATCGTATCGTGAAGTCTCATGAGCTTAAGGAATCATACTTGTGATTCTCATGGCAAGCCTAATTGAGTCAGTCTCTTATGCTGATTCTGTGAGAGACAGAATCCGGTTGCCTGCCTAGGGTCCCGGGCGTCTGGACCGGGCCCTGCCCCGGCCCGTGCTGATGCCTCGCTCCGCTTCCCAAGAGAGACGTTGCCCATGTCCGTCACCATCCGCCCTGCCCGCCCCGGCGACCATGATGCCATCTGGATGATCCTTGAGCCGGTGATCCGCGCGGGTGAAACCTATGCCCTGCCGCGTGACATGAGCCGCGAGGCGGCCCTCGCCTACTGGACCAGCGTGGAGAAGGCGACCTTTGTGGCCGAGGATGCAACAGGCGTGCTGCTGGGCACCTATTACCTGAAGGCCAACCAGATGGGCGGCGGCGCGCATGTGTGCAATTGCGGCTATGTGACCGCCGAGGCTGCGCGCGGCAAGGGGGTGGCGGGGATGCTGTGCGCGCACTCCCAGGACGAGGCGCGGGCACGCGGCTTTACGGCCATGCAGTTCAATCTCGTTGTCTCCACCAATGAAGGCGCTGTGCGGCTGTGGCAGAAGCTCGGCTTCGAGATCGCTGGCACACTGCCCAAGGCCTTCGACCACCCGGCGCAAGGGCTGGTAGATGCGCATGTGCTCTACAAGCTGCTTGTGTGACACCGCACCACCCCTTCGCGATCAGCCGGGCGGCTTGCCCTCGCCGGGGCTTCTGCCCATCCTGTGCGTTCGGTTTCAACAACAAGAACGGACGGCAGAATTCATGGTCGATCTCAACCGGGACCCGCGCACGGATCGGGGCGAACGCATCACCTACACCAGCAGCGATGCGTTCGAGTTCACGCAGATCCTTGATCAGTCAGCGCAGCCGCAGGAGATCTTCGGTGACCTGGAACTGCCTGAGGGAGCCACACATGGAGACGGTCCGTTCCCCTGCGTGGTGATGTGCCATGGCTCCTATGGCTGGCGGTCGCACCATCTCGATTATGCGGACATGTTCCACGGGATGGGGATCGCGACCTTCCGGCCGCATTCCTTCGAGGCGCGCGGCACGCGGGAGGTGTCGACTACCCAGGTGGAAGTCACCATGGCGATGATGATCGCGGACGCCTATGCGGCACTGAAACTGTTGGCGGCCCATCCGAAGATCGACGCGACCCGTGTGGCGATTGCCGGGTGGAGCCTGGGCGGCGGCATGGCGGCCTACAGCGCCTGGGAGCCGCTGATCGAGAAGCTGTCGCCGGACGGCCTGCGCTTTGCCGCCCACATGCCGGTTTATCCCGCGTGCCACATCAGGACCGAGGACAATCGCTGGTCGTCGGCGCCAATGTGCATCCTGATGGGGGAAGCCGAGGACTATACGCCGGCGGCACCCGCCGTGGAGCTTGTCGAGGACATCAACGCGCATGGGGGCAATGCGGAGATTATTCTGTATCCGGACAGTTATCACTCCTTCGACAGCACCGACCCCGTTGAATATCTGCCGGACGTGATCGCCCTGCCGCCGGGGCGCAGCGCCACGGTGAAGCTGGACGGGCGGATGCTGACGGACAGCGGCAAGGATGTCTCAACCCGCGACGGGCGGCTGGAGGGCTTTGCGACGCTGGCCAAGTTCGGCGCGCATATTGGTGGCAACCCGCCCATGCGTGAGAAGGCATTTGCTGATGCCAAGGCCTTCATGACGCGGACCCTGCTGACCTAGGAGTGCCCCATGCCGCTGTTGTGTATCGGAACCACGGGCATGCTGGCGGGTGCGGCCCGGCAGCTGGCCGGCTCCGGCGGGGCCGATATCGCGGTGCTGGCGCGGCGGGCCTCGGCGTTCCGGTTCGGGGAAGCGGCGCTGGACGCGCGGCTCAGCGCCTATGACACGGACTGGAGCGATGCTGCGGGCTTCGTCTCGGCGCTGGAGCAGGCCGGTGCGGCGCAGGGGCCGTTCCGGGCAGCGCTTGTGTGGATGCATGGGCGCGACGAAGCGCTGCGGGCGCAGATTGTTCATCACATGGCCGAAGGCGGGCTTTTGATCGAGGTGCTGGGGTCAGCCGCATCGCGGCCCGGCGCCTTCGGCGAGGAAAGGGTGCGGGTGATGCAGGGGCTGCCGCATATCCGCTACCGGCAGGTGCTGCTGGGCTTTGTGCACCATGACGGCGTGTCGCGCTGGCTGACCCATGAGGAGATTTGCGCGGGCGTGCTGCAGGCTGCTGCGGGCGATGATGTGGTGACGGTCGCCGGGCAGGTGGAGCCGTGGAAGCTGCGGCCCTGAGGGGCTCGGGGGTTGATGCGTCCGTCAACCCAGAAACAACCGCATCCCTCCGGCCTGACCGGAGGGTCCACTCGCCTTGGCTGTTGGGGATGGCGGGTGCGGCTGGCGCATCTGTGCAAGCACACCTGCTGCGGCAAGCGGGGCCGAGAGTAGGCCCTCCGGTCAAGCCGGAGGGCTACGGGATTTTAGTGCGCCTGCCGGTGTTACCTCCCCCCTCGAGGGAGAGGTCGGTGCGTCAGCACCGGGTGAGGGGGTGAGACCCTCAACCCTCATAAAGTCTGAGATCAGAGACCACTGCTGCCGCCCCCTCACCCTCCCACGGGCTTGCGCCCGCGGGCCCCTCCCTCTCCCGCTAGGGGAGAGGGAATTATTGGCCAGGCCTTCCCCCCACCCCGCTTTCCCTCCGGCTTGACCGGAGGGTCTATGGGTGGGGCAGTGTGGCACAGGCTTTGTGCCGGATGGATGGTCGGATGGGCCCTCCGGTCGAGCCGGAGGGAAAGCGGTGTTTAGGGCTGTCTGACCGCCCCTTGCTCAGCCGCGGAGGATCGACGTGCCGGCGTATTCTGCCGCGGCGCCGAGTTCTTCTTCGATGCGGATGAGCTGGTTGTATTTGGCCATGCGGTCGGAGCGGGCAAGGGAGCCGGTTTTGATCTGGCCGCAATTGGTGGCGACCGCCAGGTCGGCGATGGTGGCGTCTTCGGTTTCGCCGGAGCGGTGCGACATGACAGCGGTATAGGACGCCTTGTGGGCCATCTCGACGGCTTCAAGCGTCTCGGTGAGCGAGCCGATCTGGTTGACCTTGACGAGGATCGAGTTGGCGACGCCCTTGTCGATGCCGTCGGACAGGCGGGCGGAGTTGGTGACGAACAGATCGTCGCCCACCAGCTGCACCTTGCCGCCGATCTTGTCGGTCAGCGCCTTCCAGCCGTCCCAGTCATCTTCTGCCATGGCGTCTTCGATGGAGATGATGGGGAAGCGGCCCACGAGGTCGGCCCAGTAGTCGGCCATGCCGCCGGCATCGAGCGTCTTTCCCTCGCCTGCCAGCACGTATTTGCCGTCCTTGTAGAACTCGGTGGAGGCGGCATCGATGGCGAGGTGGATGTCTTCGCCGGGCTTGTAGCCGGTGGTCTCGATGGCCTTCATGATGAAGCCCAGCGCGTCCTCGGTAGACGCGAGGTTGGGAGCGAAGCCGCCCTCGTCGCCCACATTGGTGTTGTGGCCCGCGTCCTTCAGCCCCTTCTTGAGCTGGTGGAAGACTTCCGCGCCCATGCGCACACCGTCGGCGATGGAGCCGGCGGAGACGGGCATGATCATGAATTCCTGGATGTCGATCGGGTTGTCCGCATGCTCGCCGCCATTGACGATGTTCATCATCGGCACCGGCAGGGTGCGGGCGGCGGGACCGCCGACATATTTGTAGAGCGGCAGGCCGCAGGACTGGGCGGACGCCTTGGCGAGCGCCAGCGACACGCCGAGGATCGCGTTGGCGCCGAGGCGGGCCTTGTTGGGGGTGCCGTCGAGGTCGATCATCATCCGGTCGAGAATGATCTGGTCTTCGGAGTCCATGCCGGCCAGAGCGTCGAAGATCTCGGTGTTGACGTTCTCGACGGCCTTGAGCACGCCCTTGCCGCCATAGCGCTTGGCATCCGCGTCGCGCAGCTCCACCGCCTCATGGGCGCCGGTGGAGGCGCCGGACGGGACCGCGGCGCGGCCCATGGCGCCATCTTCCAGCACCACATCCACTTCGACGGTGGGGTTGCCGCGGCTGTCGAGGATTTCGCGGGCGGTGATGTCGATGATAGCGGCCATTTGGCGCTCCTTCGGTCGTGCTTGAGACTATGGAAATGGGGGCCCGGTGGGGCATAAAGGTGGCGACTTCATAACCGAAGCGCCCGCCGCATGAAAGCCATATGCGCCACCGGGCCGCCAATCAGATCTGCCGGAGGGGTTCATGCCGCCAGCCACCGCCAAAATCCGCCTTTGGGGGCGCAACAACTCGATCAATGTCCAGAAGGTGATCTGGGCTTGCGAGGAGCTGGGGGTTGCCTATGAGCGCGTGGATGCGGGCGGGGCCTTCGGCGGCACGGACAGCGACGCCTACCGGGCGATGAACCCCAACGGGCTGGTGCCGGTGATCCGCGACGGGGAGCAGGTGATCTGGGAGAGCAACGCCATCGTGCGCTATCTCTTCGCGGCCTATGCGCCGGCCAGCGGCACCGGGCTGCACTACCCGACCGACGCGCGGGTGCGGGCCATCGAGGAACAATGGATGGACTGGCAGGCGACGGATTTCTGGCCGACCATGCGGCCGATCTTCAAAGGGCTGATCCGCAAGGAGGACGGCATCCACGCCACCCAGATCGCGGACGCCACGGATGCGACCGAGGCACGGCTGGCGATCCTCGACGCGCAGCTGGAGAAAGCGGCCTTCGTGGCGGGCAAGCGCTTCACCATGGCGGATATCCCGGTAGGCCTGACGGTGGCGCGCTGGCTGAAGCTGCCGGTGGACCACAAGCGGCACCAGCATGTGGAAAGCTGGTTCGACGCCATCCGCTCGCGGCCGGCCTTCAGGTCAGTGGACATTCCGCTGACCTGAAGGCGCGTGGAAGGCACGCAGGCAAGCCGTCAGGCAGCCTCGCGGCGGAGATAGGCGTCGAGATTGTCCAGCACCTCGCCCCAGCCTTCGGAATTGCTCAGGCGCATGTCGCGGGCCTCGAAGCCTGTCTGGGTGAAGGTGAGGCGCGTCTTGCTGCCCTCATCCTCGAAGGTGATGGTGATGAGGGTCTTCACGCCCGGACCATCGGCATTGATCCATTGATGGGTCTGGACGATGCGCCGGCCGGGGACGACTTCCACATATTCGCCTTCCATGCGGTAATCCTCACCGCCAGGTGACCGGATGACAGCGAACCATTCCCCACCAACCCGCACCTCGCAACCGCCATCCGTATGCTGAAAGTTTGCGGGGAACATCCAGTTGCGGATGTGCTCCGGCTCGGTCCAGACGCTGAAGACAAGATCACGCGGGGCATCGAGCAGGCGGGTGATGGTGTAGCCCTTGCCGGGCATCTCACCGTGCACATCAATTTGCATCTTTCCCATTGCACGTCTCCTGGGTGGTGACGGGGCCTCGCCCGTCGGTTGGCTGGAAGTCCGATCTGACGGTCAGACCGTCTCGGCGAGGGATTGGGCGACGGCGTCGAGCTGGGTGATCATGGTGCCCCACCCGCCTTCGAAGCCCATTTCCTCGTGGCGCTTGCGGGCGGCGATGTCGTCGTGAAGCACATGGGCTGAATAGCGGGTGCCGGTGCCGTCATCGGTGAATGAAATGATCGCAGTCATGAAATGCTCCGGGTTCGGACGCCAGCCCGGTCCGAGCGCATCGGTGAAGACGACGCGGGACTGGTCCTCGACGTCGAGGAAGCAGCCGGCGCCGCCATCCATCTCGGTGCCGTCCGGCCCTTTCATGACGGTGCGGAAGATGCCGCCGGGGCGCAGGTCCATCTCGCATTCCGTCGTGATGTAGGGCTTGGGCGCCCACCACTTCTTGAGGTGGTCAGGGGTGGTCCAGGCGGTCCAGACGACGGACCGGGGGGCCTTCAGGTGGCGCTCGATGAACAGGTCGCGGTCGGCATCAAAATTGGCTGGCAAGTGCATGGTCGTTATTTCTCGTTTTGCTGAATGTCACTCAAATAGGCTTCAAGTCGGTCGAGCCGGCCCTCCCACAGCGCCTTCTGTTCGGCGATCCAGTCCTGCGCTGTGGCCAGCGCTTCGGGCTCCATCTTGCAGGTGCGTACCCGCCCCTGCTTGGTGGTGCTGACCAGGCCCGACCCCTCCAGCACCCGCAGATGCTGCATGAAGGACGGCAGGGCCATGTCGAACGGTTTGGCCAGGTCACTGACGCTTGCCGGTTCGGTGGCGGATGAAAGCTGCGCGATGACGGCGCGGCGCGTGGGGTCGGCCAGCGCGTGGAACACGCTGTCGAGGCTTGGGTCGGTGGCTGTTTGAAAGTTAGGCATGCACCTAACTTATGGCGCCGGCGGGCGTTGCGCAAGATACTTAGGTGATTTTCTTAGTTTTAAATTGGTCACAGGACCCACGGCCTGTGCGTCAGGTTTTCGGGGTTTGGCCCGGCCCGATCTGGGGGCATTGGCCTTTGCCGCGCGCGGTGCGGCGCCCCTAGCGTTTTTCAGGCTTCCCGCAGGAGGAAATGTTCCATGGCCCGCACGCTTCTTTATGTCCTCGCCGGATATGCGCTGCTGATTTCCGGCTATATCTGGTTTTTGCCGCAGACCTTCTATGACAACACGCCCGGCGTCGCGATGATGGGGCCGTTCTCGATCCACTTCATGAAGGATGTCTCGCTGGCCTATCTGGCGGGCGGGCTGATCCTCGCCTGGGCGGCGCGGACGGGCGACCAGCGGCTGGGCTATGCCGGGGCCATGTGGTTTGCGTTCCACGGCCTGTTTCATATCTGGATCTGGATCCACCGCGGATTGCCGTTTGACATCATCGCGGCATCGGATTTTGTTGGCGTGGTGACGCCCGCAGCGCTTGCCGTGTGGGCGGCGTCGCGCCTCCCCTCCCCGACCCGCACAGCCTGACAGGATTGATCCGAATGCCCCATATCGGCCCGCATGTGACCCTCGACGACCCGGCCTTCATCCACGACACGGCGTCGATCTACGGCAAGGTGCATATCGGCAAGGGGGCGTCGGTCTGGCCGCAGGTGGTGATGCGGGCGGAGATGTTTGAGATCTGCATCGGCGCGCGCACCAACATCCAGGACTTCGTGATGGTGCATGTGGGCAATGCCTCGCCGACAATTGTCGGCGAGGACTGCTCCATCACCCATCACGCGACGCTGCATGGCTGCGAGATCGGCGACCGGTGCCTGATCGGCATCAATGCCACCATCATGGACGGGGCCAAGATCGGCGCCAATTCGATTGTCGCGGGACACACCATCGTGCGCGAGGGGCAGGAATTTCCGGACAACTCGATCATTGCCGGGGTGCCGGCAAAGCTCGTGGGCACGCGCGACAATGGTGAGGCCAATCTCGTCAATGCACGGTTCTATCTGCGCAATGCCCAGAACTACGCCCAAGGCATCGATCGGTTCAGCGAGGCGGATATCGGCTTCGTGGCGACAGGTGAGGCCGCTGACTGATGCTGACGATCTACGTCGCCAGGATATCGACCTATGGCCGCATCGTGGCGACGGTGGCGGAGGAAGCGGGGATTGCCCATGAGACCATCCCCACCGACTCCAAGACGGAAGAGCACCGGGCGCGGCATCCCTTCATGAAGACCCCCGCAGTGGAGATTGACGGGGTGGCGATGTATGAGAGCAGCGCCATCTGCCCTTACATCGACGATGTCTATAATGGCGGTGCGCTGCAGCCGGATGACCCGCTGGAGCGGGCGCGGATGCGGCAATGGATGGCGGTGAATGACCACTATGTCTTTCCGCTTACGGAGGAGCGGCTGACCCTGCCGCGGCTCGTGGTGCCGATGATGGGGCGTGAGCCGCGCGAGGACCTGATCCGCGAGGCGCTGCCCGCCATCCGCTATTACCTGCAGGTGGTGGAGGACCGGCTGTCCGAGGTGCCCTATCTGGCGGGGCCTTTCTTCTCGCTGGCGGATATCTTCATGTATTGCACGCTGGTGGGCGTGGCCCTCACCGATGAGGGCCGGGCGATGCTGGCGGAGACACCGTCGCTGACCCGCTGGATGGACGTGGTGGGCGCCCGCCCCAGCCTGCAAGCCACGCGCTGGCCGCTCGAGATGCAGGCCGGGGTGTAAGGCGCGCACGACCGCCAGCCATGATGGTTAACCATTAGTTTCATCAATCACTGACAGACCCGCTGCCGCACGCTTTCATGCCGGTATCAGGGCAGGCTCCGGGCATGGGGACCCGGGCTGCCCTGCCTTTGTGCAATGCGCAGTTGGGGGACTGCCGGGCATGGTCTTTTCGATAGTATCGGCGTGCAGGCGCCCTGTCCTTTTCGCAGCCGCCCTTGCAGGCGCTGCAGCGGCTTTGGCAGCACCGGCCCGCGCCCAGAGCGCCCTGGGGTCCTGCGCGGATCTCGATGGTTTCTATTTCGAGCGGGATTCCCTCAGCGTCATTACCAGCCAGGCGCTGACCATCGGTACGCTGAATGACGATGACGCCATTTCGCTTGAGATCGCGGCGAACTCAGGCGCCGCCGGGCTTGTCAGCAGTGTGGTGACGATTGGCGGGGCGACGGTTTTCTCGGAGACGTTCACCTTCACGCTGCCGGGGGGCGGCGGCTTTCCGCTGGGGCCGCCACAGCTCCGCTCGGCTGCCTATGATCCGCCTTCGGACGCCACCAATGTCGCGCTCACGATCGATACGGCGCCCTTCACCAGCCCCGAGGGATCCATCGAAGTCACCATACGCTGCACGCCGGGCCCGTCCGCGAGCGCGGCTGCGGCCACCACCACCGCGGCCAGCACGACTTTCGCCACCGAGCGGGTGCGCCGCCTTCTGGAGGAGCGGCCGGACCGGGCGCGCTTCGTGCGCAAGCAGCTCAAGGCCCTGTGGGGCGGCGGGAGCAATGGGGCGGACACGGATGATATGGCACTGGCGGACCGGCTGACCGAGACCCGCAACCGGCGCCGCCCGGTGCGCGTGGCCGAAGCGCCGGCGAACCGGATGCTGGTGGGCATGGCGGCGCGGGACGCGACGCTCAGCGCCTATGCCTATGACGACAGCAGCGACGAGGCCGGGTGCGATGAGGGCCGCATGACGCTGCGCTGCCTCGATGTGTGGACCGAGGCGCATTACACCCGCTTCAACGACGACGAAGACCGGGACGGCGATTTCACCGTGGTCTATGTGGGGGCGGACATGCATCTCACGCCATGGGTGGTGGCAGGGCTGCTGGGGCAGATGGACTGGATGAGCGACGACATGCCCGTTGCCTCCACCCGCATCCGCAGCACCGGCTGGATGGTCGGCCCCTATGCCTCGATGCGGCTGACGCCTGATCTCTATTTCGACATCCGGGCGGCCTGGGGCCGGTCGGATACCGACGTGACGGCGCTGGGAGCCGCAGGCAGCTACGCGACCGCGCGGTGGCTGGCGACGGCGCAGCTGACCGGCAACTTCCATACGGGCGACATCCGCGTGACGCCGGAAGTGTCGGTTGAATATATCGAGGAAAAGCTGGACGGGATCACCGGGCGGCCGGGCCTTGCCACGCCGGAGCAGACCGTGCGGCTGGGCCGGGTGCGGGCCGGGCCTGAAATGGCGACCCTGGTGACGCTGGGCGACGGCATGGTGCTGGAGCCGCGGGTCGCATTCCGGGGCATCTGGGATTTCGAACCGGCGGACACCATCACCATCGGCAATGCCAGCTATGGCGACGGGCGGCTGCGCGGGGTGGTGGAAGGCGGGGCCATCCTGCACGGGCTGGACGGGCTCAACCTGTCGGTCAGCGGCAAATATGAGGGCATCGGGCTCAACGGCTTCCATGCCTATGGCGGCTCTCTGTGGGTGAATGTGCCGCTGTAAAGCCGGCCCACCATGCCGCCTGACTTTTTGCAAGGCACGCATGACTTGACGGGTCCTCTTGCGCAGGCTTCAACCCCTGCATGACAGATGCTGTTTCATCTCCCGTTCCCGTCGGCGCTGCCGGTGCCGGGGCTCTGGTGCTGTTTTCCGGCGGCCAGGACTCGACGACGACGCTTGCCTGGGCGCTGGACCGCTACCAGCGGGTGGAGACGATCGGGTTTGACTACGGCCAGCGGCACCGGGTGGAGCTCGAGCAGCGGCGCGTGGTGCTGGATCATCTGGCGCAGGCCTTTCCCGCGTGGGCCGCGAAGCTGGGCGAGGACCACATGCTGGACCTCAGCGACCTTGGCCGCATCTCGGAAACGGCGCTGACGCGCGACGCGGAGATCGCGTTTGACGCGGAGGGGCTGCCGTCCACCTTCGTGCCCGGGCGCAACCTTCTGTTCTTCACCTATGCGGCAGCCATCGCCTTCCGGCGCGGGCTGAGCGTGCTGGTGGGCGGCATGTGCGAGACCGATTATTCGGGCTATCCCGATTGCCGCGACACGACGCTGAAGACCCTGCAGGCGGCGATCACGCTGGGCATGGGGCGCGACTTCGTGATCGAGACGCCGCTGATGTGGATCGACAAGGCGGCAACCTGGGCGCTGGCCGAGCGGCTGGGCGGGGCACCACTGATGGAGATCATCAGGGAGGACACCCACACCTGCTATCTCGGCGAGCGCGGCACGCTGCATGACTGGGGCCATGGCTGCGGCAGTTGCCCGGCCTGCGAGCTGCGCGCCCAAGGCTGGCAGAGCTTCCAGGCGTCGCGGCTGTGACCTATTCCGTCAAAGAGATGTTCGCGACGCTGCAGGGCGAAGGCGGCCAGGCGGGCAAGGCTGCGGTGTTTCTGCGCTTTGCCGGCTGCAATCTGTGGACCGGCCGGGAGCAGGACCGGGCAAGCGCCGTGTGCCGCTTCTGCGACACGGATTTCGTCGGCACCGACGGTGAGGGCGGCGGCAAGTTCGACACCGCCGAGGCGCTGGCGCGCGCCGTGGCCGACACCTGGCAGGGCGGCGATGAAAACCGCCTTGTTGTCTGCACCGGCGGGGAACCGCTGCTGCAACTGGACGGGCCGCTGATCGACGCGCTGCACGGGCACGGGTTCATGATCGCCGTTGAGACCAACGGAACGCTGGCCGCGCCGCACGGGGAAACAGGCGGCATTGACTGGATCTGCGTCAGCCCCAAGGGCAGCGCGCCGCTGACGCTTACCACCGGCCAGGAGCTGAAGCTCGTTTATCCGCAAACGGAACTCGAAGCGCAGCCGGAGCAGTTTGACGGCCTGGATTTCCAGCATTTCTTCCTGCAGCCGATGGACGGGCCGGACCGCGAAAAAAACACGCAGGCGGTGGTTTCCTATTGCCTTCGCCACCCCAAATGGCGTTTGTCGGTCCAGTCACACAAATTCATCGGCATTCCCTAAAGGTTGCGAGCGCCTGTCCATGCGCATTCAGAAACAGTTTTCCTTCGACGCCGCCCATTACCTGCCGCATGCGCCCGACGGTCATCCCAACCGGCGGCTGCACGGGCATTCGTTCCGGGTGATCGTCTGCCTGGACGGGATGCCGGATGACGCGACCGGGCTGATCCGCGATTTCGGCGACGTGAACGCGCAGTTGATGGATGTACGCGAGGAGCTGGACCACCGCTTCCTCAACGAGATCGAGGGGCTGGAAAAGCCGACCCTTGAGAACATCACCCTGTGGCTGTGGACGCGGCTGCAGGCGGCCTTACCGGAGCTGGCGCGCATCGAGATCCACCGCGACAGCTGCGGGGAAGCCTGCATCTATGAGGGCTCGCGGCACGGAAGGAGCAAGTGAGACGATGAGCGATCAGCCTGACGTCAGCCAGCTCGGCCAGCAGACCACCCTGCCCGCCTCGCCCGAAGAGGCAGAGCTTGAGCGGGTGCCCAACCCGCATCCGGACACGGCCTATGTGGCCCGCTTCACGGCACCTGAATTTACCTCGCTGTGTCCCGTTACGGGACAGCCGGACTTCGCGCATCTTGTCATCGACTATGTGCCCGGCGCGTGGCTGGTGGAGAGCAAATCGCTGAAGCTCTATCTTGGCAGCTTCCGCAATCACGGGGCCTTCCACGAGGATTGCACGGTGGCGATCGGCAAGCAGCTTGCGGAGTTGCTGGAGCCGCAATGGCTCCGCATTGGCGGCTATTGGTACCCCCGCGGCGGCATTCCCATCGACGTGTTCTGGCAGACGTGTGATGTGCCTGCGGGTGTGTGGCTGCCGGACCAGGGCGTGCCGGCCTATCGCGGCCGCGGTTAACCCGCTTTCCAACTGTAGATTTACCCTCCCTCAAGGGTTGAATGCGATCATTTCAAACGAAAACAGTTTGAAACTCGCACACCTTCTGGGGGACGGCCTGTGGTCGGCGCGGACGCCTCACGGCATTTAACAGGGCAAGATGGCGGCGGGGCGGATGCCTCGGCGGCGGAGATCCCGGTTGCGCTGACGGATGATGCCACCCTTGTGGCCACCGATGATGATCTCAACGAGATCACCCGCCATGCCCTGAAACCGCTGTCGCTTTTCGTGATTGGCGGCTACTCGGTTCTGGGCATCGCCCATTTCTTCCTGCTGCCCCCTGACATCCGCGCGATCATGACGGCACTGGCCGCTGCCAGCGTGGTCAGCGCGGCGCTGATCTATGTGCTGGTCAAGCGGGGTGTGGTGACGCGCAATCACGCCAACTGGCTGATGCAATATTACGGCCTTGTGCTGCTGGCCAATTCGGCAACGCACATGGTGCTCAGCGGTGAAGACTATCAGGCCGTGAAAATCGGCCTGATCATCGCCTGCCTGGGTCTGTTTCATCTGTGCACCAAGCATTTCTGGGCGTCCTATGCTGTCGTTCTGGGGACGTGGTTTGCGGTGATGGAGCCGATGCTGCCCACCCCGCTGGCGCTGCATTACGACTTCTACCTCTTCAACTCGACCATCGTTGCCACCATCGCATTCCTCGTGCGCCGGCGCGCGCACTCGGCCGCCATCCGGTCACAGAAGCAGGCGGTGGCCCGGGAACAGGCCACCAAGCAGGCCATGAAGCGGGCGCGCATTGCGGAGATCGTCGCGGATCACGAACGGGCGAAGCAGGAATTCATTTCCAATATGAGCCATGAGCTGCGCACGCCGCTCAACGCCATCATCGGCTTTTCGGAAATCCTGGATCAGGAAATGTTCGGGCCGCTCGGCAGCGATCAGAACAAGGACTATGTGAAGGAAATTCACGGTTCGGGCCAGAAGCTGCTCACCCATCTCAACGACCTTCTGGAGCTTTCGTCCATTTCCCTCGTGGATGACATCAACGACGAGAGCACCTTCCACCTCGACGCGACCATCCAGAGAGCCGTGGAGATTGCCCGCGCTCGCCAGCACCGGCCTTGCGTTACGGTGCATGTTGAGGATCCCGGCCACCCGGTCATTCTCTATACGGAAGAACGGCTGCTGAAGAACGCGCTCATCCACCTCTTTGCCAATGCCATCAAGTTCAACAAGGCAGACGGGCGGGTGGATGTATCCACCGGCATCACCATGGCAAACGAGCCCTATGTGTCGGTCGCCGATACCGGCCGCGGCATGACGCAGGAGCAGCAACGGCTGGCCCTGCAGCCGTTCTGGCAACATGAGGGCGCTCTGTCGCGGGACTATGAAGGCATCGGGCTGGGGCTCTCGATCACCAGTGCCATGGCGGACCGGCTGAACGCACGGCTTGAATTCAGGAGCGAGCCCGGCTGCGGCACCACGGTGACCATCTATCTGCCGCCCCAATCCCTGGCCGGCAGGGACGCACAGGCAGATGACAGCCGGGCCATTGCCTAATCCCCCGATCAAATCTCACTGCTGACCCGCCGGGTGAGTCAAAAATGACCCCGCCAAGTCAGTCGGCCGCGCTAATCTGGTGCCGGGCCAGGGCACGGCGCTGGCGGCGGGCGCGCAGCTTCTCGCCCATGGTGAGCCCGCTATAGGTGCGCTTGGGGACGGGGCCCGGCCCGAGGGAATAGGTCCGCCGCCGTAACTCCTCTGAAAATTCTACGCGGTCCTTGAGGTGGGCCAGGTCGTCATAGGCGATGGGCTCGCCGATGCGGATGCGCACGCGGGTGCCGATGCGCTCACGCACCTCGCGGAACAGCAGCGACAGGCGCAGGGTGCGGCTGAAATGGCTGGCGACCTGGAACAGGCGGCCGTTCTGCCCGTCGAAGAACATGGGCACCACGGTGGCCTTCGAGCGCTGGATGAGCTGGGCGGTGAATGGCTGCCAGATAGGGTCCACCGCGCGGCCGAAGGGGCGCGGGGCGGTTGATACCGTGCCGCCGGGAAAGACGATGATGGTGCCGCCGCTGTTGAGAAGGTCGCGCGCTTCCTTCCGTGTGCGGATATTGGTGGCCATGGCCTCGGGCGTCGGGTCAAAGTCAACGGGCAGCAGATAGTCTTCCAGCTCCGGCGCCTGGGTCAGCACCGCGTTGGTCAGCACCTTGAAGTTGGGCCGCACCATCGATGTGAGATGGCCGATGACCAGCCCGTCGATGACACCGAAGGGATGATTGGCCACCACTACCAGCGGCCCGTCCTTGGGAATGGCATCTAGGCGCGCCATGTCGAACTCAAGCTGCAGGCGCAGATAGCGGATGGCGGCGGCGAAGAAGGTCTCGCCCGCGACAGGGTTTTCGCGGTTGTCGAAATACATGCGCTTGAGACGCGGCTGGCCGGTGAGCAGCTCGATGGCGCGGATGACCACCCGCTTGAGGCGCGGATCGTCCGGCGAGGCATAAGAGAAATCGACGGCGGTCTGAGCAGTCGGCCCGGCACTCACAGCAGGCGCAGTCTTGCGGTCGAGTTGCGGGTCCATGTTCATGAAACCAGCGGTCCTTTGCCCGGTCTCTCCTGGCGGCGCGTGCGGGGGCTGCCGCCGCGGCGCAGTGAGGGCAGGATCATGGATTTACCCGGTGCGGGCAACAGGGATTTCGCAGGCAGCGGACGGGTGTTGCGTCAGGCGGCCTTGGCCAGCGAATCAAATGCCTGAAGCCGCTCCAGCAGGGCCGGCATGTCCTTCAGATGCACCATGTTGGGGCCGTCTGAGGGCGCGCTGTCCGGGTCCTGGTGCGTTTCCATGAAGACACCGGCGACGCCCACCGACACAGCGGCGCGGGCCAGCACGGGCACGAATTCGCGCTGGCCGCCGGAGGTCGCCCCCTGCCCGCCGGGCTGCTGAACCGAATGAGTCGCATCAAAGATGACCGGGGCGCCGGTCTTGGCCAGTTCCGGCAGGGCGCGCATGTCGGACACCAGCGTGTTGTAGCCGAAGCTGGCGCCGCGCTCGGTGACCATCACGTTGGGGTTGCCGGCGCCGCGCACCTTTTCCACCACGTTCTTCATGTCCCAGGGGGCGAGGAACTGCCCCTTCTTGACGTTCACCACCGCGCCGGTTTCAGCGGCGGCGATGAGGAGGTCCGTCTGGCGGCACAGGAAGGCCGGGATCTGCAGCACGTCCACCACTTCGGCCACCGGGGCGCATTGCTCGGCGGTGTGCACATCGGTGAGCACGGGAATGCCGAGGCTCTCCTTCACGTCCGCGAAGATCGGCAGGGCCAGCTCCAGGCCGATGCCGCGGGCGCTGTTGGCCGAGGTGCGGTTGGCCTTGTCGAAGGATGATTTGTAGACGAGGCCGATCCCCAGCTTCGACGTGATCTCCTTCAGGGCCGAGGCCATTTCCAGCGCGTGTTCGCGGCTTTCCATGGCGCAGGGCCCGGCGATGATCGACAGGGGCTTGTCGTTGCCGAACGCCACATTGCCGATGGTGACGGTCGTCATAGGCGTGGCACTCATCTTTTCACTCCGAAGGCGGAGACCTCGCTCCGCGATTGGCAGACCCGTAACAGCGTCAGACCAGCCGGCTCTGCCGCAAGGCCGCGCCGACGAAGCTGGCGAACAGCGGGTGCGGGTCGAACGGCTTGGACTTCAGTTCCGGATGGTACTGGACGCCAATGAACCACGGATGGGACGGAATTTCGATGGTCTCGGGCAGCAGGCCGTCAGGCGACGCGCCGGAGAAGGTCATGCCGGCGGCCTCCAGCGGCTCGCGATAGGTCATGTTGACCTCGTAGCGGTGCCGGTGGCGTTCGGCGATGTCCGTGGTGCCGTAGATGTCGGCGATGCGGGTGCCCTGCTTGAGCTTGGCCTGGTAGGCGCCCAGCCGCATGGTGCCGCCGAGATCGCCCTTTTCCTCGCGCTTTTCGAGCTCGCCTTCCTTCATCCACTCGGTCATCAGGCCGACGACGGGCTCGTTGCACGGGCCGAATTCAGTGGAGGAGGCCGCGGGCATGCCGGCGAGATTGCGGGCGGCTTCCACCACCGCCATCTGCATGCCGAAGCAGATGCCGAAATAGGGTACTTCGCGCTCGCGGGCGAACTTGGCCGCGGCGATCTTGCCTTCCGCGCCGCGCTCGCCGAAGGCGCCGGGCACGAGGATGGCGTGGACGTCTTCCAGGTAAGGCGCCGGGTCTTCCTTCTCGAAGATCTCGCTGTCGATCCATTCAAGGTGGACGCGCACCTTGTTGGCGATGCCGCCATGGGTCAACGCTTCGGTCAGCGACTTATAGGCGTCCTTGAGGCCCGTATACTTGCCAACGATGGCAATCGTCACCTCGCCGTCCGGCTTGCGGACGCGGTTGGTGATGTCGTGCCAGGTGGCGAGATCAGGCTCCGGGGCATCGGTAATGCCGAAATGGGCCAGCACTTCGGCGTCCAGCCCTTCAGCATGATAGGCAGCGGGCACGTCGTAGATCGTGTCCACGTCGCGCGCCTCAATGACGCTGGAGGGGCGCACATTGCAGAACAGGCCGAGCTTGCGGCGCTGGTCCACCGGGATCGGCCGGTCGGCGCGGCATAGCAGGATATCGGGCTGGATGCCGATGGCGCGCAGTTCGCGCACGGAATGCTGGGTCGGCTTGGTCTTCATCTCGCCTGCGGACGCGATCCACGGCATCAGCGTCAGGTGGATGAACACCGCATCATTGTGCGGCAGCTCGTTGCCGAGCTGGCGGATCGCCTCGAAGAACGGCAGGCCCTCAATGTCGCCCACCGTGCCGCCGATCTCGCAGAGGACGAAATCCACATCCTCATTGCCATGCAGGACGAACGCCTTGATGGCGTCGGTCACATGCGGGATCACCTGCACGGTGCCGCCGAGATAGTCGCCCCGGCGCTCCTTGGAGAGGATTGTCTGATAGATCTTGCCCGCGGTCACGTTGTCGTAGCGGGAGGCGTGCACGCCGGTGAACCGCTCGTAGTGACCAAGGTCGAGGTCGGTTTCCGCACCGTCATCGGTGACGAAAACTTCGCCATGCTGAATGGGGCTCATGGTGCCCGGGTCGACATTCAGGTAGGGGTCAAGCTTCCGGAGACGCACGGAATAACCGCGCGCCTGGAGACATGCACCCAACGCCGCTGATGCGAGACCCTTTCCGAGGGAGGACACCACGCCGCCGGTAATGAAGATGTACCGCGCCATGGGCGATTAACTTATCCCGAGTCGCAGGGGCCTTGAAGGCCCCAATGGTGAATGGGGGGTGTTTGGGGTGAGGTTTGTTGCCGCTGGTGAACCAGACGTTGCAACAAGGTGGAGAAACGGCCCTATTCGGGACGCGGAACGGTCGGTTCATCCACCGGGGCGGGTTCCTCGCCCGCGGGACCGACAGCGGGCGGGGCCACGTCGGCCTCGCCCGGCAGGGCCGTGTCGCTCACCGGCGCCACCGGGGTGATCCGGTCAACGATAGAGCCCGCGCTGCGGTCGCTGGTGTGCAGCACCGTCAAAGCGATGGACGACAGGAAGAACACGGTTGCCAGGATGGCCGTGGCCCGCGTCAGCAGGTTGGCCGCCGTCCGGCTGGAGAACATGCCGCCACCGGCGCCGCCGCCGCCCCCGCCAATGCCCAGCGCGCCGCCTTCGGACCGCTGCAGCAGCACAACGCCCACAAGGGCGATGGCAACAAGGGTGTGGATGACGAGCAGGATGTTTTCCATGACGGGGAACGTTCTCACTAGATGCCGGTGAAGCCCGCCCGGGTCCCGGACGGGCCGAAGCGGTGTTGGCGCGTTGTACGCCATGGGGGCGGACATTGCCAATACCCCGCCCGCGCCGCCGGGGCGGCACAGGCAGTCAGCAGGGTTGCCCCTGGCGCATGGCCGAAACGGGCCGGATTTGGGGCCAGTCCTACCGGTAGGCGTCGATAATGCCGTCGAAATCGGCTGCCTTGAGGCTGGCACCGCCCACCAGGGCGCCGTCCACATTGGCCACGGCCATCAGCTCGCCCGCATTGGCCGGCTTGACCGAGCCGCCATAGAGAATGCGCAGGCCATTGCCGATATCCTCGCCGAAGCGCTCCACCAGCACCTCGCGGATGGTGCCGTGCACCGTGGCGACATCGGCTGCCGTCGGGGTGCGGCCGGTGCCAATGGCCCAGACCGGCTCATAGGCGATGATCGTGTTGTCGGCGGTGGCCGCGTCCGGCACGGAGCCGGCCAGCTGGGTGGTCACCACGTTCAGGGTCTGGTCCCGGTCGCGCTCGGGCTCGGTCTCGCCGATGCAGACAATGGCGACAAGGCCCGCCTCATGGGCGGCTTCGGCCTTCAGGCGCACCAGATCGTCCGTTTCATGATGGTCCTGGCGGCGCTCGGAATGGCCGACGATCACCGAGGTGGCGCCGATGTCGCGCAGCATGACGGCGGCGATATCGCCGGTATGCGCGCCCGGCTCCAGGTGCGAGCAGTCCTGCCCGCCGATCGCGATGGGGGTGCCGCTGGCGGCGGCCACGAAAGGCGCCAGCAGGGTGAAGGGCGGTGCGATCATCACGTCGCAGGCAGGCGCGGGCCTGTCGGCCAGGGCCTTGGCCAGGGCGTCGAGCTCGGCTGCGGCGGCGCTGAGGCCGTTCATCTTCCAGTTACCGGCAACAAGGGGGCGGCGGTCGGTCATTGGTCTGGCTTTCTCCCTTGTCGGGCTCTCTGTTATCCATCCGGGTCATCGGCCGGTCATGCGGCGGCACGGCCCGTCAGGCCGGCGCGCACCGGCACCTGCGGGGAGCGGATAGCAAACAGACCGCCCCTGCGCCAGATGTAATGCGCCGCACCCCACAGCGGCAGCGCCTGAGCGCACGACCGGCAATCCCTTGAAAAAGCGCCCGTTTCCCGCCTCATGCGGCTTGCTGCAGCCTGCCTGCCCCTCCTAATATGCGCCCCTTTCCCGAACGGCAGCCGGGCGTCCGCGTCCGCCTGCCTCATTCGGGCGCATATGAGGCGCGAATATGCTACATGCTTGCGCCGTGTCGTCTCCGGCCCGTCTTCCGGGCGGTCCGGTTCCATCCTCTGCACTGAAAGCGTTGACCAGCCGCCATGCTTGAACAACTCCGCAAGAATGCCTCGGGCTTCGTCGCCCAGATCTTCATCGGCCTTCTCGTTCTGAGCTTCGCGGTGTGGGGCATCAACGACATCTTCACCGGCACGGTGGACACGACGGTGGCAACCGTCGGCGACGAGGACATCTCCGGCGAGCTGTTCATGCTCGAATACCGCCGCGAGCTGCAGCAGCGCTCCCAGAGCTTCGGCCGCCAGCTCAGCACCGCCGAGGGCCAGGCCCTTGGCTTCGACCGCCGGGTGCTGGACCAGATGGTGGGCCGCACGGCGCTGGATGTGACCGCGCGCAATCTGGGCCTTGCCGCCGGCGAGGATCTGGTGATCGAGGACATCCGCAACGACCCGGCCTTCCAGGGTCCGACCGGCCAGTTCGACGCGCAGACCTTCCAGCAGACCCTGTTCGCCAACGGCATCAGCGAGGCCTTCCTGGTGGATGACCGGCGCCGCTACATTGCCCGGCAGCAGCTGGTGGAAGCGGTCTCCGAGAATGTGGACATGCCGGACGCCTATGCCGCTGCCCTGTTCAACGTGCTCAACGAACGCCGCAAGGCCAATTACGTGGTGCTGACGCCGGAAATGGTGCCCGCTCCCGCCGACCCGGACGAGACCACGCTGCAGAACTTCTATGACGTGCGCGGCCAGGCCCTGTTCCGCGAGCCTGAATACCGCAGCTTCTCCTACCTGCTGCTGACCCCGGAAACGGTGGCTGAAAGCCTCGAGATTCCGGAGGACCAGCTGCGCGACGAATATGCGGTCCGC
This sequence comes from Pyruvatibacter mobilis, assembly GCF_012848855.1. Lineage (NCBI taxonomy): Bacteria > Pseudomonadati > Pseudomonadota > Alphaproteobacteria > Hyphomicrobiales > Parvibaculaceae > Pyruvatibacter > Pyruvatibacter mobilis. The sequence goes on from NZ_CP051630.1 coordinate 1,566,891, forward strand.
AAGGCCGAGTTCGACCAGGTGGAACGCCGGGTGCTGGAGCAGATCTCCTATCCGACCAGGGAAGAGGCAGAAGCAGCCCGCGCCGGCCTTGATGAAGGCAAGACCTTCGCCGCCCTGGCCGACGCCCAGGAGCTTGAACCCGGCGACTACCAGCTCGGCACCCTCACCCGGCGTGACATCTTCAGCGAAGACATCGCCGAGGCCGCCTTCTCGCTTGGCAATGGCGAGGTGAGCCAGCCGGTGGAAGGGCCGCTCGGCTGGGTGCTGATCCGCGCCGCGCAGGTGATCCCCGCCGTCGAGAGCAAATTCGAGGACGTGAAGGACCGCCTCCGCGACGACCTCGCGCTTGACCGCGCCTATGACGAATTGTTTGACCTGTCCAATCAGGTGGAAGATGCCCGCGCCGGCGGCCTGCCGCTGGCCCAGGCAGTTGCCGACCTCAACCTCGAGGCCACCCAGGTGCCGCCGGTGACCAATGCGGGCCTTGGCCGCGACGGCCGCCGCCCGGATAATCTGCCCGTGTATGAAGACATCATCGCCGCGGCCTTTGAGGCTCAGCCGGGTGATGAAGCCCCGATGGGCGAACTGGCCGACGGCTCCTTCTTCTGGGTTGAAGTTGGCGAGGTCACCGAAGCGCGCACGCCGCCGCTTGAGGAAGTCCGGGCCCAGCTCATTGCAAGCTGGAAGGAAGAGGAGCGCGAGGCTGCCCTGCTGCGCCTTGCCGCTGATCTCGCGGCCCGCGTCAATGGCGGGGAGAGCCTGCGGTCCGTCGCTGACGAGTTCGGCCGCACGCCGCTTGAGACCCCTGCCCTGCAGCGCGGCATGAGCAACGAGACCTTCTCGCGCATCGCGGTCAACAACCTGTTCAGCATCGGCGAGGGCGAGGCCACCTACGGCCCGGTCGGCTTCGGCAACAGCGTGGTGCTGCTGCAGGTGGCGGACATCATCTCCGGCGAGGAAGGCCAGACCCAGGACGCCCTGGCCGGCTTCCGCCAGCAGATCAACCAGACCGTGTCCGGCGATCTGATGTACCAGTATGTCAACGCCGTCCGGCAGGATCTGGATGCCCGGGTCAATCCGCAGGCCGTGGCCTATGTGATCGGCGGCGACGAGGGGACCGGCGGCTACTAGGACACGCGGCAAGCGCCGTCCTCTGGTATCCCGGCTGAAGACATGAATGTAGAACCCGACTTTTCCGCCTTTTCGCGCGTCTATGAAGAGGGCACAGCGCAGGTCGTCTGGACCAAGCTGGTGGCCGATCTCGAGACGCCGGTCTCCGCCATGCTCAAGCTCATGGACGGGCGGCACAACAGCTTCCTCCTTGAAAGCGTCGAGGACGGTGCGCGCCGCGGGCGTTATTCCATCATCGGCGTTGATCCGGACATCCTGTTCCGCGCCACCGGCAACAAGGCTGAGATCAACCGCAAGGCGCTGGTTGACCGCACGGCCTATACGCCGTGCACGGAGGGAACACTGGACGCGCTGCGGGGGCTCCTGGCTGAATCCCGCATCGACCTGCCGGCCGAACTGCCGCCCATGTCGGCGGGCGTGTTCGGCTATCTGGGCTACGACATGGTCCGCCTGATGGAAGACCTGCCGGACCAGAACCCGGACGTTCTCGGCCTGCCGGACTGCCTGATGGCGCGGCCCACCGTCATCGCCGTGTTTGACAGCGTGCGCGACGAGATCGTGCTGGTGACGCCGGTTCGTCCGCAGGCGGATGTATCTGCCAAGGCCGCCATGGTGCGGGCCGAGGAACGGCTGTCGGCCATTGTCGATGCCCTCGACAAGCCCCTGCCCCACACGGCGGATGCGGACATGGATACAGCGTCCCTGCCGGAGCCCGCCTCCAACACGGGCGTCGATGAGTATTACCGCATTGTCGAAAAGGCGAAGGACTACATCGCTGCGGGCGACATCTTCCAGGTGGTGCCCAGCCAGCGGTTTTCCGTGCCCTTCGACCTGCCGCCTTTCGCGCTCTACCGCGCCCTGCGCCGCACCAACCCCTCGCCCTATCTCTATTACCTCGACTTCGAGGATTTCGCGGTCGCGGGTTCCTCGCCGGAGATCATGGTGAAGGTCGAAGGCGACGAGGTGACGATCCGCCCCATCGCCGGCACCCGCCCGCGCGGCAAGACCCCCGAAGAGGATCTGGCGCTTGAGCAGGAGCTTTTGGCCGACCCCAAGGAGCGGGCCGAGCATCTGATGCTGCTTGATCTCGGCCGCAACGATGTGGGCCGCGTCGCAAAGATCGGCACGGTGGAAGTTACCGCCAGCTACACCATCGAGCGCTACAGCCAGGTGATGCATATCGTTTCCAACGTGATCGGCCAGCTCGACCCCAGCTATGACGCGATCTCCGCCCTGGTGGCGGGTTTCCCGGCGGGCACCGTCTCCGGGGCGCCGAAGGTGCGGGCGATGGAAATCATCGACGAGCTGGAGAAGGAAAAGCGCGGGCTCTATGCAGGCTGCGTCGGCTATTTCTCCGCCGGCGGCGACATGGACACCTGCATCGTCCTGCGCACCGGCATCGTCAAGGACGGCACGCTCTACGTCCAGGCCGGCGGCGGCGTCGTCGCCGATAGCGACCCGGAAGCCGAACGCATGGAAACCGTCAACAAAGCCAAAGCCCTCTTCCGCGCCGCCGAAGAAGCCCTCCGCTACGCCAGCAGCGCCCGCCGCGGGCAGTAGGCTGCGGGGCGGGAAGGCCAAGACGTGCAGGGGAAGTGAGCACGGAGCACCGCTACTCCAGGCCCTCTCCCGAACAACACCCCGCATCCCTCCGGCTTGACCGGAGGGCCCACTCGCCTCCGCTGTTGAGCACAGGGCCGGCGGCTTTCGCCCCAACATCCCCTCCCCCCAAAGGGAGAGGTAACTTTGTTCATTCCTTTTCTCTTCTCCGACACACCGGACTTGATCCGGGGTCCACTCGCATTGGCAGTTGAGCACAGGGTGCGCGGCTTCCGCCGTGCCGTGTCCGCTATTGCTGCGGCAAGCAGCGCTGAGAGTAGACCCTCCGGTCAAGCCGGAGGGATACGGAGAGGGAAGTGAGGTGGATGGCACGCACCCACACCAAACCCTCCGCACACGGCATTGCCGTCACGGGCATCGGGGAGAGCAGGACGCGCCCGGCGCTCACGCGGCGCCGGTAGGAGCAATAAACAAATTTGGGTCGCAAGCCTCAGGCGCGTCCCGCACGGATGGCTGCCAGCGGTGGCCGGACCGGGGCGGGGCAGGCGTTACCCTGCGTGTCCAACCCCGCGAACCCTGCTTCCACCCTCCACACTTTGGAACGGGCCTGGACGCGGTGGGGCCAGCTTTTTCAGGGCGTGACCGGGTTCGGGACACCACCACCCATCTAATGCGCACCCGTTACTTGCGCATCGCGACCCGGCGCGCGTACCCCACGTTCCCAAGGGGCCGCCTCTCGCCCAGCCTTCCGGGCATCCGCCCTCCCGCCCAGGTCCGGTCGGCCCGGCTGCCCGTGTGGCGGGAGGTCATGCAGAGAGTATGCGGCAGGAGGCAGGGGCCGAGGAAAACTTGCTGCGGCCGTCCCAAGAAACCGCTTGCCCTCCGGCTTGACCGGAGGGCCCATCTGACCCTCGACCTCCCATAGGCCCCCCGGTCAAGCCGGAGGGCAAGCGGGGTGGGGGGAAATGCAGGCCGCCCATTCCCGCTCCATCCCCCTCACCCGGTGCTGACGCACCGACCTCTCCCCCAAGGGGGAGAGGTGACTTTGATCATCCCACCTCTCCGTCACCCCGGACTTGATCCGGGGTCCACTCGCTTTGGCTGTTGGGTACAGGGCGGGCGGCTCCCGCCGTGCCCTATCCGTGCACGCTGCGGCAAGGGGCATCGAGAGTAGGCCCTCCGGTCAAGCCGGAGGGATACGGATGATTGGAATTTGGATCGGGGTGGCGGCTTGCTACTGCACCATCGCCAGCAGCGACCGGCGGGCTTCGATTTTGATGGCTTCGGTCACCGGCACAAGGCGCAGGCCCTTGGCCTCAAGCCCCTTCACCCAGATGTCGAGGATCTCAAGCGAGGTCTCGTGCGGGTGGGCGATGGCGACGGCGACGCCGCGCGCGCGGGCCTGCTGTTCCAGCGTGTCGAGCTGGGCGAGGAGGAAGTCCGGGCCTTCGCCGTGATCAAGAAAGATGTCGCGGGCGAGGAACGGCACGTCGTGGCGGGCGGCGGCAGCGCGGGCGACGCTGTTCGGCGTCGTAACGCTGTCAACGAAGACAAAGCCGCGCTCGGCTGCCCCGCGCATCACTTCAGCCATCAGCCGCCGGTCGGCGGTGGCGCGGCTGCCCATGTGATTGTTCATGCCGGCAATCGGCGCTACTTCGGAAATGTCCGCAATCTGACGGTCGAGCTTTGACCGCAGGCGGCTGGTGCTGTCCGCTGTCCGCAGCGCATCAGGGCCGGGATCGGCATCGCCGCGCGGCTCCATCGGCACATGCAGGAAAATCTCGTGGCCTTTGGCAGCCGCCGCCTGCGCCAGCGGGCGAGACACGCCGCCATAGGGCAGGAAGGACAGGGTCACTTCCTTCGGCAGCCGCAAGGCATGGGCCGAACGGTCCGGCGCCACGCCGAGATCATCGATCACCAGCGCGATGGCGGGCCGCGTGTCGCGTATCGGCACATCGCCGAGAGACGCAAGCGCCAGCAGCCCGCTCTTGCCGCTGGCCACCACGATGGGCGTGCGCTCAGGCGTCAGCCCGCGGCGGAAGGCGGGCCCCAGATCGAGCGGTGCGGCAGGCAGGGTGATTTCGGCAAAGACCATGCGCGGCGGGGCATCCTTCAGGGCCCGCTTACCCGGCGCGATGACGACCGGCGTTGGCACCGATGCAGCCCCCAGCGCCACCACGTGATCCTCAGCAGAGGGCGCGGCTGCGGTGCTGATCCGGGCTTCAGTCCGGTTCTGGGTCAACGCCGGTCCGCCCAGCACGGCACCGCCGAGCACCAGGCCCAGCGCGAACGGCATGACCAGGGCCAGCGGCGCACGCACGGGCCGGGGCACGGCAAAGGCGTGCTTCAGTCGATCCGTAAATGACCGGGCCTTTGCCACGCGCCTCTCATCCCCCAATCAGATGCGGGCCGCCCCGCATCATGTCCATTACCTGCCCAGATCGTGTGCCGACCATGTGCAGATCATGCGCATTAAGGTTTTATTAACACTACATGTTGTGGCGGACAATTCCATGCCGCGCCAAAAACCGCAGAAATCTGGGGATAGATCGCCCATTGCCTGTCATGGCGCGGCTTCGGGGCTGACCGCCCTGCCCGGCGCCGCGTCATCTGAGTCGGTGCCGGGCGTTCGGAAGCCCTCCGTGCAGGCCCCCGAGAGCTGCGGGTTTCCTTGCGTCGCGGCCATGGAGGCCCCTATATGTTGCCTCCGCACGTCCCGTCCTTCTCTGGAGCGCCGCCATGCTGCTGCTCATCGATAATTACGACAGCTTCACCTACAACCTCGTCCATTTCCTCGGCGAGCTTGGGGCGGAGGTGAAGGTCGTGCGCAATGACAAGATCACCGCCGACGAGGCACTGGCGATGAAGCCGGATGCCATCGTGCTGTCGCCGGGCCCGTGCGATCCGGACAAGGCCGGCATCTGTCTTGAACTGGTGGAGAAGGCCGCGGGCGAGGTGCCGATCATGGGCGTGTGCCTCGGCCATCAGACCATCGGCCAGATCTATGGCGGCGACGTGGTGCGCGCGCCGACGCTGATGCACGGCAAGATGAGCACCGTCCATCATGACGGCAAGGGCGTGTTCAAGGGCCTCAACAAGGATTTCGAGGCGACCCGCTATCACTCGCTGGTGGTGGACCCGGCCACCCTGCCCGACAGCCTGGAAGTCACCGCCCGGACCGATGACGGCATTATCATGGGGCTGCAGCACAAGACGCATCCGGTGCATGGCGTGCAGTTCCACCCGGAGAGCATCGCGTCCGAGCACGGCCACGCGCTGTTGAAGAACTTCCTCGACATGGCCGCGGACTTCAACGCCGCGCGGACCAAAGAACCGGCCTGACCAGGCCAGCCTGAACGGAAAACCGCATGAGCGACTTCAAGACCATCCTGGCCCATGTGGGCGCCGGCAACGCGCTTGACGCGGGCCACGCCAAGACCGCCTTCGAGATCATCATGTCGGGCGAGGCGTCCCCGGCGCAGATCGGAGCCTTTCTGATGGCCCTGCGTGTGCGCGGCGAGACGGTGGACGAGATCACGGGCGCTGCCAGTGTCATGCGCGAGATGGCGCTGCATGTGCCCGCCCCGGCCGATGCGATCGACACCTGCGGCACGGGCGGCGATGCGTCCGGCACCTACAATATTTCCACCGCCGTCGCCTTCGTGGCGGCGGGCGCGGGCGTCAAGGTCGCCAAGCATGGCAACAAGGCGCTCACCTCCAAGTCCGGCTCGGCGGATGTGCTGCGCGCGCTCGGTGTCAGGCTCGAGCTTGAGCCGGATGCCATCGCCCGCTGCATCGACACCGCAGGCGTCGGGTTCATGTTTGCCCCGCAGCACCATGCGGCGATGAAGCATGTGGGTCCGGTACGGACGGAACTTGGTACGCGGACGATCTTCAACGTGCTCGGCCCGCTCTCCAACCCCGCCGGCACCAGGCGCCAGCTCATCGGCGTCTATGACCGCGCCCTGTGCGAGCCGCTGGCGCATGTGCTGCAAAATCTCGGCGCGACCCATGCCATGGTGGTGCATGGGGACGACGGGCTCGACGAGATGACGACGACCGGCACCACCTATGTCAGCGAGCTGGCTGACGGTGTCGTGCGCAATTACGAGGTGGTGCCGGAAGATGCGGGCCTTGCGCGCGCCGCGGCGGCTGACCTTGTGGGTGGGGACGCCGGTGTTAATGCAGCAGCGCTGTCCGCCCTGCTTGACGGCAAGAAGGGCGCCTATCGCGATATCGTGGTGCTGAACGCAGCCGCCGCCCTTAAGGTGGCAGGCCATGCGGACACGCTGCAGGCCGGTGCCCGGCAGGCTGAAGCCGCCATTGACGGCGGCAAGGCGCGGGCTGCGCTTGACGCGCTGGTGACCGCCAGCAACCAGAGCTGATTTCAGGGCAAGTCACATGACCGACATTCTCACCCGCATCGCCGCCTACAAGCGCGAGGAAATCGAAGCCGCACGTCAGGCCGTGCCGCAGGCGGAGATGGAGCGTCGCGCCGCCGACGCCCCGCCCGTGCGCCCGTTTGCGGCAGCGCTGGAGAACAAGATGTCGTCCGGCTACGGACTGATTGCCGAGATCAAGAAGGCAAGCCCGTCCAAGGGGCTGATCCGGGCTGATTTCGACCCGCCGGCCCATGCCCGCGCCTATGAAGAGGGCGGTGCAGCCTGCCTGTCGGTCCTCACCGACACGCCGTCCTTTCAGGGCTGCACGGATTATCTCATTGCCGCGCGCGAGGCGTGTTCGCTGCCGGTCCTGCGCAAGGACTTCCTGTTCGAGCCCTATCAGGTGGCCGAGGCGCGTGCCATGGGGGCCGATTGCATCCTCATCATCATGGCCAGCACGACGGACGCGGAAGCCGCGGACCTTGCGGCCGCTGCGCGTGATTTCGGGATGGATGCGCTCGTTGAGGTGCATGACGGCGACGAGCTGACCCGCGCGCTCAAGCTGGATTGCCGAATGATCGGCATCAACAACCGCAATCTGCGCACCTTCGAGACGACGCTTGCCACCACCGAGGAGCTGGCACCGCGCATCGGTAACGACAGGTTGATTGTCGGCGAGAGCGGTATCGCCGACCATGATGATATTCTCCGCCTTGCCGGGTCAGGCGTGCGTGCCTATCTGGTCGGCGAAAGTCTGATGCGGCAGCAGGATGTTGCCGCAGCCACACGCGCCCTTCTTACCGGGCGCCCCTGAAGAAAGGATAAGATCCATAGCATCAGTTTCTCTCCCCGACGGTTACACCATCCGCCAGGCCCGCATGGACGAGGCCGGGCTCCTTCCTGATCTTGAAGACCGCGCCGCTGTGCTGTTCGGCGACAGCCCGCACCCCGCGGTCACGGATCATCCCCCCCATTCCACAGATGCCTATCGTGCCCATGTCCGGCTCGGCCTCGCCTTCGTGATGGCCGGTCCCGGTGACGTGCCGGTGGGCTTTGCGATCTGCGGTGTGCTCGACAACGCGCTTCACCTCTATGAGCTGGGCATGGACCCGGATCACGGCGGCAAGGGGCTTGGCCGGGCGCTGGTGGAGACGGTGGCCGCCGAAGCAAAGGCGCGCGGGCTTGAGGCCGTCACCCTGTCCACCTTCACCAATGTCCCGTGGAATGCGCCGTTTTACGAGACGGCGGGATTTCGTATCCTCGCGGAAACCGAGCTGACACCGGCTCTTATTCTCGTGGCCAACCACGAAGCGGAAGTCGGCCTCACCCATCGCTGCGTCATGCGGCGGGACATCTGACGCCAGGAGCATCTCCCGGATGACAAAAGACGGCCTGACCCATCTCGACGCCCGCGGCAACGCGGCCATGGTCGATGTCTCGGAAAAGGCCGTCACCAAGCGGGAGGCCGTGGCCGGCGGGCGTATCGCCATGTCGGCCGCGGCCTTCGCCGCGCTGGTGGACGGCACCGCGCCCAAGGGCGATGTCATTGCCACCGCGCGCATCGCCGGCATCATGGCTGCCAAGCGCACCAGCGACCTCATCCCCCTGTGCCATCCCCTGCCCGTCAGCAAGGCAGCGGTGGATTTCGATCCGGACCCGGAGCACCACGCGGTCAACGTGACGGCGACCGTGCGGACGACCGGGCAGACCGGCGTCGAGATGGAGGCGCTGACGGCCGCCAGCGTCGCTTGTCTCACGCTCTATGACATGCTCAAGGCCATCGACAAGACGATGGTCATTTCGGATGTCCGCCTGCTGAGCAAGTCCGGCGGCAAGTCCGGCGACTTCACCCGCGACGCCGGCTGATACCCGGCCTTCCCCGCGCCATCTCATTTGCCTGTTCCGCGTCCTGCCTTTAGCGCTTGACGGGTTTTGAGAACCAAACTAGAACATTTGCAGGGTTTTGGTTTTGTTCTGATTTGCATCAACTTGCGAACGAAACCGCAACCTTCCGGCAGCGCCGCATGCGGGCGGGCAGCCGGGGCATATGCCGGGCAGTCCGCTGCCCGGTCGCATCACAGGCCCGCCGGGCAGGCTGCGTCAGCAGCCGCTTTGGCATCCGGCGGGGATTGCGGGAGACATTGAGGCATGCTGACGCGCAAGCAGCACGAGCTTTTGACCTTTATCCACGAGCGTATCCGGGAGACCGGCGTGTCCCCCTCCTTCGATGAAATGAAGGAGGCGCTGGATTTGCGGTCCAAGTCCGGCATCCACCGGCTGATCACGGCGCTTGAGGAGCGCGGCTTCATCCGCCGCATGCCGCACCGGGCACGGGCGCTTGAAGTGGTGAAGCTGCCTGAATCCGCGGCACCTCAGGGCAGGGGCGCACCCGCCAAGCGCGGTTTCTCGCCCAGCGTGATCCAGGGCAGCCTGTCCGAACCCGCCCGCGTGCCGGACAATCACACCTCCGTGCCTGAAGGGGGCGACGCCCTGAGCCTGCCGCTGGTGGGCCGCATCGCTGCCGGTACGCCCATCGAGGCGCTGCAGGATGACAGCAACCATGTGGGCGTGCCTTCCAGCCTGCTCGGCTCCGGTGAGCATTACGCGCTCGAGGTGAAGGGCGATTCGATGATCGACGCCGGCATCTTCGACGGCGACATCGTGGTCATCCAGCGCTGCGACACCGCCGGCTCCGGCGAGATCGTCGTCGCGCTGATCGACCAGCAGGAAGCCACCCTGAAGCGCCTGCGCCGCAAGGGCGACACCATCGCACTCGAAGCCGCCAACCCGGCCTATGAAACCCGCATCTTCCCGTCCGAACGGGTCAAGGTTCAGGGCAAACTCGTGGGCCTCATGCGGCGCTACTAACCCCGCAGGCACAGCCGTTCCCCACGCCCCCACCCGCATCCCTCCGGCTTGACCGGAGGGCCCACTCGCTTCCGACGTGGGCACAGCGCTCGCGCCTGCTCTTTGGTCTTTCCCCAAGCGTCACCCCGCGACCTGATCGCGGGGCCCAGAGCCCCTCTGCACGGCCGGAGTGAGCCTCCCTGGATTCCGCGATCACGTCGCGGAATGACAGTGTGTGGTCTTATCCCTCCGGCAATGGCGGCGGGACGCGGTCTAGATCTGCCTGAGCGCTGTCTCGATTCCCTGCAGGCGCCGGTCCAGTTTTTCGAGCTGGCGGGAGCGGTCCGAGAGGTCGCTGAGATGCGCCTCGATGCGCAGCAGCACCTGCGTCATGTCGTGGGCCGGATCGCCTGTCAGTTGGGGCGGCGGCGGCGTGCGGCGGCGAAACCAGGAAAACAGTGCCATGGGTCTTCTCCCCTGCGGGTCCACGCGGATGACAAGGCTCACCCGCCTTTCCGGCGGAAGTATGGCCCGGGGTCCCAGGACTTGCGCGGTGCACAGTGCGACCAGGGCCGGTCGCCGATAAGATCGCAGGCGGCGATGACGCGCAGGCGCAGGCGCTGGCCCCCGTCCCCGTGTCCGCCCTCCTCCAGGTAAAGCGCCTGTGCCCCCCGGCGCGACAGCACGCCTCTGTCGATGATGAGAGGGGCCGCGCATCGCCGCGGCATGTAGAGCGGTGTCACCAGAATATCCGCCTGCTGACAGTCTTCCATCGCGGCCTGCCAGTTGCGCGCCAGGCTCACCGTGCCCAGCAGCGGATGGTCACGCACACAGCCCTGTCCGTCACAGCTGAATGCGCCCGCTGCCTCGCCCACATCACGCCGGTCCGCGTCCCGCCGCAGCCACACCTCGCCGCTGAAGCTGCCGGACCGGCTGCTGCTGAGGGTGAGCGTGCCGTCCGGCAGGCGCAGCCCCACGAGCTTTGCCTCCCGCTCGACCAGCATCACCGGCACCGGCGCCGTCACCGCAAGGACAATGCCGATCATCGGGCCCAGCACCCCGGCCCATCTGAGCCGCCCAGCCCAGATCACCATCCAGAGGCCACCAAGCGCCATGGCTGCCAGGGTCGTCTGGGGCATGGCGGGCAGCAGCGACACCGCCCCCGGCCAGGAGGCCACCTGATGGGCGACCCATAGGATTGCATGGATGCCCTGCCCCGCCACCCACAGGGGCAGGGCCTCAAGCCCGAGCGGCATCAGGATGAAGGCCACCAGCGCGGCGGGCATGACGATGAACCCCACAAGCGGCAGGGCCGCCAGATTGGCGACAAGGCCGAAATCCACCACCCGGTTGAAATGAAACGCGGCAAAGGGAAACGTGGCGAGCGACGCGACGATGGAGGTGAGCGCGATGCCGCCCAGATAGAGCGCCCCCCGCGCCGCCCAGCCGCGCTCCACCGCCGCCTGCGACAGGCGCGTGACCCAGCCGCGCGCGCCTTCATAGAAGGCCACGAGCGCAGCGGCCGCTGCGAAAGACATCTGGAAGCTTGCCTCCATCACGGCCTCCGGCGTCAGCAGCAGGATGATGAGGGCGGCCAGCGCCACGTTGCGCAAGGTGATCGCCGGCCTGTCGGTCAGCACCGCGATGAAGATCAGCGCGAACATGACAAAGGCCCGCTGGGTGGCGACGGAGGCACCTGATACCAGCAGGTACCCGGCCGCCCCTGCCAGCGCCAGCGCCGCGGCCCATTTCTTGATCGGTGCCGTCAGCGCCAGCCCCGGCACCAGGGCCAGCGCCGCCCGCACGCCCCAGAACAGCGTTCCGGCGAACAGCGCCATATGCAGCCCGGAGATCGCCAGCAGGTGGGCCAGCCCCGCATCCCGCAGATCCTGAAGAATGTCTTCGGGAATGCCGCCCCGGTCCCCGGTCATCAGGGCTGCGGCCACCGCGCCGCGCGGGGCCGGCAGCGCGTCAACGATACGATGGGTGAGCTTGACCCGCAGGCGGCTGACGCAGAACTCAAGACAGGCGGCAAAGCCACCCGGCCAGCTTTCTTCCACCTCCACCTTGCCCAGCGCATAGCCCACGGCCCCGATCTCACGGAAGAAGGCCTGGCGCGAAAAATCGAACGCGCCCGGGGCTGCGGGTCCCGGCGGCGGCAGCAGCCCGGCGGGCAGGCGGATCACGTCTCCCGGCAGCGCGCCGTCTATCTGTGTACGGACGGTAATGCGCAGCCGCGCGGGCATCTCGTCGGCGGTCAGCCGCCCCACCTCATGCGGGGCAATCAGCAGGCGTTCGCCGCCGGAAGCCGTCGCTGTGCGGCTCAGCAGCGTGCCGGATACCATGGCGTAGGAGATGGGTTTGACGATCACCGGGGCCGTCACCTGCGCCGTGCGCCAGTCGGCGGAGGCAAATCCCGCCGCCAGGAAGGCGAACGCCATGGCCGGGGCCAGCAGGGACAGGGTGCGGCGCGCCGTCCAAGCCGCAGCGCCCGCCAGAAGCCCCGCCAGCGGTGCAATCCAGCCCGGCGGCTCCGCTGTCAGCGACAGATACCAGACCGCGCCTGCCCCCATGAAGACCGGCAGCCACAGCGCCAAGCGCGCCTGCTGGCGGTCAATTTCTTCTGAAGCGAGGCGGCGCAGGCTGCCCGCCATGGCGCGCAGAGGTGGCACCGCGGCACGGCGGATCCGCCAACCCCTTGATTTCAGGAGATAATTCCCCAAACCCCTGTCATGGACGCTTGCCATGGAGCTGATTTTGCACCAAATGGTAGCAGCTTGGGTGTGGTAAATTTTGGGTGCACCGCAACGTATCGCAGCGGGATGCGATATGCTAAAACCCGCCGGGCTTCGGCACGGAAACGCAGCGTCCTCAGAGGTTCTTGCGTCTCCCCCGCCGAAACCAACCCCAAGTCATGCGACCGTGCAGATCCAGACCTGTCTTCCGGCAGGCCCCGGCGCGCAGGTCCGCATTTCCCATTCTGCCTTGCCTGCCCTTCCGGCAGCGGCGCAAACCGAAGGACGATTGATGCCGGCCAGCTCTCCTGCCGCCAGCCCCTCTGCTGATGGTGCCGTGCGTACCCGCTTTGCTCCCTCTCCGACGGGGTTTCTGCATATTGGCGGGGCGCGGACGGCGCTGTTCAGCTGGCTGTTCGCGCGCCATTACGGAGGGCAGTTCCTGCTGCGCATTGAGGACACGGACCGCACCCGCTCCACCGAGGAAGCGGTCGAGGCGATCTTCGAGGGCATGCGCTGGCTCGGCCTCGACTGGGACGAGGAACCCGTCTTCCAGTATGCGCGCCGCGAACGCCATGCAGAGGTGGCCAACCAGCTGCTTGCGGAGGGCAAGGCCTACAAGTGCTATGCCTCCCAGGAGGAGCTCGCCGAAATGCGTGAGCGCGCCAAAGCCGAGGGCAAGCCGCAGGGCTATGACGGCCGCTGGCGCGACCGTGATCCGGCCGATGCGCCCGAGGGCGTGGCGCCGGTCATCCGCCTCAAGATGCCGCGTGACGGCGAGACCGTCATCCGCGACCATGTGCAGGGCGACGTGACCATGCCCAACAACGTGCTGGATGACTATATCCTGCTGCGGTCGGACGGCTCGCCCACCTACATGCTGTCGGTGGTGGTGGATGACCACGACATGGGTATCACCCACGTCATTCGCGGCGACGACCATCTCACCAACGCAGCTCGGCAGATCAATCTGCTTCAGGCCATGGGCTGGGACGTGCCGGCCTATGCCCATGTTCCGATGATCCACGGGCCGGACGGTGCCAAGCTGTCCAAGCGCCACGGCGCCATGGGGGCCGAGCAGTACCGCGACATGGGCTACCTGCCGGAAGCCATGCGCAACTATCTCGCCCGGCTCGGCTGGAGCCATGGCGATGATGAAGTCTTTTCCACCGAGCAGGCAATCGAGTGGTTCGGGCTTGAGCAGATCGGCAAGTCCCCCGCCCGGTTCGATTTCGCCAAGCTGGCCAATCTCAACGGCATCTATATCCGCGAGGCTGACGACACGCGCCTGGCCGATGAGACCCTGCGCATGATGCGCGACGTCAAGGGCTGGCAGGTGGATGACGGCGTCCGCGCCGCCCTGATCGAGGCCATGCCCGGTCTCAAGGAGCGCGCCAAGACCATCGACGATCTGGCCGAGGGCGCGAAGTTCCTCATCGCCACGCGCCCCCTCGACATGAACGAGAAAGCCGAGAAGCTGCTGGACGCAGATGCGCGCGGCGTGCTCGCGGGCCTCTTGCCGGCGCTTGAAGGCATGGGCGACTGGTCGCTCGACGGCATCGAGGGCGCCGTCCGCGCCTTCGCCGAGGAAAAGGATCTCAAGCTGGGCAAGGTGGCACAGCCGCTGCGCGCCGCCCTCACCGGCACCACCACATCGCCAGGCATCTTCGATGTCCTGGCCGTCCTGGGCAGGGATGAAAGCCTTGCCCGCATCAAGGATCAGGCCGCCTGATATGCCTCCGGGCATGACGGCAGCCGGCACAACGGAGACTGCGCGCAACAACAAAAAGGCGAAGCGCGGCCTTTTGGACTAACCCGGGCGACCTTCCCCAGGGCTGATGTGAGCAGCCCTTCGGGCCGTCCGATATAACAATGGGGCTTTTGAGCTATGAATGAATACGGAATGAAGGGTGGACCCAAAGCCACCGCGAAGATCGAGGTCGAGGGCGACACCTACGACATGCCGGTCTATGCGGGCTCCGTCGGTCCGGATGTGGTGGACATCTCCAAGCTCTATGGACAGAGCGGCCGTTTCACCTACGACCCCGGCTTCACCTCAACGGCAAGCTGCGAAAGCAAGATCACCTTCATCGACGGTGAGGCCGGCGTGCTGCTGCACCGCGGCTACCCGATCGACCAGCTGGCCGAGAAGGGCGACTTCATTGAGACCTGCTACCTGCTGCTGGAAGGCGAACTGCCGACCGAAAGCCAGTACCAGGAGTTCGAGCGCGCCATCACCTATCACACCATGGTGCATGAGCAGCTGAACTACCTCTATCGCGGCTTCCGCCGTGACGCGCACCCGATGGCCATCATGACCGGCGTCGTTGGTGCCCTGTCGGCCTTCTATCACGACTCGACGGACATCAACGATCCCGAGCAGCGGATGATCGCCAGCCGCCGTCTGATCGCCAAGATGCCGACGATCGCGGCCATGGCCTACAAGTATTCCATGGGTCAGCCCTTTGTGTATCCGCGCAACGAGCTGTCCTACGCGGAAAACTTCCTGCACATGTGTTTCGCCGTGCCGGCGGAAGACTACAAGGTGGACCCGGTGCTGGCGCGCGCCATGGACCGCATCTTCATTCTGCATGCGGATCATGAGCAGAACGCCTCCACCTCCACCGTGCGCCTTGCCGGCTCGTCAGGTGCCAACCCGTTCGCCTGCATCGCCGCTGGCATTGCCTGCCTGTGGGGCCCCAGCCATGGTGGCGCCAACGAGGCGGCGCTGAACATGCTGATGGAAATCGGCAGCGTGGACCGCATCCCCGAATATGTGCAGAAGGCCAAGGACAAGAACGACCCGTTCCGTCTGATGGGCTTCGGTCACCGCGTGTACAAGAACTACGATCCGCGCGCCAAGGTGATGCAGCAGACCTGCCACGAAGTGCTGAACACGCTGGGCATCAAGGATGACCCGCTGCTCAACGTGGCGATGGAGCTTGAGAAGATCGCGCTCGAGGACGAGTACTTCGTCGAGAAGAAGCTCTATCCGAACATCGACTTCTATTCCGGCATCACCCTGCGGGCCCTCGGCTTCCCGACAACCATGTTCACGGTGCTGTTCGCGCTGGCCCGCACGGTCGGCTGGATCGCCCAGTGGAAGGAAATGATCGAGGACCCGAGCCAGCGTATCGGCCGTCCGCGTCAGCTCTACACGGGCTATCCGGAGCGCCCCTATGTGGGCCGCGGCGAGCGCTAAGCTCAGCCGCACCGACATCCAGGCATCAAGACCGGGCCGTCCCTCCCCCTTCTCGGGGATCGGGCGGCCCGGTTTTTTGTGGCTGAAAGCTTGTGTGGCCGGATGGCTCAGGCCGGCAGATGCGCGGCGCGGCGTTCCTTCTCAGGCAGGCCGATCGACAGCACCACCTCGGCGGCGCGTTCCGCCGGGCGCAGGCCGCCGTCATCCCCCAGCCGCATGCGCATTTCGCCCAAGGCAGTCAGCATCTCGTCCCGCTCCGGTGTGTCGGTCATCAGCGGCAGCAGGGCGCGTGCCAGGGTTTCCGGCTCGCAGTCTTCCTGGAGATATTCGGGGATCACGTTGCGGCCGAGCACGAGGTTTGCCAGCACGATGCTGTTCACCTTTGCCAGCCTGCGGATGATGAAGGCGGCCAGCCGCTCGATGCGGTAGCCGATCACCGTCGGCACGCGGGCAAGGCCCAGCTCCAGCGACACGGTGCCGGAGGCGGCGAGTGCGGCGTTGGCGGCATCGAAGGCAGCGAATTTTTCGGCCTGGTCCTCCACCAGGATCAGCGGCAGGGTCTCGCCCGCCAGCTTCTCGCGCACCAGCGCTGCCACGTTGGGCACCGTCGGCAGCACCACCACGAGGTCCGGCAGGTCCCGGCGCAGGCGGCGGGCGGTGTCGAGGAAGATGCCGATGAGGTTCTTCACTTCGTTGGGGCGGCTGCCGGGTAACAGCGCCAGCACCGGCGTGTCGGCGGCAATATTGTGCCGTGCACGGAATTGATCGCCGCCGCCAAGCTGGACGCGCTCCAGCACCGGGTGGCCCACAAAGGTGCAGGCAAGCGTCGACTTCTCTGCATAGAAGGCCGGTTCAAAGGGCAGCAGCGCCAGCACATGGGTCAGGTAGGTCGCCATCTTGGCGGCGCGCCCCTGGCGCCAGGCCCAGACCTGGGGCGAGACATAGTTGATGATCGGGATGTGCGGTGCCTGCCGGGCGATGCGCTTGGCGACCGAGTGCGTAAAATCCGGCGAGTCGATGATGACGACCACGTCCGGGTTCATGTCCCTGGCATAGCGCGCCGTCTGGCGGATGCGGCGGTAGATGAGCGGGATGCGCGGCACCACTTCGCGCAGGCCCATCACGGCGATCTCGGACATGGCGACGATGCTGTTGAGCCCTTCCGCCGTCATCCGGTCACCGCCGACGCCGATGAACTCGATCGGCAGGGGCGACGCTGTGCGCAGGCTCGCCATCAGCTCCGCGCCCAGAATATCTCCGGACGGTTCCCCGGCGATGAGCATCACGCGCAGAGGCGTCCCCGCCCGCTGCGGCAGCGACGGCGAAGGTGATGCAGCCACGCCTGGGGTCACGTCACTCATCAGGATTTTTCCGGTCTGGGGAAGGCATAGACGAACATGCCGTTTGCATCGGCAAGCCGCGCCACTTCGTCCCGGTCGAAGACGATGGCGCCTCCTGCTTCGATGGCGATGCCCGCAAGCCCTGCCTCGGCGGCGAGTTCCACGGTCTGGGTGCCCATCATGGGCAGGTCCACACGCCGGTCCTGCGACGGCTTGGGCAGCTTGACGAGAACACCGCGGCGCTTGTCCGCCGTGCCGCGCACGGTCTCCGGCAGGCGGGCGGTCCGGCGCAGCATCTCGTCGGTGCCTTCAGCGGCTTCCACGGCCAGCACCAGCCCGTCGCAGGCAATGGCCCCCTGCCCCACGTCCAGATCATCCAGCGCATGCACCACCTGGGCCCCCAGGTCAATGTCACGCAGCGCGCCGTCGTCCGGCGCGTTGGCGCCCACCGGGCCCTCGGGTGCCACGAGGTCGCCGAGCACGTCTTCCGCGCCGACCACCTTGAAGCCCTGATCCTCCATCCAGCGCACGAAGAAGGACAACAGCGCGTCGTCCCCCTTGCGCGCGGCATTCAGCACGCGCGGCAGCAGCTTGGTCGCCGTCCAGTCGAGTTTCAGCTTGGAGAAATCCGGCCGCTTGACCGGCCCGATGATGCACACATCCTCGCAGCCGGCTTTCTTGAGCTGCTCCACCGCCGTGCCAATGGCCCCCAGCCGCGCCCAGCCATGGTCATAGGCTGCGATATCCTCGCGCGCCTCGCCCTCGATGCCGACGACATAAAGCGGCCGGCCCATCTGCGTGCACGCCTCGGCGAGCTTCAGCGGAACCGGGCCGGAGCCGGCGACGATGCCTAGTTTGCGCATGAGGTGGCGTCCGCCCTGCCGCTAGTCGTCAAAGGCGCTATTCATGCCGTTGCCGTCCGGGCGCGGCGTCACCAGCTTGCGCTTGGTGTCGGCCCGGATGAAATCGACAATGTCCATCACGCTTTCATTGTCGCCATATTCCTCGGCGACATCCGCCACGCGCTCTTTCAGCGTGCCTTCTTCGGCAAACAGCAGGCGGTAGGCCCGGCGCAGGCTGTGGATCTCGTCGCGCGAGAAGCCGCGGCGCTTCAGGCCGACAATGTTGAGCCCCTTCAAGACCGCGCGGTTGCCCAGCACGGAGCCGTAGGGGATCACGTCCTTCTCCACGCCCGACATGCCGCCGATGATGGCGTGCTTGCCGATGCGCACGAACTGGTGCGCCGCCGTGAGGCCCGACATGAAGGCGAAATCACCCACCACGCAATGGCCGCCGAGCGTGGCATTGTTGGCGAAAATCACGTTGTCGCCGACGATGCAGTCATGCGCCACGTGGACGCCGGCCATGAACAGGCCGCCATTGCCGATCCGGGTGACGCCGCCGCCATGCTCCGTACCCGGATTGATGGTGACGCCCTCGCGGATCGTGTTGTTCTCGCCGATGATGAGTTCGGTCTTCTCGCCAGAGAATTTCTTGTCCTGCGGCACATGGCCGACGGAGGCGAAGGGAAACACATGCGTCTCGGCACCGATGGTCGTCCAGCCGTCGATCACGACATGGCTGTGCAGCACCACCCCGTCGCCCAGCACGACATTCCCGCCGACCACGCTATAGGGGCCGATCTCGACACCGTCGCCGATCTGAGCGCCGTCCGCGACAATTGCGGTCGGATGGATGGCCATCAAGCGTCTCCCTTGGCCTTGGAAATCTTCGGATTGGCGCCGCCGCCCGCGTCCCGGTCGGCGATCATCGCGCTGAACTCAGCTTCCGCCACCAATGTGTCACCCACTTTGGCCTTGCCGGAATATTTCCAGACCGGCCCGCGCGAGCGGATCATTTCAACATGCAGTTCCAGCACGTCACCGGGCACCACCGGCTTGCGGAACCGGGCCCCGTCGATGGTCATGAAATAGACCGTCTTGGTGTCCGCCCGCGCATCCATGTTGCTCATCACCACGGCGCCTGCCGTCTGTGCCATGGCTTCGATGATCAGCACGCCCGGCATCACCGGCAGCTCCGGGAAATGGCCCTGGAAATGCGGCTCGTTGATCGTCACGTTCTTGATGCCCACGGCGGATTTGTCGCCGTCGATATCGATGATGCGGTCGATCAGCAGCATCGGATAGCGGTGCGGCAGCAGCTCCATCACGCGCATGATGTCGGCAATGCCCATGGTGCCGCCGGTCGGCGGTGTCTCGTTGGTATCGGCCATGTTTCGGTCTCGCAGAATCGGTCTTGGACGTATCGGGACAGTCTAGCCCGATTTCTTCTTCCTTCTCTTGGCCAGGATGGCCACCGCCGCCAGTTCACGCCGCCATTGCGACATGGGACGGGCGGGCGTGCCGCCATATTGCTGGCCGCCGGGCAAATCGCTGGGCACGCCGGTGCGCGCGGCCAGCATGGCGCCGTCACCAATTTCCAGGTGGCCGGCAATGCCCACCTGGCCGCCCGCCACCACGAAATCACCCAGCTTGGCAGAGCCTGAAATGCCCACCTGGGAGACGATCACGCAATTGCGGCCGATCACCACGTTATGGGCGAGCTGGACCTGGTTGTCGATCTTGCTGCCGGCGCCGATCACCGTGTCCGGTCCGCTGCCGCGGTCGATGGTGGTGTTGGCCCCGATATCCACATCGTCCTGGATCACCACGCGGCCCAGCTGCGGGATCTTCTGGTGGCCGTGCGCCCCCATGGCGAAGCCGAACCCGTCCTGGCCGATGCGCGCGCCGGGATGGATGATCACCCGGTCACCGATCAGCGTGTGGGACAGGGTCACATTAGCGGCGATCGCGCAGTTGCGGCCGATCATCACCCCTTCGCCGATCACCGTGTTGGGCCCGACTGACGACCCGGCCCCGATCTCAACCCCGGCGGAGATGACCGCGCCGGTGCCGATGGTCACGTCGTCCGCCAGCTTGGCTGACGGGTCCACATGGGCCGCCGGGCTGATGCCGGGCGCCGCGGAGACATGGGGGTAGAACATCAGCGCCACCGCCGCGTAGGACGGATAGGCCATATCCACCACCAGCAGGGCTGCGCCTTCCGGCGCGAACTCCACCGCCGACGGTGCAAGGATCACGGCCCCGGCCTTGGTCTGGGTCAGGGCATCCTTGTATTTGGGATTGTCGAAGAAGCTGATCTGCGACGGGCCGGCGGCGTCCAGCGGGGCCACGTCGTCGATCTTCAGGCTGCCGTCATCATTGCGGATCTCGGCCGAGATCTTCGCCGCAATCGTCTTCAGATCGAAGGGCCCCGCCTTTTTGAAGAATCTCGGGTCGGCCATCTGTGTCTCGCGATCTCTGAATTGACGCTACGCATGCGGCGGGTCCGGCAGCGCAGGGAGGCGCTACCGGCAGCCATGTTTACTTCGGCGATTTGGGCCGTTCGACCTTCAGCTTGGGCAGCTGCTTGTCGAGGCGGGCGACCACCTCGTTGGTGATGTCGTAATCGACACCGCCCACCAGCACCGCGTCCACCGACAGCACCATGTTGGCACCGCGCTCGCGCAGCACCTCGCGCATGATCTCGTTCAGCACGCCGTTCACCTTGCGGCGGGCGTCAGCTGCCGCTGCCTGCACGGCGGTGCGCTCGAGCTGGAACAGGCTCATCTGGCCCTGGCGTTCGGCCTGAAGGGCGTCCCAGTCCTTGCGGACCTCCGCCTGCGGACGGGTCTGGGCCTGGCCGGTCAGCACCTCCTGGCGAGCGTCCAGATCCTTGATCACCTTTTCCTCGCGGGCGGCGATTTCCGACAGCATGGCTTCAAGCTGGCCGCGAATGTCCTTGCCGACGGCGGACTGGGTGAACACGGTGTCGAGATTGAGGAACAGGGCACGCGCCGGCGGCACCTGCGCCTGGGCTGTGCCTGGCATCACGCCCGCGGCAATCGCTGCGCCCAAAACCATTGCCATCAAGGCTGCGGCGCGCAGCGTGGCGCGCGGTGACCATAGGCGGAAGCCGCCTCCCGTTACTGCGGAGTTACGCACGTAAGTCTCCCCTGTCTTCTTGCTTTAGAAACTGGTGCCGGCGCTGAAGCGGAAGAACTGCTCCTTGTCGTAGTCTTCCTTCAGGAAGGCTTCGGCGAGGTCGACGCGCACGGGGCCGAACGGTGACTCCCAGAACAGGCTGAAGCCGCCCGAGGCGCGGAAGGCCAAGTCGTCCTGAATGTCGCTACGGACGATGGCACCGTTGATCAGGAAGAAGCGGTCATCCTCGTCGTTGAGGCCCACAACACCGAAATCCGAGAACACCGCACCGGTGATGCCGAGCTCTTCCGGCAGGAAGAGCGGCACAGTCAGCTGGGCTGACCCGATGGCGAAGGCATTGGCGCCCAGGGCGTCATCGGTAATGGTGTCACGCGGACCGACGCCGGACGGTTCGAAACCGCGGAAGCTGGAGCCGCCCTTGAAGAAGCGGTTGTTCAGACGCACATCGTCGCCGTTATAACCGAAGATGTAGCCCGCATCGACGCGCAGCGAGGCGATGAAGTCCTCGTTGATGCCGTAATAGATGGCGGCACCCAGCTCGCTTTCGAGGAAGGTCGTGTCACCCAGCGGCGTGCCGAGGTCCTGCTCGAAGAAGAAGGTGTAGCCGCCCGTCGGCTTTTCCGGATCGTTCCGCTGGTCGAGGGAGTAGGTGTAGCCGAGCAGATGCGCGTCGGCCTTGCCTTCGGATGCCTGCACCGAGATCGAGGCGTTGGACGCCACGTTCTTGATTTCCTCGCGCACATAGCTGGTGCGCAGTTGCAGCGACGAGAACTCGCTCATCGGGAAGCCGAAGCGGAAGCCGATACCGGTCTGCTGGAAGTCGAAGCCGGATTCGTCCTGGAAGTCGCTTTCCGTGCCGAACAGGTCGATGCCGGCGCTCAGATTGCGGCCCATGAAATAGGGCTCGGTGAAGCGCAGGTCGATCTGCTGGCGGTCGCCCGACAGCGACAGGCGCAGGCGCAGGAACTGGCCCCGGCCGAGCAGGTTGCGCTCGATGATCGCCAGGTCACCGATGATGCCGGTGTCGGACGAGAAGCCCGCACCGATCGAGAGTTCACCGGTCGATGTCTCTTCCACGTCCACATTGATGACCGTCAGGTCTTCCTGGGAGCCGGGCTCCTCGGTCACTTCCACGCGGGCGAACAGGCCGAGGCTGCGGATACGGTCACGCGAGCGGCTCAGCAGCACGCGGTTGAAGGCGTCACCTTCCGCCAGGCGCAGCTCGCGGCGGATCACGCGGTCAAGCGTGCGGACATTGCCGTTGACATTGATGCGCTCGACATAGACGCGCGGGCCTTCATCGATGCGGAAGGTGATGTTGATCTTGCGCTCTTCGCGGTCGCGGCGCACGCGGGGGCGCACGTCGGAGAAGGCATAACCTTCCGTACCCGCCGCAAAGGTGAGTGCGTCCACCGCGTCGTCGATCTTTGAGGCGTCATACTGGTCGCCGGCCTCGATGGGCACCAGCTTGCGCAGCTCGTCCGTGTCCAGACGCGCCAGCTCGGTCTGCACGTCGATCTCGCCGAAGGTGTAAAGCTCGCCCTCTTCCACCGTGAAGGTGATGAAGAACTCGCTGCCGTCCGGCGCCATTTCGGCGACCGAGGACAGCACGCGGAAGTCGGCATAGCCGTTGATGAGATAGAAGCGGCGTAGCAGCTCGCGGTCGAAGGTCAGCCGGTCCGGGTCGTAATTGTCGTTGGTAGAGAGGAATTTCCACCAGGCCGATTCAGCGGTCGCGATCTCGCCGCGCAGCTCGCTGTCGGAGAAGGCCTTGTTCCCGACGAACTTGATGCTCGACACGCCGGTTTCCGGTCCTTCGCTGATCTCGTAGACGAGGTCAACACGGTTCTGCGGCAGCTGGATGATCTTCGGCTCGATGGCGGCCGCGAAGTTACCCTTGCGGCGGTAGAGTTCGATGATGCGCTGCAGGTCCGACTGAACGCGGGCGCGGGTGAAGACGACGCGCGGCTTCAGCTCCGTTTCGGCCGACAGGTCATCATCGTCAATGCGGTAATTCCCCTCGAACGCCACCCGGTTGATGATCGGGTTTTCCACAACCGTCACGATCAGGTCACGGCCGCTCTGGCGGATCGACACGTCGGCGAACAGGCCGGTGCCGAACAGGGTCTTGAGGGAGGTATCGATGTCCTTGGCGGTGACCTCCTGGCCCTCGCGGATGGTCATGTAGGAGCGGACCGTTTCCGCCTCCACGCGCTGGTTGCCTTCAACCTGGATGCGCGCAATCTCGAGGCTGGACTGGTCGCCGGCATCCTGGGCCGATGCGTCCGGAGCTGCCTGCGCGGATGGCGGGGCGGCAGGCCCCGTTTGCGCCATGGCCGGTGTTGCCAGCAGCATGAACGCGGCAAGCGCTGCGACCGCGCGGTCCTGAAGGTGTGACAGATGAATGAAAGACACTATGTTCCGCCCCATCGCTCAGGAAAATACCGAGCCGATATACTCCACCACCCGCAAATGAACCAGATCATTCCAGGTTGCGAACAGCATCAAAGACAAGACAGCCGCAAGGCCGATACGAAAGCCGTATTCCTGGGCTTTTTCCCCCAGCGGCTCCCCGCGAACCGCTTCGACTGCATAGTACAGCAAGTGGCCGCCGTCGAGCATAGGGATGGGGAAAAGGTTTAACAGCCCGATAGAGACGGACAGGATGGCTGCGAGGTTCAGCAGCGCCAGCAGACCGAGCGTCGCCACCTGGCCGGAGACCTGGGCGATGCGCAGCGGACCGCCCAGCTGATCCGCATTCTGACGGCCGACGATGATGTCGCCGAGATAGCTGAAGGTGGTGGAGATGATGAACCCCGTCTCCTCCACGCCCTTCCACACGGCCACCGCCGGGTTGTAGCGCACGGTCACAAGGTCGTCTGCCGCATTGCTGCGTGACAGGCCGATCATGCCCACCATCTGCGTATTGCCGAAGCGGTCGGTGATTTCCTTGAGCTCGGGCACCACAACGAGGTCAACGAGGACACCGTCACGCTCCACCACTACGTCAAGCTCGCGCTCCGGGCTTGTGGAGACGATGCGCTGCATGTCGTTGAAGCTGACGATCTCACTGCCCTGGATGCTGACGATCAGGTCACCCGGCTCGAAACCGGCTGCCGCGGCCGGGCCGTCCGCCAGCACCTTGTCGATACGCGGGGCGGTGATGGTCTGGCCGACCACGGAATACATAAAAGCGAAGATGATGATGGCGAGGATGAAATTGGCCACCGGGCCCGCCGCCACCACGGCCGCGCGGGCATGCAGCGGCTTGAACTGGAAGCAATCCCCGCGGACATCCTCAGGCAGCTTCTCAAGCGCTGCGCGGTCCGGCGTGCTGGCGGCGCTCTCGTCGCCGAGGAATTTCACATAGCCGCCCAGCGGCAGCCAGCCCACCTTCCAGCGGGTGCCGTTCTTGTCAGTCCAGCCAGCGACCTCGCGCCCGAAGCCGATGGAGAACTGCTCAACGATGATGCCGAACCAGCGCGCGACCAGGAAGTGGCCCATCTCGTGGATGAACACCACAAGGGACAGCACGAAGACGAACGGCACCACATAGCCGAACAATCCGGAAAGAAAATCCATTACGGGCGCTATCCCCTACCTTGCTTCCTGGCGGACGGACCCTGTTGGACCGGCCCTTCCCGCCTTACACATACCGGCACGCAGCCGACTTGCCCGACTGCCCGTCAGGACCGGCGCGCCGTCACCAACTCGGCCGCGATGGCCCGTCCGGCCACGTCGAGCTGCAACACGTCATCCAGGCTGGCGGGCGCGCCTGACAGGCCCTGCGCCACACCGCGCGACATGGTGTCCTCGACAATTGCGGCAATGTCGAGAAAACCGATCTCACCACCCAGAAATGCTGCCACCCCCACTTCGTTTGCAGCGTTGAGGAGTGTAGGGGCCGCCCCCCCTGTTTGCAAGGCAGCCAGGGCCAGCCTCAGCGCCGGAAACCGTTCAAGATCAGGGGCTTCGAAGGTGAGCTGGGCAATCTCGGCAAGGTCCAGCCGGGCCGCCGGCGCGGGCATCCGGGCGGGCCAGGCCATGGTGTGGGCAATAGGCGTCCGCATGTCCGGGGAGCCAAGCTGCGCCAGCACCGAGCCGTCCGTATAGGCCACCATGGAGTGAATCACCGATTGCGGGTGTACCAGCACGTCCAGCTGATCGGTTTCGACGCCGAAAAGGTAATAGGCCTCAATGACTTCGAGGCCCTTGTTCATCATCGTTGCCGAATCGACGGAGATCTTGGCCCCCATCGACCAGTTGGGGTGCGCCACTGCTTCCGCCGGGGTCGCGGCTTCCATGCGGGCCTTTTCCCAGGTGCGGAACGGGCCGCCGGAGGCGGTGAGGATGATCTTGTCGATGGCGTCCCGGTTGTGGGTTTCCAAGACCTGGAAGATGGCATTGTGCTCGGAATCAACCGGCAGGAGGGTCGCGTCGGCCTCGTCCACGGCCTCGAGGAAGACGGTCCCGGCGCTGACGAGGCATTCCTTGTTGGCGAGCGCCACGCAGGCACCCCGGCGGGCAGCCGTCAGGGTGGGCTCGAGGCCCGCGGCGCCCACAATGGCGGCCATCACGTAATCGGTGTCGCGGTCGGCGGCCTCATTCAGGGCGTCCGGCCCGGCGGCAACGGCGATATTGGTGCCGGAAAGGGCTGTTTTGAGCTCGTCATAGCGGTCCGGGTCCGCCACCACGGCCATGCGGGCATTGAACTGGCGGGCCTGGCTTGCCAGCAGCTCCACATTGGCATTCGCCGTCAGCACATCCACCTGGAAGCGCTCGGGATTGCGGGCGACGAGATCCAGCGTTGACGTACCGATGGAGCCCGTGGAGCCAAGGACGCACAGGGTCCTGGGCGCGCTGCCGGGTTCCATGGCAGGCAGAAGATCCTCCGAAGCCGCAATGCTCATACGACGAATACCCCCAAACCGATGCCCTGCCCCTGTTCGGTCAACACGCCAATCAGGGCCGCCAGGGCCGCGGCAACAGCCGCAAAAATCAATCCATCCACCCGGTCCAGCACGCCCCCATGCCCGGGAATGAGATGGCTCGAGTCTTTCACATGTGCGTAGCGTTTCAAGGCGGATTCGGCGATATCGCCGATTTGGGCGATGACCGCGATTCCGCCGCTGATAAGGGCCAGCAACACTGCCACATCCAGATCGAGAATGAGCGACGTCGCAGCCCCCGCCACCGCCGCACCGGCCATACCGCCCAGCAGGCCCGACCACGTCTTGGCCGGGGAGAAGCGCGGCGCCAGCTTCGGCCCGCCTATGGTGCGGCCCGCCACGAAAGCCATGATGTCGGTCGCCCACACCACCGCCAGCAGCCAGTATAGGGTCAGCATGCCCCACTCGCCGCCGCTGCGCAGCCAGACGATGGCGATGCAGGGCAGCAGGATGTAGGGAAAGCCGATCATCGGCCAGCGTCGGCCCTGCCCGCGCAGGATCACCACCACAAGCGCCAGCATCACGCCCGCAAGCGCTGCCAGCAGCCCCAGCAGCGGCTTGTCCGCACCGGCCAGGCCGATGGAGACGATCGCCGTCACGGCGTGGATGATGTAATCCGCATTGAGGTGGCTGCCGCGCACCAGCCGTGCCCATTCATAGGTCATCAGCACGGCGGCAAGCATGACGAGGCCCGTGAAGGCCCAGCCGCCCCGATAAACAAGATAGATGGCGACCGGTGCCAGCACCGCAGCGGACGCGATGCGCATGACCAGTTCACGGCCGGCGGACGGCTTTTTGCCCGGGCCTGCCGGGCCTCCCGTATCGGGACTGTCTGTCAGCGTTGGGGCGTCCATGGCTCTCTTGCCCCGAAGCGGCGTTCGCGCGAGGCATACTCAGCCAGTGCGTCTCCAAGTGTGTCGTCGGTAAAGTCCGGCCACAGCGTATCCACGAAGACAAGCTCCGCGTAGGCCGCCTGCCAGATCAGGAAGTTCGACAGGCGCTTGTCGCCGCTGGTGCGGATGA
Organism: Pyruvatibacter mobilis; assembly: GCF_012848855.1. Lineage (NCBI taxonomy): Bacteria > Pseudomonadati > Pseudomonadota > Alphaproteobacteria > Hyphomicrobiales > Parvibaculaceae > Pyruvatibacter > Pyruvatibacter mobilis. Next base: position 1,594,064 of record NZ_CP051630.1, read on the forward strand.
CAAGGTCCGGATCCGGAATGTCGGCGGTTTGAAGATGGTCCGCCACCGTGTCCGGCGTGATGTCGGCAGGCGCCATCTCGCCGCGCGCGACCGCCTCGGCGATGCGGCGGGTGGCGTCGGCGATTTCCGACTGGCCGCCATAATTGAAGGCGATGGTGAGGTTGAGCCCGTCATTGGCGCGGGTCAGCGCCTCGGCGTCGTCGATCATCCGCACGATGTCAGGGGCCAGGCCGTCGCGGCCGCCGATGATCCGCACACGCACATTGTTCTTGTGCAGCTCCGACAGGTCGCGGCGGATATAGAGGCGCAGCAGACCCATGAGGTCGTCCACCTCGTCCTTGGGCCGGCGCCAGTTCTCGGTGGAAAAGCCGTACAATGTCAGGTAGCGGATGCCCCGTTCGCCGACGGCGCGGACCATGCGGCGCACGGTCTCCACGCCCTGGCGGTGACCCAGCTTGCGCGGCAGGTGGCGCTTGGCGGCCCAGCGGCCATTGCCGTCCATGATGATGGCCACGTGCCGGGGCACATTGCCATTGGCCGCTGCAGGCGCCGACCATTGTTCCGGCTGGCGGTCGTGGTCATCGAGACCATCTTCGCTCTCCGGACCGCTGATCGGAACTGGTGCTTCGGCTCTGGACATGAGGTCAGACTATCAGATCGGACATTTCCCGCCCGTTACCCGCAAGGGGCAACGAGGAACAGTCATGTCAGACCTGCATGATCTCCGCTTCCTTGGCTGCGAGCGCGGCATCGACATCGCCCACGGACTTGTCGGTCAGTCCCTGCACCTTGTCGGCCAGCTTCTTGTGGTCGTCCTTGCCAATGTCGCCGTCTTTTTCGGCTTTTTTGAGATGGTCCATGGCATCGCGGCGCACATTGCGGATGGCGACGCGGGCCGCCTCGGCATATTTGCCGGCCACCTTGGTCAGCTCCACGCGGCGCTCTTCGTTCAGCTCGGGGATCGGCACACGCACATTCTGGCCGTCCGCCACCGGATTGACGCCGAGGCCGGCTTCGCGGATCGACTTCTCGACCGGGCCTACCATCGACTTGTCCCAGACCGATACCATGATCAGGCGCGGCTCCGGCACGGAGACAGTACCCACCTGGTTGAGCGGCATCTTCTGGCCATAGGCGTCGACCATCACCGGGTCGAGCAGCGAGGCGGAGGCACGGCCCGTGCGCAGGCCACCGAATTCGCTCTTCAGGTTGTCCAGCGCCCCGTGCATGCGGTGCTCGATGTCTTTCAGGTCAACGCCCGGTGCTTCTTCGGCCATTGCGGCTCTCCTTCGATCTTTCATCCCGCGGGCACGGCATCATGCCGTCCGTATGCGGATGGCGCGTTCTACGCGGCAATGTTCTCAACAATGGTCGACCGCCCCTGCCCCTGCAGCACGCGGCCGAACTCACCCTTTTCGTGGATGTTGAACACCACGATGGGAATGGAATTGTCCCGGCACAGGGCAATGGCAGAGGCATCCATGACCTTCAGGTCATCGGCCAGCACCTGCATGTAGCCCAGCCGCTCATAGCGGGTGGCGGACGGGTCGAGCTTGGGGTCGGCGGTATAGACGCCGTCCACCTGAGTGCCCTTCATCAGGGCATCGCAATTCATCTCGGAGGCGCGCAGAGCGGCCGCCGTATCGGTCGTGAAGAAGGGGTTGCCGGTGCCGGCGGCGAAGATCACCACGCGGCCCTTTTCCATGTGGCGCACGGCGCGGCGGCGGATATAGGGCTCGCAGACCGTCGTCATGGGAATGGCGGAGAGCACGCGCGTCGGCACGCCTTCCTGCTCCAGCCCGTTCTGCATGGCCAGGGCGTTCATCACCGTGGCCAGCATGCCCATATAGTCGGCGCTGGCGCGCTCCATGCCTTCGGCAGCACCCTTGAGCCCGCGGAAGATGTTGCCGCCGCCGATGACGAGGCACACCTCAACACCGATCTCCAGGGCGTCCTTCACCTCACCGGCGATGCGCTTCACCACCTTGTGGTCGATGCCGTAGGTCTGCTCCCCCATCAGCGCTTCACCGGAGACCTTCAGGAGGACGCGCTTGAACTTGGGCTCGGACATCGGGGCACTCCGGCGGGGCCATCTGCGTGCAGATGGCAACAGTCTTCAGATGAAATCAAACGTCAGATGGCAACACGCCGCCGACTCAGACAAGTCGGCGGCGGGTCATATTGTACGATGCGGGGCCGAGTTTCCAGTGAGACCGGGCGGTGTTTCCCGCCCGGCATCCGCTGGCCCGGCCCGCCGGCCACATGGCCGGCGCATGGCGTCTTAGCCGTTGGCGGCAGCGGCGACTTCAGCGGCGAAGTCGGCCTCTTCCTTCTCGATGCCTTCACCGAGCTCGAAGCGCTTGAAGCCCTTGAGCGCGATCGGTGCACCGACATCGCCTTCGGCATTCTTGATCGCCTTTTCGACCGTGTTGTCCGGGTCGATCACGAAGGCCTGCTTCGACAGCACCACTTCCTCGTAGAACTTGCGGATGCGGCCTTCCACCATCTTGGCGATGATCTCTTCCGGCTTGCCGCTTTCGCGTGCCTCGGCCGAGAGCACGTCGCGCTCCTTGTCCACCACGGCCGGGTCAAGCTCGGCTTCGGTGGCGGCCAGCGGGTTGGTTGCTGCCACGTGCATGGCGATCTGGCGGCCCAGCTCGGCGAGCTTGCCGGCATCGCCGGTGGACTCCAGCGCCACCAGCACACCGATCTTGCCGAGGCCCGGCGCGGTCTGGTTGTGCACATAGGCAGCCACGGCACCATTCTCGACCGAGAGGCTCTCGGCGCGGCGCAGGGTCATGTTCTCGCCGATGGTGCCCACCATCTCGGAGATATGCGCTTCGACGGACTTGCCGGCGCCGGGGAAGTCAGCGGCCTTGAGAGCGTCCGTGTCGCCGTCTGTCTTGAGGGCGACGTCGGCGATGGCGGACACCATCTTCTGGAAGTTCTCGTTGCGGGCCACGAAGTCGGTCTCGGAATTCACTTCCACGACCACGCCCTTGGGGCCATCAACGGCAACGGCGACGAGGCCGTCAGCCGCCACGCGGCCGGCCTTCTTGGCGGCCTTGGCCAGGCCCTTGGTGCGCAGCCAGTCAACGGCGGCTTCCATGTCGCCATCGGTTTCCTTGAGGGCGGCCTTGCAATCCATCATGCCCGCGCCCGTGGTGTCGCGGAGCTCCTTCACCATGCCTGCGGTAATGTTGGCCATCGGTGATCCTCTTTGAGTTCGTTCGGGTTTTCACTGTCGCGGTCGGCCGCCTGTGCCCGGCATTGTCAGCCGCCAGGGGGCCTTACCGCTTCCATGCGTCGCTTGCGTGACACCGCTTTTCAGGCGGTGTCACGCTGAAAGCCACGCGTTACGCAGACGCTTCCTCAGCTGCCGGCTGGGCAGCCGTTTCTTCCGGCAGTGCCTCGGCAATCGGCTCTTCAGCCTCGCCCGGATCGAAGGCAGCGCTGCCCTGGCTGCGGGAGATGCCGTCCAGCACGGCGCGGGAGGCCAGGTCGCAATACAGCGAAATGGCGCGCGCGGCGTCATCATTGCCCGGGATCGGGTAGGTGATGCCGGAGGGGTCGGAGTTGGAATCGAGCACGGCCGCGACCGGGATGCCGAGCTTGGCGGCTTCCTGGATGGCGATCTGTTCCTTGTTGGTGTCGACCACGAAGATCAGGTCCGGCACGCCGCCCATGTCGCGGATACCGCCGATGGCCTGGTCCAGCTTGTCGCGGTTGCGGGTCAGCACCAGGCGCTCCTTCTTGGTGAGCGGCAGGCTTTCGTCGGCCAGCTTCTCATCATATTCGCGCAGCTTCTTGATCGAGGCCGACACGGTCTTCCAGTTGGTCAGCGTGCCGCCGAGCCAGCGGTAGTTCATGTAGTACTGGGCGCAGCGGCGGGCGGCTTCGGCCACCGGCTGGGATGCCTGGCGCTTGGTGCCCACGAACAGGATGCGGCCGCCGCCGGCGGCAACGTCGCTCATGGCAACCAGGGCCTGGTGCAGCAGCGGCACGGTCTGGGCCAGGTCGATGATGTGGATATTGTCGCGAACGCCGAAGATGAACGGGGCCATCTTGGGGTTCCAGCGGTGGGACTGGTGTCCAAAGTGCACGCCTGCTTCAAGCAGCTGACGCATAGAATATTCCGGCAGGGCCATGAGCCTTGCTCCTTTCGTTTTCCGGTTCAGCCTCTGCGAGGGAGGAAAGAGCTGCAGGCCGATTGCCTGCCGCACCGGATGGACAGTTGGGAATGTGTGTAAAACTGCAGGATTTCCGCCGTTTTACGGGCCCCGAATGCCCGTCCCTCGCATGTGGAATGGCAGCGGTATAAGCGCTGGCGGCAAAAAGCGCAAGTGGGCGGAAAATCAGGGGGTTAGCCCCCTCATCCCGTCAGATATCCTCCACGTGCACCACGCCGGGGATGGCCTTCAGGGCGCCGCGGGCCTGGGGGGTCACGTCGAAGGTGCCTGGCAGGGTGATCTCCACTTCCTTGCGGCCCTTTTCGGCATCCAGAATGAGGCTCAGCTGGCCGCGGCCGCGGGGCGGCAGGCAGCTCTTGATGCTCTCAAGCGCTGAGGCGTCATCGACGAACAGCCGCAAGCCGTTCGAGGTTTCCGACGCCACCTTGTCGATGGGCTGAACGGTGGAGATCTTCAGCCGCACATCCTCCCCGTCCACATCAGCCTCGACGCCGACCACGACGGACATGTTGGCCTCGAGATAATCCCGCGCCGTTGCCAGCGTGTCGGAGAAGATCACCGCCTCGAATTCGCCGGTGCCGTCCGACAGGCCGACAAAGGCAAAGGCGTTGCCGCTCTTGGCGCGGCGCTCCTGCTTGTAGGCGACTGTGCCTGCCAGCTTGGCGACGCGGCCGCCGCCGCGCTGCACGCTGTCGACGAATTCCGCATAGGTCTTCACCCGGGCGCGCCGCAGGGTGTCGCGGTAATCATCAAGCGGGTGGCCGGAGAGGTAGAAGCCCACCGCCTCCATCTCGTGGCGCAGGCGCTCCATCGGTGCCCAGTCGCGCTGGTCGCCCAGGCGCAGGTCAGGTGCCGCCGCCCCCGGCCCGTCGCCGAACAGGCTCGACTGGGAGCTTTCGCGCTCGGCTTCAGCCCGGCTCATCTCGGCCATCACCCTGTCGGCGGAGCCGTGCAGGCGGGCGCGGTTCTTGTCCAGCCGGTCAAACGCCCCGGCGCAGGCGAGGTTTTCAATGGCGCGCTTGTTGACGAATTTGGGGGAGACGCGGGAGGCGAAATCCGCCACCGACCGGAAGGCCCCGCCCTTATTGCGCTCCTCCTCCAGGTGCCGCATGGCCGACTTGCCCACATTGCGTACGGCGGCCAGCGCATAGGAGATGCGGCCGTCGATCACGGTGAAATCGGCGCCGGAGACATTCACATCCGGCGGCAGCACCTCGATCTCCAGCCGCTGCGCCTCGCGGCGGAAGGAATTGAGTTTGTCCGTATTGCCCATATCGAGGTTCATGGAGGCGGCCAGGAACTCGACCGGGTGATTGGCCTTGAGCCAGGCGGTCTGGTAGGCGACCAGCGCGTAGGCCGCCGCGTGGCTCTTGTTGAAGCCGTAGCCTGCGAACTTCGCCACCTGCTCGAAGATGCCGGCGGCCTGCTTGCCGTCCACATTGTTGGCTTCGGCGCCCTCGACGAAACGGACCTTCTGCTTGTCCATTTCCTCCTTGATCTTCTTGCCCATGGCGCGGCGCAGCAGGTCAGCATCGCCGAGCGAATAGCCGGACAGCACCTGGGCGATCTGCATCACCTGCTCCTGGTAGATCATGATGCCGAAGGTCTCGGTCAGGATCGGCTCCAGGCTCGGATGCAGATAATCGGGCTCCTCGTCGCCCTTCTTACACGCCAGATACTTGGGGATGTTGTCCATCGGGCCCGGGCGGTAGAGCGCCACAAGGGCGATGATGTCCTCGAAGCGGTCCGGCTTCATCTTGCGCAGGATGTCGCGCATGCCGGAGCTTTCCAGCTGGAACACGCCCACCGTGTCACCGCGCGACAGCATGTCGTAGGTGAGTTTGTCATCGAGCGGCAGGGCGCCGACATCCACCTCGACGCCGCGATTGCGCAGCAGTTCCACCGCGCGCTCGATCACCGTCAGGGTCTTGAGGCCGAGGAAGTCGAACTTCACGAGCCCCGCGGGCTCCACCCATTTCATGTTGAACTGGGTGACCGGCATGTCCGAGCGCGGGTCGCGGTAAAGCGGCACCAGCTCGTGCAGGGGCCGGTCGCCGATCACCACGCCGGCCGCATGGGTCGAGGCGTGGCGGTAGAGCCCCTCGAGTTTCAGCGACATGCCGATCAGCCGGTCCACCACCTCTTCGGAGCGGCGGGCTTCCTGCAGCTTGGGTTCACCCTCGATGGCTTGGCCGAGGGTGACCGGATTGGCGGGGTTGTTGGGCACCAGCTTGCACAGCCGGTCCACCTGGCCATAGGGCATCTGCAGCACGCGGCCCACATCGCGCAGCACGGCGCGGGCCTGCAGCTTACCGAAGGTGATGATCTGGGCGACGCGGTCGCGGCCATATTTCTCCTGCACATAGGAGATCACCTCGTCGCGCCGATCCTGGCAGAAGTCCACGTCGAAGTCAGGCATGGACACGCGTTCGGGGTTAAGAAACCGCTCGAACAGCAGGCCGAAGCGCAGCGGATCAAGGTCGGTGATGGTCAGCGCCCAGGCGACCACCGAGCCCGCGCCCGAACCACGCCCCGGCCCCACGGGGATGTTGTGGTCCTTCGCCCATTTGATGAAGTCGGCCACGATGAGGAAGTAACCGGGGAAGCCCATATTGTGGATGATGCCGAGCTCGTATTCGAGCCGCTTCCAATAGTCCTCCTCCGGGGCGAAGGCGCCGAGGGTCTCAAGCCGCATGCGCAGCCCGTCCTCGGCCTGGCGCTTCAGTTCCTCCGCTTCGCCGTCCACACCATCCAGCCCCTCGAAGCGCGGCAGGATGGGCGCGATGGTGCGCGGGCGGTAGGCGCAGCGGCGGGCGATCTCCACCGTCGCGGCAATGGCCTCGGGCAGATCGGCGAACAGGGCCGCCATTTCACCCGCGGTCTTGAAACGGTGCTCCGGCGTCAGGCGGCGGCGGTCCTCCTGCATGACATAGGTGCCGTCGGCCACGCAGAGCAGCGCGTCATGGGCTTCGTAATCATCCTCGTCGAAGAAGAACACTTCATTGGTGGCGACGATCGGCAGGTCGTTGTCGAAGGCCGTGTCGAGCAGCACCGGCTCGGCGATCCCTTCCTCGCGGGTGCCGTGGCGCTGCAATTCGACATAAAGCCGTCCGGGGAAGGCCTCCGCCAGTTGCAGCGTCAGCGCGCGGGCCGCGTCCTTCTGGCCGGAGACCGCCAGCCGGTTGACCGGGCCGTTGGGGCCGCCGGTGAGGGCGATCAGCCCGTCGGCGTGGCGGGCCAGCGCCTCGAGCGACACATGCGGCTGTTCAGTGCCGTCGGTGCCCAGATAGGCGTCCGATGTCAGCGCCATCAGGTTGAGGTAGCCGGTCTCGTTCTGGGCAAACAGCGCGATGGTGGGGTCCGGCGGGCGGACGCCGCCGCGATTGGGCTCCACCTCCAGGTCCAGCGCCAGGGTACAGCCGATCACCGGCTGGATGCCCGCGCCCGAGACCTTTTCGGAAAACTCCAGCGCGCCGAACAGATTGCCCGTGTCGGTGACGGCCACCGCCGGCATGTCGAGCTGGTCGCAGCGCTTGATGAGGTCGGGGATGCGCACCGCGCCTTCAAGCAGCGAATAGGCGGTGTGCAGCCTTAAATGGATGAAGCCGGGATTGCGGAACCCGGCATGTTCCAGGTCGTGCGCCCCTTCGGTCTCAGTGGCTTGTCGGGCGGCTGCTTCCATCTGTGATTCCTCACTCATGGCGGCAAGTCTACCGCGCCGCGCCCCGGACCTTCAGCCGTCCGTCGCCACTTATCCCCAGATAATTTCGTCTAGTGCACAGCCTGCGCGGCGGCTGTCAGGGCAAAGCCGCTCCACATCACGGCACCAAGCACGAGAAGCGCTGCTGTATCCTTGATCCAATCCGCCATGGTCTCATCTCCCGATTGTCCTGCGGCCGACAGCCCGGTGCCGTCCCAGCCACCAGGAGATAATGTTCCTGTTTTGTTCTTGTTGTCAAGAGATGAGATGAGGCATTCTGTAATTAACAGGGTGGACTATCGAAGCCGCTCATAATTGGAGCAAGACGGGTTTTGACCAGCATGTGGAAAAAGGAAATCGCAATGGCAGCTGGGCGAATTGGGAGCATTGCGTTCATCGCCGGTGGCTGGATTCTGTTCGGAGTTCGGATTGTGCTGGAGCTAATTGGCTATGCCACAATCCCAGAGGACACTGAGGTCGCACGGACCCGGATAGAAGCGCTTCTCACGTGGCTTTCTGGCGTTCCGTCGTGGTTGGTTTTCGGCTTCGTACTAATCCCAACGATCGTGCTGATTTATGTGTCGTGGCCGAAAAACAACCGAACCGAGATTGCGCCCCGCCGTTCACATGTGGCGCCATCCGAAGGCCCCGTAGTTACTCCGCAAAGCGAAACCTATAGCCCCGCGCATGAAACTCTCATGCGCTTCACCACCCGCCACCTACTTCCAACATGCAACCTGCTGTTCCGACTTCAGGAGGCAGCGATCCGAAGTCTTTGTACTAACGGAATTATCTCAAATGCTGCCGTCGAGGGTGCAAAACCAAGAGGTTTTACTGAACATGTCAGTCGTTTGTCCGGATTAGCCAACAGTCCTCCGGACTTCATTCCGTTCAAGGATATGGCTTCGTGCGTTGAAATGATTGAGAAGAACTACGGGGGAATACCAAGGCAAATACAACTGATACTCCAACAAAGCGCAGTAAGCGTTGAAGAATTTTTGAAAAAAAACTCCGATCTATATAAGACTTGGCAGTCTCACCACCACGACATGGTATTTGCATATGAGAGCATCAAATGTGATCCGAATATGGGCCAACTATTTCGCCCCGTTCGACCTGCGCGATGGCAGCTTGATCACATCCCCTTGTCCTGATCGCGTCTTCAGGCCAATCAGCCTGTCCTCTGGGAGCAGGAATGGCTGAGCCCATGTTTTCTTGCTGCCACGTAGTATCGGATCATCCACACCCCTGTGAGTCGGCAAAAAAGCGTGGAATTTCAGGGGTTAATCAGGCGTCGATGCGAGATCCGCACCGTCTACAAGCAGGCCTTCATGAAGCAGGATGACCCGGTCCATCTCACGGGCAAGGTCGAGATTGTGGGTCGCCACCAGGGCGGCCACGCCCTCTCCCCGGGTGAGGGAGACGAACTCGTTGAACACCGCGCGCGAGGTCTTGGGGTCGAGATTGCCGGTCGGCTCATCGGCCAGAAGCAGGCTGGGCCGGTTGGCCAGTGCCCGGGCAATGGCCACGCGCTGCTGCTCGCCGCCGGAGAGCTGCGCCGGCCGGTGCTCCAGCCGGTATTCAAGGCCAAGGCGGCCCAGCAGCCGCTCGGCCACAGCCGTTGCCGCCTTGCGCCGCACGCCCGCCACCATCTGCGGCAGCACCACGTTTTCCGTCGCCGAGAATTCCGGAAGCAGGTGATGCGCCTGGTAGACGAAGCCGATCTCCGTGCGCCGCACGCGGGTCTTCTCCGCGTCCGACAAGCCCATGCAGGGTGCCCCGGCGATCAGCACCTCGCCCGCATCGGGCTTTTCCAGCAGGCCCGCGATATGCAGCAGCGATGACTTGCCGGCGCCCGACGGGCCCACAAGCGCCACCAGCTCGCCCGGCCGGATTGTCAGGCTGGCACCGCGGAACACGTGCAGCGGCACATCGCCCTGCTGGTAGGTCCGTTCCACCTGGCGGAGTTCAAGCGCTGTATTACTCATAGCGGAGCGCCTCCACCGGATCGAGGCGGGCCGCCCGCCAGCTGGGATAGATGGTGGCCGCCAGCGACAGCACCAGCGACATCAGCACCACCGAGATCACCTCGCCGGTTTCCATCTCGGCGGGCAGTTCGCTGAGGAAGTAGATCGCGGGGTCGAACAGGTTGGCGCCGGTGAGGAAGATCAGCGCCTGGCGGATCGTCTCGATGTTCTCACAGAACAGGACGCCGATGATGAAGCCCGCGAAGGTGCCGAGCACGCCGATGGATGCACCGACAATGAGGAAGACCCGCATCATCGACCCCCGCGTCGCTCCCATGGAGCGCAGGATCGCGATGTCCGGTCCCTTGTCCTTCACCAGCATGAACAGGCCGGAAATGATGTTGAGGGCCGCCACCAGCAGGATCAGCGTCAGGATGAGGAACATCACGTTGCGCTCGATCTGCAGGGCATTGAAGAAGGTGGCGTTGATCTGCTGCCAGTCATAGACGGAGCCGATGTCCCCGGCCGCCTCCCGCACGGCAGGCACATAGGCCTTCACGTCGTCCGGCCGTTCCACCATCACCTCGATACCGGAGACCGAGTTGGGCTGGCGGAAGAAGGCCTGCGCCTCGCCCAGGGGCATGAAGATGAAGCTGGAATCATATTCCGACATGCCGATCTGGAAGGTGCCGGCGATGATATAGGCCTTCACCCGCGGCGTGGTGCCGAAGGGGGTGGAGGCGCCGCGCGGGGCCAGCAGGGTCACCGTGTCGCCGACACCGACGCCGAGTGCCTCCGCCAGCCGGGAGCCGACCAGCAGCGGGCTCTGCCCGTCCGCTTCGAGATTGCGGTAGGTGTCGAGCGAACCGGCCTGAATGTTCTCGGAGATGATCTCGAAGGCCGACAGATTGGCCGTGGACATGCCGCGCACCAGCGCGCCGGACGCCCCGCGGCGGGACGAGGCCATCACCTGCCCTTCGACAAGCGGCGTCACGCGCACCACGCCGTCCACCTCGCGGATGCGGGCGGCGGCACCTTCGTAATCGGGGAATTGTCCGGTGACGGACTGCACCATCATGTGGCCGTTGAGCCCGAGGATCCGGCCGATCAGCTCAGAGCGGAACCCGTTCATCACCGCCATGACGATGATCAGCGTCGCCACGCCCAGCATGATGCCGATGAAGGAGATGAAGGCGATGACCGAGATGAAGCCTTCCTTGCGTCGTGCCCGCAGATAGCGCCCGGCGAGGAACCATTCAAACGCCGAAAAGGGCATGTTGGCCCGCGGCGGCTTCGGCTGAGCTGGGTCTGGCGCTGTACCTGGCGCGATCTCGGTCATGCGTCCTGCTATCCGATCAGCTTGCTGAGGGCGGCGTCGAGGGAAAGCTCTTCCTTCTCGCCGGTGGCGCGGTTCTTCAGTTCAACGACGCCGGACTTTAGGCCGCGCGGGCCGATCACCAGCTGCCAGGGCAGGCCGATCAAATCCATGGTGGCGAACTTGCCGCCGGCGCGCTCGTCGCGGTCATCATACAGCACCTCCACCCCGGCGCCGGTGAGCTTGCCATACACATCCTCGCAGGCTGCATCCGTGTCCGCGTCGCCGGATTTGAGGTTGATGAGGCCCACCTTGAAGGGGGCCACCGCCTCCGGCCAGATGATGCCGTTGTCGTCGTGGCTTGCCTCGATGATCGCGCCCAGCAGGCGGGACACGCCGACGCCGTAGGAGCCGCACTGAAGCTGCACTTCCTTGCCGTCCGGACCCTGAACGACCGCGTTCATCGGGTCGGAATATTTGGTGCCGAAATAGAAGATGTGCCCCACCTCGATGCCGCGGGCGGACAGGCGCTTGTCCTCCGGCACCTCGGCCTCAAAGCGCTGCGCGTCGTGGATTTCATCCGTCGCCGCATAGAGGCTCGTCCGCTCCTCCATGATGGGAGACAGGTCGCCGTCGAAATCCGTGTCCTCGGGCGGGATCGGCAGGTCCACCAGGTCCTTGTGGCAGAACACCTCGCTTTCGCCCGTCTCCGCCAGGATGATGAACTCATGGCTGAGGTCGCCGCCGATGGGGCCGGTGTCGGCCCGCATGGGGATCGCCTTCAGGCCCATGCGGCCGAAGGTGCGCAGGTAAGCCACGAATTGCTTCTGGTACGATTTGCGCGCGTCGTCTTCGGTGAGGTCGAAGGAATAGGCATCCTTCATCAGGAATTCGCGGCCGCGCATGACGCCGAAGCGCGGGCGGATCTCGTCCCGGAACTTCCACTGGATGTGGTAGAGCGTGAACGGCAGGTCCTTGTAGGACTTGATGTCCCGGCGGACGATGTCGGTGATCATCTCTTCATTGGTGGGGCCATAGAGCATGTCGCGCTCATGGCGGTCCTGGATGCGGAGCATTTCCTTGCCATAGCCGTCATAGCGGCCGGACTCACGCCACAGGTCAGCCGATTGCAGCGTCGGCATCAGAAGCTCCACAGCCCCCGCCCGCGCCTGCTCCTCGCGGACGATCTGCTCGATCTTGCGCAGCACCATGTGCCCCAGCGGCAGCCAGGCATAAATGCCGGCGCTCATCTGGCGCACCATCCCGGCGCGCAGCATCAGACGGTGAGAAACGATTTCGGCTTCCTTCGGGTTCTCACGAAGGATCGGCAGATAGAAACGGCTGAGGCGCATGGGGATCGGTGTCGCTGTCGCTTGAAGGGCCCGGGTATCACCCGGCCGGATGGTCGAATTGTGGCCGGACTATAGGGGAATGACCGAAAAAGCGAGAGGGGGCAAATCAGATGGGACGAAAAACCTGGGCGTCGTTAGGCTAGGCTGAGATTCGCTGCCGAATAGCAGTATCCATGACTGTCAAATATTGGTACCTGTTAGCAATCATGCAGGCAACGGCAGGAAGTCTGGCCGCCCCAGAGAGGCAAATAATGACTATTGACCAAGCACTTCTGCAAGACCAACGGGTCAACTGCACTTCTATTATGACGGCGATGACCGTTGGTGATTATATTGAACTGGTAGATTCCGCCTATCAAAAACGTGGTGGTTTGGCTCATCAACGGGATGCATTAAAGACTACGACCGCCCGAAGAATTCGTTCTCGGATGGTCGACGACATCGTAAAAGGGGCGGTTTTGCCGCCCGTTGTTGTCGGCGTCGTCGCCAATAATGATTTCATCACGTCTATCCCAAAAAAATCGACTTCCGAAACGGTTGCGGCAATCAGCAGTGATTATTCTGAGACCCTTTCAATTATTGACGGTATGCAGCGTACGACCGCGCTTCTGGAAGCTTTGAACCAAGAACGCGACAGCGTCGAGCAACGCCCTATGCGGGTCGAGTTCTGGATCGCTGACACAACCGAAAGCCTCATATACAGAATGCTGGTTCTTAACACAGGACAAGTGCCTTGGAACCTCAGCCGCCAGCTTCAGGTCGTCTATGCGCCGTTGATCGAGGAGATGAAAAATCTGGTCCAATTTGAGCGTGTACTGGATACAAACGCAGGCGAAAGGAGGTCAAAAGCGGGAGAGTATGCTCCAGACAATTTGGCCGAGCTTTACATCGCCTTTGGCGTTCGAAAGACCGACATAGATACTCAAGAGACGTTGGCGGACGAGTTTTCCAGGCTCGATATGACCGAGGCGATCTCGTCGCACCAGCACCGCGACTACTTCTATCCGATCGTCCAAATGATGGTCGATCTAGACAAGGCATTTTCCAGGTACGATGCCGACATAGAAACTGCCATCGCGGCTCAGGCAGATGACACTGCCCAAAAACTGAAAAAGGGACGTAGCGTCTTCGATAGCAAACCAGCGCGGATCGGTTTTGTCGTTGCTGCAACAACAACTATTCTTGGTCGTGTTGGCATGGAGCAAGACGTTGATCCGGATGCGGCAAATGCAAAGTTGGCTCAAATTCAGAAGAGCCTTAAGGCGCTGATAGACAGGCTAAACGGTTACAATAGCGATGAACTTCAAAAGTTCCTAAAGCTGGATGTCCTGTCAGAGCGACTTTATGGACAGAAGCGATCCGCGGTTGGTCGATATGAAAGGGCGTTTTTCGATTCTGCCTTCAAGGTCCTGTTTGAAGAGGACTTCGATGTTCCAAGTATGGAGCCATGTTGGCGGGCCTAGGCATGGCCAATCGTTCACGAGTCAAGATGAGCCAACAGATTTTCGAGCGCTTGATCACGCATGCGAGTGAAAACGGCGTTGTCATACCTAGCCCCGAACAAGCGAGATGGATACGCAGGCTTAATGACGCCGACGCGTCACTGATGGCTAAGGCCGACGTCTTGGAGCATCAGCAGATAACCAGACAGATCAGGGCCATCCAATTCGAGCATGACGCTGTGCGTTACTTTGCTGTCTTGGGGATCGGCGAGGCAGAAAGTCTGCCTGATGGTTTGGTGCCGACCGAACTCACTCCAGGCACTCTTACCGTGGTATTAGAGCAATCGGACATCCAACCGAGTGCAAAGGGTTTAGAAATTCTGGAAGCCATTGGCGGCTTGCATGGAGGCGTTGACGGCTTTGAAGGGTACGAACTGTCCGATATCACTAGACTTTATCCAAGCATTGATATTTTTAAGGCGGATCAGAATTACGAGTACACTAAAAATGTGGTCCGAGTACTTGGGGCGTTAACTGCAAGGTCCTATGTCGATGGCCCGATAGCGCCCTCGGGCACAACGTTGAACAAGGTCTCTGAAGTTTTTCAATCAGGCCCAGAGCACGTTCCGTTCGAAAGTGTTTTGCAGGGCATGTTGTCGATTTCTTGGGGCGGCTTCTTCCTGGAACTCTATCGAGCGATTGAACAGCTCTATGCCGTTCCCAGGCTCACCACGTTGGTCGAGGCGTGGCCGACTTCCCTGCCCTACCGCAGCCTAGCTGACTTGTTGGAGAGCCACCTTGCTTGGCGCCCAAAAGAAGACGACGCGTTAGCCAAAATCATTGCTGAATGCGACGACACGGTAGTCACTCCCCTGAGAAAAAGTTTTTCAGCTCATCGGGATGGCGAGCGAGAGATTACCGCAGAGAAAGTTGCGGCAGACATATACAAAGTCCGAAACAGCTTGGTCCATTTCCGCGCAGCTTTAGGAACAGTTCAGCGCACCAATGAAGAGTGGGACGATATGATCTCGGCAATGCTTGGTCTCGTCAAAGACGTTTATCAGCGTCATGGTGACCGCTTCAACCAGGAGCTAAAAGCGTAATACACTCTAGGATCGGCGGATTGGAGTTGGTTTTGACTCTCTGCGAACGATGCCATTCCTGACAATTTTTGTTGTCCTTACCAAGTCGACCCCATTCATGGCCGCTTCGAAATAAACTTTGTTCAGTTCATTTTCTTCGCCGCCAAAACAACGATGCATTGCATCAAGAATCTCAACGTCATTGATGTTCTGCGGACGTGGGCTTGGGTTGTTCCGAGGGCTCGGGACCGTGCTGGGAAAGAGATAGATGCATGGCGGCGGCAGTCGATATGGACCCACTTCAGTCATGCGGTCTTGCCTACCTGCGATTTTCGGGCAGGCACGTGCTGCGGTTCCGCACAGCCAGTCCCAGACCACCAAGCCGTCAACTCGCTTTTCTTCGGCAATAATGTCTGCGGAGAAGCGAGTGTGGATGCCAGACCAGACGTTGTGTCGAGGATCGGCACCTTTATTCTGGCAGACGCTCCACACGATGAACTCATTTGCATGAGGTGGTCGAGCAGAGATGTTCGTGTTGTTCCCGTCTAGGCAACCCTTAAGCTCGATAGCTGCAATTTTCCCATTGTTCAGCGTAACTGAGTAGTCATGCCTATTGGAACCACCGGCTTCGATCCATTCTTGAATGAAACCGCCATCCTGCATGTGATTAAGGATGTGCTTTACGAAAGTCTTTTTCTCCCCCATAGACGCGGAGATTTGACCTCGTACTCGCTGGACAGCGCCATCAAATATACCGCTGTCGTAGAAGTCTTGCTCGGTCATCCCGAAAGGATCGAGACGATGTGCTTGTGTCTTCAAGACCTCTGAGAATTTCTCAATACGCTCTGTAAGCTGAGGATTTTTCTGACACGGTATTTCGTCGTTCATGTTGCCTTCGCTGTGGGCACCTTTTCTGCTGGCCTTGAAGCGCACGCACCCTTAACAACCGGTTCCAAAATGTGTTGAGCGATATATCGCACAACTGGAACAGCAACGCCATCACCAGTCAAATGGTAGGCTTCATTGTATGCTTCTGGCAACTTATAGCTGTCGGGTAATCCCATCAAGCGGGCCGTCTCGCGGGTGGAGATTAGCCGTGAACGGATACGCTCGCCATCGACCACAAGAATGAGTTGGCGAGACGACCCACCTGCGGGTGTTCTTAAGCACCCAGCAACATCATCAAAGCGCACCTCTGCTCGCTGAACCTTAATGCCATGGTGATAGCGCGTGCGTTTGTAGACACCACCGACCATAACCACGCCAGCAGCTTTTGCCGTTTCGACTTTGGCGAGGTTTACATCACTCATCATGGACAACAGCGCGCGCGTTTCAGCGGCTGTATGCCATTTCACAGATGCAGGCTTCGCCTCGATTACATCAGCCAAACGCATCAGGCGTTTCAGAGGCTTAGGCATATGCCACCAAAGCCAATGCTTCTTTAAATGCTCCGGGAGCCGGTTATGCGCTTTCTTTAGCGCAGCCGTGTGCCACGGTGCCATCGGCCCAGCGCCCGTCTTCATAGGTTCCAAGCTCTTCTTGACTGCTATCACGAACAGTCGCGGACGGGACTGCGGCACGAAATGCGCGGCGTCGGCGACGAACGCACCGTACTGATATCCGAGATTGTCCAACGCCTCACAGATAGCGATGAAATCTGCGCCTTTATGTGAGGTCAGAGTTCCGACAACATTCTCAAGGGCAACTACTGTCGGGGCGCGTCCTGCTACCTTGAGTTCCTCCAATTGCGCAATGAAGGGCCAAAATGTTCCTGAGCGGTCACCCCGCAACCCTGCTCCGCCACCCGCTAGGGACAGATCTTGGCAGGGAAACGAGCCCCAAACGAGATCGGCGCAGCCTGGTAGATCGTCGAGGCTGATATTGCGTATGTCGTCCACGATCAGCTCGCCGTCGCCCCAGTTCTTCTTATAAGTTATGCCTTTCTTTCGATCGAAATCATTGGCGAACACACACTTCCAATCTTCGCCCAATCCAGCACGCACCATGCCTCCACCAGCGAAAAATTCGTAAAATTTGTGCATTGATCGCCCCACACTGCTCGATAGTGATGGTTTAATTTTCTCTTTTTGTTCTCGTTTAGCATTTGTTCGTTCGCGACACCATAGTTTTATCCGATCCTTTCACACTCATTTCCTAAAACAACGTCAAATTTTTTGAGAAGAGCGTGAGATTGCGTGCGCAGCGATCTTCCGATTCCTCACAACTCTTCAGTCGAGGCTCTTCGAAAAATGCCTGAAAGACTCCACTCAGTCGCTCACGCCCCCGCGCTATCCCGCGCACTCATGCGGTCGTGCCGAGCCTTGATGTTGGTGTGGTCGTCCTTATACGGAACGCCGACGAGCTGGCAGGCGAAATCCAGCGTCGGGAGGGCCACCGTCTCTGCCGCGGTGTAACGCTGGCGGGCGAAAAGGGGATCGGTCGCGGTACCGGAAGGCGGAGGTAATTGGCGGGGCCTGCGGTTTCGCCCAATCTTCGCCTCATGACACAGCTTCTCGACGCCCTCGTCGCCCTGTCCCAGATGATGCCCTATGTGCCGCCGCATGTGGCGCCGTGGCTCACCTTCATGCAGGTCACCCTGATCGTGCTGCCCTTTGTCTTCTTCAAGTACAGGGCCGCGCGGATGATGATCCTTGCCCAGATCGTCAATTTCGCCATCGGCATCACCGTGTTCATGGCGGAGGGTAACCAGGTGACGAAACTGTTCGGGCTTGGCCATGTCGCCTGGATCTATCCCATGTGGCTGTTCGCCCGGGATGTGCGGACGGATCTGTGGACGCCCTACCGGGTCTATGCGGGCATCGCGGCCCTCACCATCGCCATTTCCCTGGTGCTGGATGTGCGCGACACGGCCCTCTGGGTCGCCGGAGACCGGGGCACGACCCTTGTCGGCCTGCCGGAGGGGCACCCGCTTGCCGGGCCGTCCGGCGACTGAGCCCGCCCGGGAAGGGCGCGGGCGGTCGCGGGCTGTCCGGGGGCGGCGCGATTGCGCGCCTAGAGCGCCGGGGCGGTGTCCGGCCCCGGCTGCTCGTTATGGGCTTCGACCTTGGTGCGCAGGTTGCGCTTCAGGAGCGCGGGGATGTCCACGTCCGGCGGACTGTCGACGCCGCGACCCGAATAAAGCCCGCGGCCCGGGGCCTGGAGGCTTTGAAGATCGTGGCCCATATCGACGTCATAGGTGCGGTCGATCTGGTAGCGCAGATGTTTCTCGGCGTCATACCAGGCGGTCTTCTTCGCCCCGTCGCGGCAGGAGGCAAGCTCGCTCACGTCCGTCGCGCCCCAGCGCCGCTCGATGCAGTGATAGGGGTCAAACGACATGGTCCACAGGCGGGTCATCACATCTTCAAGGTCCAGCCGCACGGTCTGGCCCGCCGTGCTGCGATAGGTGATCTCGCAGGCATGGCTTTCCTCGTAGAAGGCCTTGAGCATGTCGGCGGCAAGGTCGGTGCCGCTATAGCTCAGCTTCGGGTCACCTTGTGCCTGCATGTCGAGCAGCTTCTGCACCAGGTCAAACGTCTCCTTGAAGGAGGTCTTGAGGCGGGCGTCGCGCGACGGCGTTGAATAGCTCTCCCAGGTGCCGGTGGTGCCGTAGATGTTGTCAGGCAGGCGGTTCGGCTGCGGGTAGCGGTGGATGCCGGTCTTGATGGCGATGTCGACGGCGTGCTTGCGGGCGGCTGCGTCCTGACACAGGGACGTCAGCATGCCGCGCAATTCGCGCACCGGGCGGTATTTGAGATCGCCCACCGACAGGGACGCGCGCACCCATTCATAATAGTTGAGCTTCTGCCCCTTCACCTCAAAGCTGGGCTCATACCATTTGGTGAAGTTCAGCACCTCCGTGCCGGCATATTGCTGCAGCGAGAACTCGGGCAACTCGGCGTTGGACACCGCCGTAACGTGGCCGCCATAGAGCACGCCATTGGCGGCGCGCTTGTAGCCTTCAAGCCTGATCGGCCGCCAGTTCTTGAAGCCGGTGCCGAGCTTGGCCTGGGTGCGCAGGAAGTTACGGCCGAAATAGCTGCGCGACAGGGACTGGTCCGGGTGGGCTGCCAGCGTCAGCACGCGCCCGTCCTCGGTCACCTTGTAGACCATGGTCACATGGCCGTTCACGTCATACACAACCGTCCCCGGACGAATGGTGTCGCGGCTGATCTTCGGTGAATAGTGATCGGTGAAATAGGGTTCGGCTTCCGCGCCCGCATGGTGGCGGTACATGCCGGTTGAGACCGCGCCGATATACTGGATGAACGTCACCGCATTGGTGCCGGTGCGCGCGTGGCGGCGGGCCACCACCTGGTTGCCTTCAAGCGAATAGCGGATGTCGCTGCCCGGCCCGTCAAAAGAGCGCATGGCGGTCTGGTGGGCGAAGGGCAGCCCGTTCTTCCACGCGTAATAGGCGCGCAGCATGTAGGGCATGTCGGCGCAGTCCGCATACCAGCGCACATAATAGGGGTCGGTCGCGCGATAGGGGTTGGCGGCGCTCTTCAGGCAGTCATTCATGGTGTAGCAGTCGGCGTCGCCCAGCGCCGTCACGAAGTCGCTGAAGCCGCGCTCGTCGGATTCGGTCCAGTGATCCTTGGTGATGATCCATTTGGAGCTGCGAGCGGCCTCCGCCGGGGCGGCCATCAGCCCCAGGCCCATCAAAGCAGCCGTTACCGCAAGCCCGGCGCGTGCCAGAATCGCCTCGCCGCGCGCCATCGAGAATCGAAAGCCAACCATCCGGATGCCCCCCATCGCGGGCCCGGCATCCTGTCCGGCCCGCTGCCCCATCTCTGCCCTATCAAGCGCCGTCCCCCGCGCCGGACCCGTCCTCACGGCGCGTTCCGGACATGGCAGTGAGGCCCGGAAAAGCGTTTAGTCACAACAGCCTGTGAGCCGCGCCGGGGCAAGTCAAGCGCCCCGCCAGCGTTAACCGCCAGGTGGATGAAATAGCGGCAGCCTGCGCTTTTTTTCATCACAGGCATGCAAAAAGCACGTGACAGCCTGACGCACCGTCTGTAATGTCAGTGTCACATAAAAAAGGGGGCCGTCAGAAGCGTTCGCGCTTCAAATCGGCTCAAGTTTAGGGAGGAGGGCTTCCCCCTACCAAGGCCACTCAAGGGAAAACCCAAGGCCATTTCTGCGCGGCGCCGCACAGGCTGCTCGCTGCACAGGGGAAGGAAGCGAACTACAAAGCAAGGCCTTAACGGGCCTTGCTTTTTTCTTTTCCGCATCACGATTTGACCGGCCGTCCCCTGCGACGGGCGCAGGCGTGCGCCCTTGCGGACCTTAGCGGGCTTCGTCGCCGAAGCGCGGGAAGAAGGGAATGTCGTCGAGGCTGATCAGGCGGTATTCCAGCGTCACGAAGGCGATAAGCCAGATGATGAAGGCCACGCCTGTGGTGATCAGCACCTTGCGGCCCATCTGCGGGTTCGCCGGCGCGCTGTCCGCGGCACCCTCCACCGGGTCACTGCCCTCTTCCTCGCTGGTGCGCACGCCGAAAGGAAGCACGGCGAACAGCGTCAGAAACCAGATGATGCAATAGATGGCGATGCCGCCGACCAGGTTCATGGCTTGCTCCTCCCTCGGGTCGTCCCAGACTATACGCGCGAGACCAGCACGGTCACGGGCGGTTTCTTGTCCCACAGGAAGCGGATGCGCCCGCGCACGGCCCGGCGCACGGCTTCGCTCACCGCGTCATCGTCGCGGGCGGCGTTGCGGCGCAGGCGGGTCACCGCGTCCTCCGCAGCCTCCCGGCAGGTGTCCTCGATGGTGAGGTCGTCTTCAAGGTCGGGAATGCCGAGCGCCGCCACTTCCGGGTCGGCGATCAGGCGACCGTCTTCGTCCACCACCAGCGACACCACCACATTGCCGGCAAACGACATCTGCCGCCGCTCGCGCAGGGGTGCCTCCCCTGCCCGCACCAGCACGCTGCCGTCGAGGTGAAGGCGGCCTGCGGGCACGTCGTCGATCACTTCCGCCGGGCCGGGCGCGATGCGCGCCATCAGGCCGTTGCGCAGCACCAGTTGCTCGGGCACCTGCAGCTCCTCGGCCAGTTCCGCGTGGGCCAGCAGGTGGCGCGGTTCGCCATGCACGGGGATCGCCAGTTCCGGGCGGATCCACTGATACATCTGCGCCAGTTCGTCCCGGCACGGGTGACCGGACACGTGCACGTCATGGTCCTTTTCGGTCAGCACGTCGATGCCGCGCTCGGCCAGGCGGTTCTGCAACTCGAAGATGGGCAGTTCATTGCCGGGAATGATCTTGGAGGAAAACACCACCGTGTCGCCCTCGCCCATGGAGATATAGCGGTGGCTGTCCTCAGCGATGCGTGACAGGGCCGCGCGTGCCTCGCCCTGGCTGCCGGTACACAGGAACAGCACATTCTCCGGCGGCAGATAGCCCGCGTCCTCCTCGGCAACCGGTGTGGGCACGTTCTTGAGATAGCCGGTCTCGCGGGCGGCGGCCGTCACCCGGTGCATGGAGCGGCCGACCAGCACCGTGCTGCGGTCATTGGCGGCGGCGGCTTCCATGATGGTCTGCAGGCGCGCGAGGTTGGAGGCAAAGGTCGTCACCGCGACGCGACCCTTCAGCGTGCCGATCAGCGCCGTCAGGTTCTTGCGCACATCCGCTTCCGAGCCTGACCGCCCCGGCGACAGCACATTGGTGCTGTCACACACGATGGCGCGCACACCTTCATCGCCGAACGCCTTCAGGGTGGCGGCATCCGTCACCTCGCCGACAATGGGTTCGTCGTCGATCTTCCAGTCGCCCGTATGCATCACATTGCCAAGCGGGGTGCGGATGGCGATGGCGTTGGGCTCGGGGATGGAATGGGTAAGCGTCACGAATTGCAGGTCGAACGGGCCGAGCTGCAATTCGCCTCCGAGGGGGATTTCATGCAGCGGCACGTCGTTGAGCAGCCCGTGCTCCGCCAGCTTGCCGCGCAGCATGGCGGCGGTGAACGGCGTCGCATAGACAGGGCATTCCAGCCGCTCCCACAGATGGGCGACGGCGCCGATATGGTCCTCGTGGGCGTGGGTAAGGACAAGGCCGAGCAGGTTTTCCTTCTCGCCTTCGATATAGAGCGGGTCGGGCATGATGACCTCAATGCCCGGCTCGCGGCCATCGGGGAAGGTGATGCCCAGGTCGATCGCCAGCCACTTGCGGTCCGTGGGCGGACCATAGCCGTAGAGGTTGAAGTTCATGCCGATCTCGCCCGTGCCGCCGAGCGGCAGGAAGACGAGTTCGTCGTTGATGGCGGGCGGGCGTTTGCGCTCAGCCATCGGCGTTCCGGCGGTGGATCTCCAGCAGGCCCACGGAGGTGACGTCCGGATCGAAGATGTCGATCTTCTCCGTCGCGCCATGGAACAGGGAGGCGATGCCGCCGGTGGCGACCACCTTCATGGGTTTTCCGTACTCGGCTTTCACGCGGTCGATCAATCCTTCGATCAGGCTGATATAGCCCCAGAAAACGCCCGCCTGCATGGCTTCCACGGTGTTGCGGCCGATAGTGCGTTCCGGCCGCTCGATGGCCACGCGCGGCAGCTTGGCAGCGGCGTCATGCAGGGCCTGCATGGACAGGTTGATGCCCGGCGAGATGATGCCGCCCTGGAAGGCGCCGGTCTCGTCCACGACATCGAATGTGGTTGCGGTGCCGCTGTCGACGATCAGCAGCGGCCCTCCGTGAGACATATACGCCCCGACCGCGTTGACAAGGCGGTCAGCGCCCACCTCGCGCGGATTGTCGATATGGATATCGACACCGAGATTGACGTTCTCGCCGATGACCTTGGGGTCGACGTTGAAATAGCGGCGGCTGAGATTGCGCAGATTGAACAGCGACTGGGGCACCACGGTGGAAATGATGCAGCCGGTGATCTCGCTCACATCCATCTGCTGCATGCGCATGAGTTCGGACAGCCACACCACATATTCGTCCGCCGTGCGGCCTGTATGGGTGGAGGTGCGCCACTGGGCCCGCCACTCCTTGCCATCATGCAGGCCGAAGACGGTGTTGGTGTTGCCGGTATCAATGGTCAGCAGCATGGCTGTCCCTCACTTGGCTTCGCGCGGCGCGATGTCCGGGAAGAACACGTCACCGGCTGAAATTGTCTCGATTTTATCACCTGCGCGTATCTCAAGCGCGCCATCTTCATCAAGCGACAGAAATTCACCTTCGATCACACGGTCATGAAGCCTGACCGTGACCGGACCGCCCACCCCGCGCGCACGTGCCAGCCAGTCCTGGCGGATCGCGGCAAAGCCTGCCCCCCGGTCCCACTGGGCGCAGCGAGCGATAAAGGCAGTGGCCAGTTCCGTCAGCAGGGCCAGCGGCGTCACCGACATGCCGTGGGCCGAAAGGCATGTTGCGGGATATGGCGTGTCATCCGGGGCACGGGCGATATTGATGCCGATGCCGATTGCCAGCAGCGGGTCCTCGTCGCGGTGGCCAGCCGGGCCGGGTGCTGATTCAATCAGGATGCCGCTTACCTTGGCACCATCGACCAGGAGGTCATTCGGCCATTTCAGCGCCAGCCCGTGGATACCCGTTGCATCTACCGCGTCGAACACCGCCAGTGCCGTCACGAAAGACATCTCCGCCGCCTTCGGCATCGGGCATTGCGGGGCGAACAGATGGGTGCAGAACAGATTGCCCGGCTCGGACATCCATGCCCTGCCCCGCCGGCCGCGGCCCGCTGACTGGGTGTCCGCATAGATCCAGGCCGGTCCGCGCGCACCTGCGGCGGCCATGCGGCGGGCTTCTTCGTTGGTGGAATCGATGTCGGCAAAATGGTGCAGCCCGACACCGCCGGGCCACACCATCTGAGTGCCGGGTGCGGACGTGCTCAGAACAGCGCGCCCGCGGCAGCAGCGGCGCTGTCGAGCACCGGTGCCGGGAAGACGAAGAACAGCAGCACGAAGAGGCTCGACAGGGTGAGCACAAGGCGCACGTCACGGGCCATGGGCTGCTCGAAAGGCGCTGCCGGTTCGTCGAAATACATCACCTTGATGATGCGCAGGTAGTAATAGGCACCCACGACCGAGGCCAGCACGCCGATGATCGCCAGCGCATAGAGGCCGGCTTCGATGGCCGCAAGGAAGACGTAGTACTTGGCGAAGAAGCCTGCGAGCGGCGGAATGCCCGCCAGCGAGAACATCAGCATCGCCATTACAAAGGCTAGCATGGGCTGGTTGCGCGACAAGCCGGCCAGATCCTCGATATTCTCCACCGGGCCTTCGGCGCGGCGCATGGCCAGGATGCAGGCGAAGGTGCCGATTGTCATGGCGAGGTAGATCACCAGGTAGATCAGCACGCCTTCCACACCCTGCTTGGTGCCGGCGGCAAGGCCGATGAGGATGAAACCCACATTGGCAATGGACGAATAGGCCATCAGGCGCTTGATGTTGGACTGGCCGATGGCGGCAAAGGCCCCCAGCAGGGTGGAGGCAACCGCCATGAAGAAGACGATCTGCTGCCACTCGGCCATCACGCCAGGGAAGGCTTCGGTGACGGCACGCACCAGCATGGCCACAGCGGCGACCTTGGGGGCTGCGGCGAAGAAGGCCGTCGCCGGGGTCGGCGCGCCCTCATACACATCCGGCGTCCACATGTGGAACGGCACGGCGGACATCTTGAAGGCGATACCGGCCAGGAAGAAGACGAGCCCGAAGATCACGCCGATGGAGACATCCCCCTGCAGCACCTCGCCGAGGCCCGCATAGGTGACGGTGCCGGCAAAGCCATAGAGGAGCGACGCGCCATAGAGCAGCATGCCCGAGGACAGCGCACCGAGGACGAAATATTTCAGGCCCGCTTCGGAGGAACGCAGGCTGTCACGCTTGAAGGCGGCGACGACATAGAGCGCCAGGCTCTGCAGCTCAATGCCGATGTAAAGCGCGATCAGGCCGTTGGCCGACACCATCATGAACATGCCGAGCGTGGCGAGCACCAGCAGCACGGGATATTCGAAGCGGTTGAGGTTGTCCGCCTTCATGGAGGACAGACCCATGAACAGGGTGGCCGCGGCGCCGATCAGCACCAGCACCTTGATGAAGGTCGAGAAGCCGTCTGCGATGAAGCTGTCGCCGAAGGTAACGCCGGTGTCGCCGGTGACGACCGCGAAGCCGGTGATGGCGAACAGCACGATGCCGCCGATGGCCACGGGGCCCGCATCGTCTTCCTTGCGGAACACGCCGAACATCAACAGCGCCATGGCGCCGACGGCGAGAATGATCTCGGGCAGGACGGGTGCAATATCAGGCATGGTTGCTTCCTCTCCCGGCCCTTAGTTCAGGCCTGCGACGGAGCCCGTCGCACCGGCAGCGTTATAGGCCTCGATGGCGGCCTGGGCATTGGTGAGTAGATTGTCCACCGACACAGCAGTCACATCGAGAATGGGGGACGGATAGACACCGAAGAAGATGACCAGCAGCGCCAGCGGCACCATGGTCACCAATTCCCGGCGGTTCATGTCCGTGATGGATTTGAGATTGTCCTTCTCCAGCTCACCGAAGATGACGCGCCGGTAGAGGAACAGGGCATAGGCCGCTGACAGGATGACACCGGTGGCAGCCAGAATGGCGACCCAGGTGTTGACGGCGTAGATGCCCATGATGGTCAGGAATTCACCGACGAAGCCGCTGGTGCCGGGCAGCGCCACATTGGCCATGGTGAACAGCATGAAGAAGGTCGCGTAAACCGGCATGCGGTGCACAAGGCCGCCATAGGCTGCGATCTCGCGGGTATGCATGCGGTCGTAGATGACACCCACGCCGAGGAACAATGCCCCAGAGATAAAGCCGTGGCTAATCATCTGGAACAGACCGCCCTGAACGCCCTGGGTGTTGATGGCGAAGATGCCCATGGTCACGAAGCCCATATGGGCAACCGATGAATAGGCGATCAGCTTCTTGATGTCCGTCTGCGCGAGTGCCACCAGCGAGGTGTAGATGATGGCGATGACCGACAGGGCGAAGACCAGCGGCGCGAACATGTCCGACGCGATCGGGAACATGGGCAGCGAGAAGCGCAGGAAGCCGTAGCCGCCCATCTTCAGCAGGATACCGGCGAGGATCACCGAGCCCGCTGTCGGGGCTTCCACGTGGGCATCCGGCAGCCAGGTGTGCACCGGCCACATGGGCATCTTCACCGCGAAGCTCGCGAAGAAGGCCAGCCATAGCCATGTCTGCAGATCGGCTGCGAATTCATGGGTCAGCAGCGTCGGGATGTCCGTCGTGCCCGCCGTCCAGTACATGGCCATGATGGCGAGCAGCATCAACACCGAGCCGAGCAGCGTGTAGAGGAAGAACTTGAAGCTCGCATAGACGCGCCGCGCCCCGCCCCACACGCCGATGATCAGGAACATCGGGATCAGCGCGCCTTCGAAGAAGAGATAGAAGAGCACCAGGTCCAGCGCGCAGAAAACGCCGATCATCAGCGTTTCCAGCACTAGGAAGGCGATCATGTATTCCTTCACGCGCGTCTTGATGGAGTCCCAGCTTGCCAGGATGCAGGCGGGCATCAGCAGCGTCGTCAGGATGATGAACAGCATCGAGATGCCGTCCACGCCCAGGTGATAGGAGGCGACGCCCAGCCATTCCTGCTTCTCGACGAACTGGAAGTCAGCCGTCGTGTAGTCGAAATTCGTCCACAGCAGCAGCGAGATGGCGAAGGTGATGACGGTCGTCCACAGCGCCACGAAGCGGGCGTTGCGGGCAACCACCTCTTCTTCCCCGCGGATCAGGAGGATGAACAGCGCCCCCAGAACCGGCAGGAAGGTAACGAGGGAAAGAATGGGCCAGTCGAGCATGGCTTAGTGCGCCCCCGTCAGCGAGTAGTAGGTCACAAAGGCCGCCACGCCGATGAGCATGGCGAAGGCATAGTGATAGACGTAGCCGGTCTGCAGCTTCACCACGTTGCGGGTGACATCCATCACGCGCGCGGCAATGCCGTTGGGACCGAAGCCGTCGATGATGAAGCCGTCGCCGCCCTTCCACAGGGTGCGGCCGAGCCACATGGCGGGCTTCACGAAGATGACGTTGTAGAGCTCGTCGAAGTACCACTTGTTCAGCAGGAACTGGTACAGCGGCTGCTGTTCACGGGCGAGTGCCTTCGGGATGCCCGGGCGGACAATGTAGAATAGCCAGGCCGTTGCCAAGCCGATCACCATCATGATGAAGGGCGACCAGACCACGAGCGCCGGGGCGTGGTGGAACTCTTCGATGAGGTTGTTGCTCGGCAGGGTGAAGAGCGACCCGTTCCAGAAGGTTGCCTGATCGTGGCCGACGAAGAATTCCCTCATCGGGAAACCGGCCAGCACCGTACCGGCGGACAGCACGATCAGCGGAATGAGCATCACCCAGGGACTCTCATGCACATGGCTGAGCACCTCGTTGGAGGCGCGGCTTTCGCCGTGGAAGGTCATGAAGATGAGGCGCCAGGAATAGAAGCTGGTCATCAGCGCGGCCACGACCGTCATGGCGAAGGCGTAGCCTGCCAGGCCCGAATTGGCCATGTAGGCCGCTTCGATGATGGCGTCCTTTGAATAGTAGCCCGCCAGATAGGGGACACCCGTCAGGCCCAGCGTGCCGATGATCATCATGATCCAGGTGCCGGGGATCATCTTGAAGATGCCGCCCATCTTGCGCATGTCCTGCTCGTCCGACATGGCGTGGATCACCGAGCCCGCGCCGAGGAACAGCAGCGCCTTGAAGAAGGCGTGGGTGAACAGGTGGAACACCGCCATCTGGTAGCCGCCGAGGCCCAGGGCCACGAACATGTAGCCGAGCTGCGAGCAGGTGGAATAGGCGATCACGCGCTTGATGTCGTTCTGCACGAGACCGACGGTGGCGGCGAAGAAAGCCGTCGTTGCGCCGATCAGGGTCACGAACCACAGCGCGTCGGGCGCGAACTCGAACATCGGCGAGGTGCGGGCCACCAGCACCACGCCCGCGGTCACCATGGTGGCGGCGTGGATGAGGGCGGAGACCGGGGTCGGGCCTTCCATGGCGTCCGGCAGCCAGGTGTGCAGCAGGAACTGCGCCGACTTGCCCATGGCACCCATGAACAGCAGCAGGCACAGGGTCGTCATGATGTCGACCTGCATGCCGGCGAAGGCGAAGGTCTGGCCTGCCACCTCCGGCACGGCGGCGAACACCGTGTCGAAATCAAGCGAGCCGAAGACGAGGAAGGTGCCGGCCACACCGAGCAGGAAGCCGAAGTCACCCACGCGGTTGACCACGAAGGCCTTCATGGCAGCGGCATTGGCCGACGGCTTCTTGTACCAGAAGCCGATCAGCAGATAGGACGCAAGCCCCACGCCTTCCCAGCCGAAGAACATCTGCACGAAGTTGTCGGCGGTCACCAGCATCAGCATGGCGAAGGTGAACAGCGACAGATAGGCGAAGAAGCGCGACCGGTGCGGGTCGTGGCTCATATAGCCGATGGAATAAAGGTGCACGAGCGACGACACGGTGTTGACCACCACCAGCATCACGGCGGTGAGCGTGTCGACACGGATCATCCAGTCCACTTCCAGCGCGCCGCTGTCGATCCACCGCAGGATGTGCACCTTGCCCGTATAGCCGCCGAAGGCGACATCGAAGAAGGCGATCCACGACAGGAGCGCGGCCAGCATCAGCAGGCTGGTGGTGACGATTTCCGATCCGCGGTGGCCGATGACGCGGCCGAACAGGCCGGCGATCAGAAAGCCGAGAAGCGGGAGGAAGACGATGGCGGAATACATAGGCGTGCCCCTAACCCTTCATGAGGTTGACGTCTTCCACCGCGATGGAGCCGCGGTTACGGAAGTAGACCACCAGGATGGCGAGGCCGATGGCCGCCTCGGCGGCGGCCACGGTCAGAACGATCATCGCGAAAATCTGGCCGACGAGATCTCCAAGCTGGGTGGAGAAGGCGACCAGGTTGATGTTCACGGCAAGCAGCATCAGTTCGACGGACATCAGGATGATGATGATATTCTTCCGGTTGAGGAAGATGCCGAAGATGCCGAGCGTGAACAGAAGCGCTGCGACGGTGAGATAGTGGCCAAGGCCGATGTCGATCATGTCCCCTGCTCTCCCTTAGATGCCCTGGCCCGGCTTGATCTGCTTCAGCTCGACGGCTTCAGCACGCGTGCGGGCGACCTGCTGGGCGATGTTCTGCCGCTTCACGCCTTCCTTGTGGCGGAGCGTCAGCACGATGGCACCGATCATGGCGATGAACAGGATCATGCCGCAGGCCTGGAAGTAATAGACGTAGTCGGTATAGAGCACCCGGCCGATAGCCTCGGTGTTGGTGACATCCGTCTGAACGGGCGTGGGTGATGCCGCAAGCGAGGCTGCCTCGGGCGCAATGGTCCAGGCGCCGAGCACCAGCAGCAGCTCAAGCAGCAGGATGAAACCGATCAGCGCGCCGAAGGGCATGTACTGAAGGAAGCCTTCGCGCAGCTCGGAAAAGTCCACATCCAGCATCATCACCACGAAGAGGAACAACACCGCGACCGCGCCCACATAGACGATGACCAGGATCATCGCGAGGAACTCGGCGCCCATGAGCACAAACAGGCCCGCGGCGTTGAAGAAGGTGAGGATGAGGAACAGGACCGAATGCACAGGGTTGCGGGCTGAGATCACCATCACAGCAGACGCCAGCGCGATGAACGCGAAGACGTAGAACGCAATCGTTGCAACGATCATTTGAGTGAGCCCCCCGGCCCGGTTTCTAATTGGCGCAGCCCCTGGGGAGGGCATGCGATTAAGGTGTGTCGGAAGATGCGCGCGCCGCTTTTAGCGGTAGGGCGCATCCATTTCTATGTTCTTGGAGATCTCGCGTTCCCAGCGGTCCCCGTTACTCAGCAGACGCGCCTTGTCGTACATCAGCTCTTCACGCGTCTCTGTGGCGAATTCGAAGTTCGGGCCTTCCACGATGGCATCCACCGGGCAGGCTTCCTGGCAGAAGCCGCAATAGATGCACTTCACCATGTCGATGTCGTAGCGCGTGGTGCGGCGGGTGCCGTCATTGCCGCGCGGGGCAGCTTCGATGGTGATCGCCTGCGCCGGGCAGATGGCCTCGCACAGCTTGCAGGCAATGCAGCGCTCTTCGCCGTTCGGGTAGCGGCGCAACGCATGCTCGCCCCGGAAGCGCGGCGACAGCGGGCCCTTTTCGAAGGGATAGTTCACCGTCGGGCGCGGCTTGCCCATGTAGCGCAGCGCCAGGAAGAAGCTGGATACGAACTCGGTCAGGAAGAGCGAGCGGGCAGACTGATCAAGCCAGGCCATGTCGTTTCTCCTTACGCCGGCAGCATGTCAAAGGCGACGAGCACACCGGCGGTCGCGACGAGATAGAACAGCGACAGCGGCAGGAACACTTTCCAGCCCAGCCGCATCAGCTGGTCGTAGCGGTAGCGGGGCACCATCGCCTTCACCATGGCGAAGATGAAGAACAGGAAGATCACCTTGATCCAGAACCAGAAGAAGCCCGGCACCCAGGTGAACGGCGCGAAATCCGCCGGCGGCAGCCAGCCGCCCAGGAACAGGACGGTAATCAGCGCGCACATCAGGAGGATCGACACATACTCTGCCAGGAACAGCAGCATGTAGGGCGTCGAGGAATATTCGGTGGCAAAGCCCGCCACCAGTTCAGCTTCCGCTTCCGGCAGGTCAAACGGCGGCCGGTTGGTTTCCGCCAGTGCCGAGATGAAGAACACCACGAACATCGGGAACAGCGGGATGAAGAACCAGTTGAGCAGGCCGTAGTCACCGTCCTGCGCGCGCACGATGTCGGACAGGTTGAGCGACCCCGCCACCAGCAGCACGCAGACGATGACAAAGCCGAGCGACACTTCATAGGAGACCATCTGCGCAGCCGAGCGCAGGGCACCCATGAAGGGATATTTCGAGTTCGACGCCCAGCCGCCCATGATGATGCCGTACACACCAAGCGACGAGATGGCGAAGATGAACAGGATGCCCACATTGATGTCGGCGAGCGCCCAGCCATCCGCCATGGGGATCACCGACCAGGCAGTAAGCGCCAGCACGGCTGCCACGATGGGGGCGAGGATGAACACGCCCTTGTTGGCCCCCGATGGAATGACGAATTCCTTGAATACGAATTTCAGGAAGTCGGCAAAGGTCTGCAGCAGGCCGAACGGGCCGACCACGTTGGGGCCACGGCGCAGGCCCACATAGGCCCACACCTTGCGGTCCGCATAGAGCAGGAACGCGATCAGGATCAGCAGGCCGACAATGGTCGCCAGCGTCTGGCCGATGATGATCGCAGCGGTCAGACCATAGGTGCTCAGGAAATCAGCCATTGGTGCCGGTCGCCTCTTTTGAAGTCGCGTCCTGGGCCACCCGGTGCGTTGCCGCCAGCGACAGGTCAGCCATGGTCTTGCTGGCCCGCGCAATCGGGTTGGTCAGGAAGAAATCCGTGATGGCCGGTGCAAACGGCGCGCTGTCCATGGAGGCGTCGGCGAAGGACGGCATGTCGCCGGCTTCCACCTGGCCGAGGCGCATCATGGTGGGTGCGTCCTCGTACATGGCCGTGCGCAGCTGGGCCAGATTGTCATAAGGCAGGGTCTTGCCGATCACATCCGACAGGGCGCGCAGGATCGACCAGTCCTCGCGGGCATCGCCCGGCGGGAAGGTGGCGCGGCGGCCAAGCTGGGCGCGGCCTTCGGTGTTGACCCAGGTGGCGGACTTTTCGGTGTAGGCGGCCCCCGGCAGGATCACGTCGGCGCGGTGCGCACCGCGGTCGCCATGGCTGCCCTGATAGATGACGAAGGCATCGCCGTAATGGGTGCCGTCGATTTCATCCGCACCGAGAAGATAGACCACCTCAATGTCGCCCGAGCGTGCCGCGTCGAGAATGCCGGTCACGTCCTTGCCGCCCTCGCCCGGCACGAAGCCGAGATCAAGACCACCGACGCGGGCCGCTGCGGTGTGCAGCACGTTGAAGCCGTTCCAGCCGCCGGTAATGGCTCCGACGCTGTCCGCCAGCTTCTTGGCGGCGGCCAGCACGGCAGCGCCGTCGGCACGGGTAAGTGCACCCTGGCCGATGATGATCATCGGCTTTTCGGCGTCCTTCAGCACCTGCGCGAAGGAATGGCTGCCGGACACAAGCTCGCTGAGCGTGTCAGTGCCTGCACCCAGTTCCTGCACCGGGTAGGTAAGGTCGAAGGGCTGGCCGATATTGGCGACCTTGATGCCTGCCTCGCGCCAGCGGCGGCGGATGCGGGCATTCAGCACCGGCGCTTCCATGCGCGGGTTGGAGCCGATCAGCAGGATGGCGTCGGCCTCGTCGATGCCGGCAATGCCGGAATTGAAGAGGTAGCCGCCGCGGGCACCGGCTTCGAGCTTGGTGCCGTCCTGGCGGCAATCAATATTGGTGCTGCCGATGGCGCCTGCGAGATCCTTCAGCGCCTTCATGCTTTCAGCACAGGCGAGATCACCGGCGATGGCAGCGAATTTCGTACCGTCGAGCCCGTCCAGCTTTTCGGCGATCACGCCGAAGGCTTCCTGCCAGCTTGCGGGCTTAAGCTTGCCGTCCTTGCGCACATAGGGGCGATCCAGACGCTGGCGGCCGAGGCCGTCCCAGATGAAGCGGGTCTTGTCGGAGATCCACTCCTCGTTGATGTCGTCGGCATTGCGCGGGATGATGCGCATCACGGCCTTGCCGCGCGCATCGACGCGGATATTGCTGCCGAGTGCATCCATCACGTCGATGGTTTCGGTCTTCTTCAGCTCCCAGGGCCGCGCCTGGAACGCGTAGGGCCGCGAGGTGAGCGCGCCCACCGGGCACAGATCGATCACATTGCCCTGCAGCTCGGAGCCCATGGCTTCTTCGAGATAGGTTGTGATCTCCATGTCCTCGCCGCGACCGATGGCGCCGAGATCCGGCACGCCCGCCACTTCGGTGGAGAAGCGGATGCAGCGCGTGCAGTGGATGCAGCGGGTCATGATCGTCTTGACCAGCGGGCCGATATATTTGTCCTCAACCGCGCGCTTGTTCTCGGAGAAGCGCGAGCCGTCGGTGCCGTAGGCCATGGCCTGGTCCTGCAGGTCGCACTCGCCGCCCTGGTCGCAGATCGGGCAGTCCAGCGGATGGTTGATCAGCAGGAATTCCATCACGCCTTCACGAGCGTCTTTCACCATCTTGGTGTTGGTGAAAAGCTCCGGCGGCTGACCTTCCGGCCCCGGACGAAGATCCTTCACGTTCTGCGCGCAGGAGGCAACGGGCTTGGGCGGGCCGCCCTTCACCTCGATCAGGCACATGCGGCAATTGCCGGCCACCGACAGGCGCTCGTGATAGCAGAAACGC
This sequence comes from Pyruvatibacter mobilis, assembly GCF_012848855.1. Classification (NCBI taxonomy): domain Bacteria; kingdom Pseudomonadati; phylum Pseudomonadota; class Alphaproteobacteria; order Hyphomicrobiales; family Parvibaculaceae; genus Pyruvatibacter; species Pyruvatibacter mobilis. The sequence goes on from NZ_CP051630.1 coordinate 1,627,434, forward strand.
GGAATTTCCTTGCCCGCTTCCTCGCAGGCCTGGAGCAGCGTCAGATCGGCATCGACCTCGATCTCTTCGCCGTCAACCTTGATGGTACGCAGTTCGCCCATGGTGTTGTCCCGTACCCTCAGCTATTCCGCGGCCACGGCCGGCGCGCCAGCCTGGCGGGCCTTGCGGGCGGCAATGCGGTCTTCGAACTCATGGCGGAAGTGGCGGATGACGCCCTGGATCGGCCAGGCAGCCGCGTCACCCAGCGCGCAGATGGTGTGGCCTTCGACCTGCTTGGTGACCTTGAGCAGCGTGTCGATTTCCTCGACCTCCGCCTCGCCCTTGGCCATGCGCTCCATCACGCGCCACATCCAGCCGGTGCCTTCGCGGCACGGCGTGCACTGGCCGCAGCTTTCATGCTTGTAGAAGTAGGACAGCCGGGCGATCGCCTTGATGACGTCGGTGGACTTGTCCATGACGATCACCGCCGCCGTGCCGAGGCCCGACTGCACTTCCTTGAGCGCGTCGAAATCCATCAGCACCGTGTCGCACACATCCTTGGGGATCAGCGGCACCGATGACCCGCCGGGGATCACCGCCAGCAGATTGTCCCAGCCGCCGCGCACGCCGCCGGCATGCTTCTCGATCAGCTCCTTGAGCGGGATCGACATCTCTTCTTCCACGTTGCACGGATTGTTCACGTGGCCGGAGATGGAGAACACCTTGGTGCCGGTGTTGCCCGGGCGGCCGAAGCCCGCAAACCAGTCACCGCCGCGGCGCAGGATGGTCGGGGCCACCGCGATGCTTTCCACGTTGTTGACGGTGGACGGGTTGCCGTAAAGGCCGACATTGGCGGGGAAAGGCGGCTTGAGGCGGGGCATGCCCTTCTTGCCCTCAAGGCTTTCGATCAGCGCGGTTTCTTCGCCGCAGATATAGGCGCCCGCGCCATGATGCACGATCACGTCGAAGTCCCAGCCCGACCCGCAGGCATTGGGGCCAATGAGGCCCGCGTCATAGGCTTCGTCGACGGCCGCCTGCAGGCGGTTGCGCTCGAAGATGTATTCGCCGCGCAGATAGATGAAGGCGTGGTTGGCGCCCATGGCGAACCCGGCGAGCAGGCAGCCTTCGATCAGCTTGTGCGGATCGTGGCGCATCATCTCGCGGTCCTTGCAGGTACCGGGTTCGGACTCATCCGCGTTCACGACGAGATAATGCGGGCGCCCGTCGCTTTCCTTCGGCATGAAGGACCATTTGAGGCCGGTCGGGAAACCCGCACCGCCGCGGCCGCGCAGGCCCGACTTCTTCACCTCTTCGATGATCCAGTCACGGCCCTTGGCAAGAATGTCCTTGGTGCCGTCCCAGTCGCCGCGCTTGCGGGCGGCTTCGAGGCGCCAGTCCTCATAGCCATAGAGGTTCGTGAAGATGCGATCCTTGTCAGACAGCATGGCTCAGCCCTCCCCGCCGACAGTTGCAGGCACATCCGTCAGGGAGGTCAGGCCGCCTGCGGGTTCGGACGATTTGCGTCCGGTCTGCGAGCCCACCTTCACCTCGCGCCCGGCAGCGAGATCATCGAGCAGCTTCTCGAAATTCTCCGCCGTCAGGTCTTCGTAATAATCGTCGTTGATCTGCACCATCGGGGCGTTGGCGCAGGCGCCCAGGCACTCGACTTCCAGCCAGGAGAAATTGCCGTCGGCTGACACCTGCTGCTGCTCGCCAATGCGCTTGCGGCAGACTTCCTTGAGGTCGTCCGCGCCGCGCAGCCAGCACGGGGTCGTGCCGCAGAGCTGGATGAAGTGCTTCCCCACCGGGGACAGGTTGAACATGGTGTAGAAGGTCGCCACTTCGAGGGCGCGGATATAGGGCATATCCAGCATCTCGGCGACGCAGCGGATCGCAGGTTCCGGCAGCCAGTAATCATGCTGCTTCTGGGCCAGCCACAACAGCGAGATAATGGCGGAGGCCTGACGGCCTTCCGGGTACTTCGCGATCGTCTTCTTCGCAGTCTCGAGATTTTCGGGCGTGAACGCGAAACTCTCCGGCTGGTTGGGATCCAGACGCCGAACGCTCATCGGTCCACCTCACCAAACACGATATCCAGGGAGCCGAGGATGGCGGACACGTCCGCCAGCATGTGGCCCTTACACAAATGATCCATCGCATGCAGATGGTTGAAGCCAGGCGCGCGCAGCTTGGCGCGGTAAGGCTTGTTGCTGCCATCCGACACGAGATAGACGCCGAACTCACCCTTGGGGGCCTCGACAGCGGCATACACTTCACCGGCGGGCACGTGGTAGCCCTCGGTGTAGAGCTTGAAGTGGTGGATCAGCGCTTCCATGGAGCGCTTCATCTCGCCGCGCTTGGGCGGCACCACCTTGCCGTCGGCGGAGGAGACCGGCCCCTCGCCTTCCGCGCTGCGCAGCTTCTCGATGCACTGCTTCATGATGCGGATGGACTGGTGGCACTCCTCCATGCGGCACAGATAGCGGTCATAGCAGTCGCCGTTCTTGCCGACGGGAATGTCGAACTCAAGCTCGTTGTAGCACTCATAGGGCTGCGAGCGGCGCAGGTCCCAGGCCATGCCCGAGCCGCGCACCATCACGCCGGTGAAGCCCCAGTTGAACACATCCTCCTTCGTCACGACGCCGATATCGACGTTACGCTGCTTGAAGATGCGATTGTCCGTGAGCAGACCTTCAATGTCGTTGAGCACCTTCGGGTGCTCCTCGCAGAAAGTCATGATGTCGTCGAGAAGCTCGTTCGGCAGATCCTGGTGAACGCCACCGGGACGGAAATAGGCGGCGTGCATGCGGCTGCCGGAGGCGCGCTCATAGAAGACCATGAGCTTTTCGCGTTCCTCGAAGCCCCAGACCGGCGGGGTCATCGCGCCCACGTCAAGCGCCTGGGTGGTGATGTTGAGGATGTGCGACAGCAGGCGGCCGATTTCCGAATAGAGCACGCGGATGAGCTGGCCGCGCTTGGGCACGGTGATGCCCAGCAGCCGCTCCACCGCCATGCAATAGGCGTGCTCCTGGTTCATCGGCGCCACATAGTCGAGGCGGTCGAGATAGGGCACGGCCTGCAGGTAGGTCTTGTGCTCCATCAGCTTTTCGGTGCCGCGGTGCAGAAGGCCGATATGCGGGTCAACACGCTCAACGACCTCGCCGTCCATCTCCAGCACCAGGCGCAGCACGCCGTGGGCCGCCGGATGCTGCGGGCCGAAATTGATGGTCAGCGTGTCGATGGCCTCGCCGGAGGCTTCACCTGTGGTGACGTCTGTCGGGGCAATGTTCATTTTGCCTGCTCCGCCTTTTCGTCGCCGGGAAGGATGTATTCAGCCCCTTCCCACGGGCTCATGTAATCGAAGCTGCGGAATTCCTGCATCAGCTTGACCGGCTCGTAGACGACCTTGCGCTGCTCGTCGTCGTAGCGCACTTCGTAATAGCCGGTGAGCGGGAAGTCCTTGCGCAACGGGTGCCCTTCGAAGCCGTAATCGGTCAGCAGGCGGCGCAGGTCCGGATGACCGGCGAACTGCACGCCGTACATGTCCCAGATTTCGCGCTCCTGCCAGTTGGCGACCGGGAACACCGACACGCAGCTCGGCACCAGCATGTCCTCATCCGCTTCAGCCTTCACGCGGATGCGCTGGTTCATGGTCATCGACAGCATGTGATAGACGACGTCGAAGCGGCGCGTGCGGGCAGGATAGTCCACGCCGGTGATATCGATCAGCGTTGCGAACTCGCAGCCGCTGTCATCGCGCAGGAACTTCAGCACCCGGACGATTTCCTGGGCGGGCACGGTGATCGTCAGCTCGCCATTGGCGATCTCATGCGATTCAACCGCGTCCAGCCCGGCGGTGATGTGGTCCGCCAGGTCCGCGAGGGCTTCGTTGCTGGGTGTCGTGTCAGTGACCGACATGGCTTGTTTCCGATGCTCTCAGTACAAGACACCCGGCTTCAGGATGCCTTCGGGTAGGAGATGCAGGGAGTGGGCGACGGGCGCCCTCTCCTTGCGGCAGGTCAGCGCTCGATGGTGCTCGTGCGCCGGATCTTCTTCTGCAGCTGCAGCACGCCGTAAAGCAGCGCCTCAGCCGTCGGCGGGCAGCCCGGGACGTAGACGTCCACCGGCACGATGCGGTCGCAGCCGCGCACCACCGAATAGGAATAGTGATAGTACCCGCCGCCATTGGCGCAGGAGCCCATGGAGATGACGTAACGCGGGTCCGGCATCTGGTCGTAGACCTTGCGCAGGGCCGGGGCCATCTTGTTGGTGAGCGTGCCGGCGACGATCATCACGTCGGACTGGCGCGGGCTGGCGCGCGGGGCGAAGCCGAAGCGCTCAACGTCGTAACGCGGCATGGAGAGCTGCATCATTTCAACGGCGCAACAGGCCAGGCCGAAGGTCATCCACATCAGCGAGCCGGTGCGGCCCCAGGCGATGAGATCTTCCAGGCTCGTGACGACGAAGCCCTTCTCTTCCATCTCTTCGGTGATCTGGCGGACGAGGGGATCATTGTCGGCGTCGGACGGCTGCGGCGCACGCGCCAGATAGCCCGTCTTGGGATCGATGAGGCCGGTGGACCCTTCCGGGACCAGAATGCCGTTTTTCTCTTCTACTCCCATTCGAGCGCGCCCTTCTTCCACTCATAGACAAAGCCGATGGTGAGGATGCCCAGGAACACCATCATCGACCAGAACCCGAACATGCCCGTTTCACCCAGGGAAATAGCCCAGGGGAACAGGAAGGCCACTTCGAGGTCGAAGATGATGAAGAGGATCGCCACCAGGTAGAACCGCACATCGAACTTCATGCGCGCGTCGTCGAAGGCGTTGAAGCCGCATTCGTAGGCCGACAGCTTTTCCGGGTCCGGGTTGGACGGGGCGACGATCATCGGCGCCACCAGGAACGCGGTCACCAGGACAATCGAGATGCCAAGGAAAACGACGATCGGGAGATATTCTGCAAGAAGCTCAGGCATGATCAGGTTTAGGGGCCCTGTCTTTCACTCATGTGCCGGTTAATGCCTAGGCTTTCCCGGCGGCGCAACCGAAAGTCGCGCCTTCCCTCCGTCCCGTCGCCAAAAAGCCGTTTTTGTCGCACCGATTCACTGGCGGACAGGAATTCGCGACACTATATCCACGCGCCCATTCATTTCAATGTGAAGAGCCGCCAGATTTGCGAGCTTTTTCGCATGTCGCCGCTGCGCCTCGCGCATGGACATGCACGCGCACCACGTGCACACGCTGCCAGCTGCGGGTGGCTCGCAACTAGGTCTCGTTCATCGCATTTTCGGAAGAGAATCAGACGGATCAGGCCCGTCGCTTACGCGGTTTGCCGACTTTCAGAATTCAGGCTGAAAGTGGCGGGAGTGACGGGGCTCGAACCCGCGACCTCCGGCGTGACAGGCCGGCACTCTAACCAACTGAGCTACACCCCCGCGTAAGGGTCCGCAGCGGTGTTTCCCGCTTTGGAGCGGCGTGTTTAAGGCTCCCTCCTGGGGGTGTCAAGCACTGTGTGCGGCGAAAGCTGTGGATTTCTCTTCCTCGCTGTCACTTTCCGCGCGGCTTGCGAATTTCTGCAGAGTTACGGCCAGTGCCTTCACCGAAATCGGCTTGGGCAGGAAGTCGCTCATGCCCGCTGCGAGATATTCCTCGCGGGTGCCGCGCATGGCGTGAGCGGTGATTGCGATGATCGGCACATGGGCACCGGTGTCGCGTTCTTCCTCGCGGATGAGGCGGGTGGCCATCACACCGTCGATGCGCGGCATCTGCACATCCATCAGCACGGCGTCATAGCCGCCCTTGCGGGCCGCCTCCACCGCTTCGGCCCCGTCCGGCACGATGTCGTAGCTATATCCCAGCCGCGAGACCATGGCGGTGATGACCCGCTGATTGACGTGATTGTCCTCGGCGATCAGCAAATGGCCACGATGGGTGCCTTCAGGAGCAGGGCCCGGAGCAGCGGCAGGTGCAGACCCGGCCGCTGCCGTGGTCTTTTCCGGTGCAGCCGCGGATGCGGCAGGTGCGGGATCGTGTCCCGATGCGGGCGGTGCCTCGGCCGCCGGCCTGGCGGGACGGTCCGGGGTCGGCAACGCCGGGATCTGTGCCTCTGCAGGTGCCGCAGATGCTTCGGAGCCGGGCACGCTGCGGCTCGCAGGCGTTGGGGGTTCGTAGGCGACTGTGAACCAGAAGGTGCTGCCCTGCCCCTGCGTACTGTCGACACCAATCTCGCCGCCCATGCGCTCCGCCAGACGTTTGCAGATCGCCAGCCCCAGGCCGGTGCCGCCGAACTCGGCAAAGCTGCTGCGCGCCTGGGAATAGGGCTCGAACAGGGTGTTGAGAGTTTCCCCGTCAATGCCGATGCCGGTGTCGGTCACCCGGCAGCGGAGCATGTGCCTGCCATCGGCGGCGGTCTCGCTCATCATGCTGACCGTGACCATGCCGTCGCGGGTGAATTTCACCGCGTTGCCGACAAGGTTGGAGATGATCTGGCGCAGGCGGCCGCGATCTGTTGAGACAGCAGGCGGCAGGTTTTCGCCGGCTTCAAAAGTGAGCGACACATGCTGCTTGCCAGCCGCGGGACCGAACAGCCGCGTGACCCCGCGGGCGAGCTCCGCCGGATCGAATGTCTCCGGTGACAGTTCAAGCCTGTCCGCCCCCAGCTTGGAGAGGTCCAGCAGATCATCAAGGATGGCCAGCAGGCCGCGGGCGCTGTCTGCAGCCGTGTCCGCCAGCGGCTGTTGCTCGGTGGTCAGGTTGCCATGTGACAGCAGCTCCAGCATGCCAATAATGCCGTTGAGCGGCGTGCGGAGTTCATGGCTGACGGTGGCGACGAATTCGGACTTCGCGTTGCTCGCATCCTCCGCTTCCGCCTGGGCGGTGCGCAGATCGGTTTCCGTGCGGCGGCGCGATGTGATGTCGGCAACCGTTCCGACGATACGCATCGGCTGCCCGTTGGGACCACGGCCGAGTGCAGCCTTGATTTCCACCCATTCCACATGGCTGTGGGGCACACGGACGCGCACCTCAACATTTACGGGATCACCGTGAATGACGCAGGCCCGCAATTTCTCGCGATAGCGATCCACATCGTCGGGGTGGATGGTATCCATGATCTTGCTGACCGGCATTCCGTTGCCACGCAAATCAAGCCCCAGAGTGCGCTTCATATGGTCGGAGCAGTACATCTGCTCGCGACCGATATGCCAGTCCCAGACCCCATGCTTCGATGCTTCCTGCACGAGCGACAGCCGATCGGCGGTTTCGCGGGCAACCATGTCGGCATTGATCTCGTCGGTCAGGTCAGTGAACACGCCGAAGATTTTCGTGCCGTCGCTGTTCTTCTGACCGCGCACTACCACATGGCGGATCGCCCCTTCCTGACGCACCAGCCGGGCGTGAAAGTTCACCGGCTCGCCGCGCTCGAGGCAACTGCTGACAGCTTCGATGAGCTTGGGCCTGTCCTCCTGGTGGAACCGCGTACGGGCGTGCTCTTCGGAAATCACTGCTTCCTTCTCGCCATCGCGCAGCAGGTCAAACGGGTTGTCTGACCAGGTGACGGTGCCGTGCGAAGCGTCCAGCATCCAGAAACCCTCGGCGCGCGCGCCATCGACCTTTTCGAGGAAGCGGTCATAGGTGCCCCGGTATGCCGCCGGCAGGTGACGCTCACGGGCGCCCTCTGTCAGCGTCACACTGAAATGGCCTGACCTGTCCGGCAGGGACACGCAGTCGAACGCGAATCTGAGACCGTCCGGACCCCGCCTTTCCGCTTCGAAATCAAAGGCCGTAATGCCTCGCGCCGCGGCATCCGCGATCTGGTTGGTAATCGACGGGGCATCCTTGAGGAACCTCAGCCAGCCGCCCTGCAGCAGTTCCTCGCGCGGGACGCGGAGCATGCCCGCTGCGCCCTGAGACGCATCCAGCACCATGCCGCGCTGGTTGATGAGCAGAATGGGATTTGGAAGGACCGCAATGCCGCCGCTTGCCGCGTCAGACCCGTTGGTGCTGCCGTGGTCGTACATTCCTTACCGTCCCCCAACTGGAATGCACGGCGGGACCATGGCGTCCGCGACGCCACGGCCGATCGCCGTGATGCACTTTCTGCGCGCAGCATGGCGCAAGCCGGTTAAGAGGCGGCTAAAGTCGTATGACGGCTCAATTAAAAACGCACCAAATGCGCGAGACGGGTTGCATTGGGTCAGAGAATGCCGGAGTTTCGTTTATCCGGATCGGGATGATTTGACCGACGCTGCCCGCGGTCGGGCACTCCCGTTGAGGGTTTCAATTTGTCACAGGCCCCATTGACCTGCCGCAAGGCCGGGACGCGGCTGCCCGTGAGACTTCAGGGCCATTCCGAGGAGGCCTAGTCCCTAAGGACTAGTCCCTATGCGCACATGAAAAATGTGATCAATACAGGCAGAAAACAGGAGCGCATTTCATGACTCCCGGCGTATTGATGCCCGATCAGACCTTCCTCATCGCTGACGATCACTGGCTAGTCCGTCAGGGCCTGCGGCAGACCCTGACGGCCCTGAGCGACACCCTCAAAGTGCATGAGGCGGACAGCTTCGATGAAGTGTTTACCCTGCTGAAGCGGGACGACATCAGCTTCGATCTACTACTCATCGATATGTCCATGCCCGGCGCACAGCCTGAGGCGGCCATTGCCCATATCCGCGAAACATCCCCGGCCATTCCGGTGGTGGTGATCTCCGGCAGCGATGACCCGGTCATCATCCGCCGGATGATCGATTGCGGGGCGGCGGGCTTCGTCGCCAAATCGGCTCCCCCCTCCATCCTGGTCAGCGCGCTGCAGCTGGTGCTGGCGGGCGGCATCTATGTGCCGCCGTCAGCGCTTGAGGCCTCAGCCCCGGCCACCACCGCTGTCCTTACCGAGCGCCAGACGCAGGTGCTCAACATGCTGGCGGAAGGAGCCCCCAACAAGGTCATTGCCGCCCGGCTGGGGCTTGCCTTGCCGACGGTGAAGATCCATGTGGCTGCCGTGCTGCGGCGCCTGTCCGCCCGCAACCGGGTGGAAGCGGTGCAGGAAGCCATGCGGCTCGGGCTCATCGAGCCGCCGCGAGCTTCGTCCCTGGGGGATGCGCCGCCGGGCACCTGACGCCCGTCCCTGTTGCCCGAACAAGACCCGCCTCGCGGGGCAACCCCTTTCAGCGGGGCAGCACATGACGCAGCACGGCGCGCAGACGGGCAGGCTGCACGGGCTTGTGCAGCAATTGCTGGCCGGTGCCGCTCAATTCGCGCAGGCGCTCGGGGCCAGTATCGCCGGTGATGATCACCGCGGGCACGTCACGGCCTGCTGCGCCGCGCACCGTCGCGATCACGTCGCGGCCGGTCCGGTCATCGGGCAGCCGGTAATCGGTCACGATCAGGTCCGGCATCTGCCCCATGGCATCGAGCGCCAGCGACACGTCTTCCCAACGCGTCACGTGGGTGCAGCGGAACCCCCAGCTGCCGAGCAGGCCCTGCATGGCTTCCGCCGAATGCGGATCATCTTCCGCCAACAGAACGTGCAGCCCGGCGAAGTCACCGTCGGGAACCGGCGCCGGCGCGATCTCGCCCGCTACCGCTGTCCGCGCTGCGGCGACCGGCACCTCAAGGGAGAAGCGGCTGCCCTGCCCCACCCGCGAGCAGACGGCGATGTCGTGTTCAAGGAGGTCGCTGGTGCGCTTGACGATGGAGAGGCCCAGTCCCAGCCCGCCCTGCCGGTCGCTGGCTGCGGATTTGAGCTGGAAGAATTCCTGGAAGATCTCGGAGACATGCTCCTCCGAAATGCCCGGCCCCGTGTCCCATACCTCCAGCCGCACCATGTCGCCGCGGCGGCGCACCGCCAGCAGCACGCCCCCCTCGGCAGTGTAGCGGATGGCGTTGGCCAGCAGGTTGCGCACGATCTGGCCGAGCAGGAAGCGGTCGCTGATGATGGTCACTTCCGGCGCCGACAGCCGCAGGCTGAGCCCTTTCTCTTCCGCTTCGCCTTCGAACTCGTTGGCGATCTGCGACAGATAGGATTTGAGGTCGATGGGCGCGCGCCGCACTTCGACGATGCCCGCATCGAGCTTTGACACGTCGAGCAGCGAATCCAGAAGCTCGGAAATCACATCAAGCGAGCGGTCGATCTTACCGACAAGGTCCACCTCCGCGTCAGACCGGTGTTCCCGCCCGAGGGCTGCCGCGAACAGGCGCAGGGCATGGACCGGCTGGCGCAGGTCGTGGCTGGCGGAGGCAAGAAAGCGCGTCTTCGCCTGGTTGGATTGTTCCGCCTCGCGGCGCGCCTCGTCCAGCTCGCCCACCGTCTGTTCAAGGGAGTCCACCAGGTCCTTGTTTTCGAAGCGCAGCGACAGGGCTTCGACCACCTGCTGGTGCATCGACCGGCCGATATTCATCAGCACAAGGAAATAGAGGATAAGCAGGATTGCCATGGCCAGATGGCTTTCCGCACTGTCCATCAGGAAACGCAGGGTCAGGAGCCCAAGCGCCGGGGCGACAGCCACGCGGATCGCCACCAGCCGCGGTGACAGGGAGGCGGTGGCGGAGGCGCTGATGCCGCCGACGCAGAACGCCAGCACGACCTGGTAGGTGATGTCATCTTCCGGATAGAGCAGGAAGCCGGACGCCCCCCACAGGATGCCGGTGATGAAGACAGCCACGAGATAGATGCGGTCCCAGATGACAAGCTCGGAGTCCGGCGGGTCGATCCTGTTGAAGCGGCGCACGAGCAGCATGCGGGCCACCGACGCGGCAAGAGACGCCCCGACCCAGATGGCGAGATTGGTCGTCTCGGCCACCCCCCAGAAGGCTGCCCCCACCACGAGGATGAGCAGGATATGCATCACCCCCGGATTGGCCGTCTGGTAGATCATGCGGACCTGGGCACCGAAGATATCACGCTGCTTGGGCCGGGCCGATGCGGCGCGGTGCCAGTCTCGCAGATGCTCCACAGGCGCACTCCCGCCGCTCTTGCCGCTGCCGCCTGGTGCAGGCACGTCGCTCACCGTCTGTCCCCCGTCATACCGCGGCCCGCATAGTGGGGCCGAGGCGACTACACTATCAGAAGGAAACAGAAATTCTCACATGGGTGCGTGATGACTCGGCCCGGTTGTTGTCCCTGCCGGTTATCTGCGCGCCATGGGCGACATCCGCTGACACATAAGGACCAAAGCGGTAGCTGAAGCCCACGCCCGCGCTCATCAGGGAGCGTCGCAGCGTTTCGCCGGGGGCCGGGTCATCGAGCCACACGTCACCGCGATCCACGAACATGTATGCCTGAAACGCATCCGGTACGCCGGTGAGGCCATCAAGCACGGACAGCGTCGGCCCGCGCAGTTCCAGATTGGCCACGACGCCATGGTCGCCCGCTGCCTCGTTGTCCTCGAAGCCACGCACGCTGCGGACACCGCCCGCATAAATCTGCTCACTCGGCAGCAGGTTCGTTGTCGCTGTCTGGGCAGACACGCGGCCGGACAGATAGACATCATCGGTCAGGTCGTGCTGGCGGGCGAGATCAACCCGCAAGGTGGCGTAGCGTGCATCCGCGTTGCTGCGGCCAACGGCTGTGGCGGAAGGCCGGTAGTCCCGGTCGTCATTGAAGGCCGTGACGCCGCCGGGGCTGAGGGACAGGGTAGCGCCGAGACTGCTCGTGCCCTGGTCGTCCCGCATGGCCGCGTTCCAGCCGAGCACCGCCTGCAGCACATCCGTCTTGGCGCTGGAGACTGTGGTACCGCCAAAGCCGAGATCATTGTTGGTACGCTTGAAGTCGGCCCCAACCGACCATTGGTGCTTTACCTGCCCCCAGCGCCGACGCGGGAAGTGGTAGCGCAGGCTGGCCTGGAAGGACTCGCCGGTGGAGCGGAATGGGCCGGACAGGTTGGGCCGTGATTCCGCATAGAAGCCGAACACGGACAATTCACTGCGGTCGGCAAAGGGCACGCGATAATCCACAGAATGAGCGAGATAGGCCGGCTTCTCGTCGGTTAGACCGAAAGGCAGCCTGCCGTCATTCACCAGTTCGCGGCTCGAAAGATATTGGTAGGACAGGAGCGCATCATCGGCCAGGACATGAGCAACATTGCCGCCGATGAAATAGCGCTCATGGCCGGTGGCCCGGCTGCCCGTATTGTCCATGCCCGCATAGATGCGCCAGGGGCGGCTTTCCTCCACGTCCAGAACAATATCCGTCTCGCCGAAATCAGCGCCCGGCTCGAGCGTCAGCTCCACCCGCCGGAACATGGGGCGGTTCAGCCAGTCGAGATCATCTTCCAGCGTCCGGGCATCCAGCGGCGCGCCACGACGTAGACGCATCTGACCGCGCAGGTCCTCGGACGGCAGGCGGGTTTCCCCGCTCACCCGCACCTCGCCGGCAACGAACTCAAGCACCAGCACCTGGATGGTGCCGGAGGTAATGTCCTGCTCGGGCACCACCACATCCACGAAGGGCCGTCCCGCGTCGCGATAGGAGCCGATGACACGCGTCACCACCTCGTCCAGCAGGGCAAGCGAGACGGGCTGCCCGAGAAAGCTTTCGAGTACAGACCGCATGTCGGGTTCCGCCAGCAGTTCGAGGCCGTCGGTATCGATGCCGCGTGTTCTCAGGCCACCTGCCTGGATGTCAGCAGGCTTGGTTAGAAAAACGAGACCCTTGAGCGCGTCGACAAGAACAGCTTCGTCATCCGCCCCGCCCGGCAGATCCGGCAGGGGCAGCGGTGCGCTGTCCTCCGCCGCCGGAATGTCCGGCGTCACCTGTTCGAATGTCTGGGCTGACGCCCCACGAGCAGACACTGCCGCCACGAAAAGTGCCAGCAGTGCTGCCTGTCCCCACAATGTTGTTTTCACTACGCGCCCCCGACGCCCGTGCCTGAAGCAAAGGCCTCTCTCATCATTCTCACAAAGGTTGCCGGCAGGCGGATGCTCACCTTGCGGCCGAAGACCGTGTATTCGACGACAACCGTCTCCGTCGTGCTCCCGACGGTCTGGGTCGTCAGCGGTGTCATACCCCCGCCTTGCTGGCCTGCGCCCGATGAGCCGGCCGGCGGTTCCTGCGCGCCTGTGCCCTGATCATTGGCGCCCGGGCCCTGCTGCTGAAGGGAGGGTGGCAGGGAGAGTTCGTCGATCACCTGCATGGCCTCGCCGTCATTCTGCTCGCGCAGCTGACCCGCGATCTCTTCCGGCGTCTGTGGTCCCGCGCTACCCGGGCCGCCGCCTCCCGGACCCTGGGCGGGTGCCGGGCGGACGACCAGTTCGCCGTCAACAAAGGTGATCACGTAATTGGTGGAGGAGACACCGCCTGGTGTGACTACGTAGCGGCCTGCCGGTGACGCCGGCCCCGCCACCGTGTTGAACACGATGCCGCCGGTGAGCGCCGCCGGTCCCTCACCATTGACGAAGCCCTGGTAGCTTGCCGTGAAGGTAGGGTTCGGCTCCCCTTCCATGCGTGCCGCATCGTCCGCAGTGACGATCAGCGCCACGGGGTCGATGGTGAAGGCCGCCGGTGTATAGGCGATGGTGTAATTGCCGCCTGCCGCCAGCGTGCCCTGACCAATCTGGTAGGGCCCGCCTGCAACCGTTTCCCCGGCCTGACGGACCAGCCCGCCGGTGAACAGTGCCGCAGTATCGCCGTTGACGAAGCCTGCATGGGTGTAGGTCAGCGCCGGGTCTGCTCCGCCATAGGCCTTACTGGCGGCATTGGCGGTGACGGTGAGCTGAGCCGGGGTAACCGCAAGGGTGCCGTTCTGCACCGTGAGGCCGTAACCCATTTTGGAGGTCAGGCCGCTGATGTCACCGGTCAGCACGTAATTGCCGGCGCCCGACGACGCATCCGCCGTGGTCGTGATGACCGCACCGGCGAGAATGTCTGCGAGGCTGTCGCCTGCCACGATGTCTGCCGGGTCGACGGCTGCAAAGGTGAAGGCGCCATTCGCCTGGCCATAGGCGCGGGTTGAGTCTTCGGCCTTCACGGTTAGTGTCGGTGCCAGGGTGTGGAAGAAAAGGTTGCCCGCTTCCGCGACACCGCCCGGCGGCGTGCCCGCATAGGTCTTGTTGTAGCGCCGCTGACCGGTGATGCCATTCAGCGTGTCGTTGAGCGGTGTCGCCGTGTAGATCAGGAAACGGCCGCCGCCGAGATCAATCACGTTGCTGGCCGCCTGATTGGTGTACCGGTCGCCCGCAATCACCACGTCCGCGCCATTTGTCTGGATTGAGGTCGCGCTGCTCGTGGTGACGGTGCCGCTGCCATTGCTGTCGCGGTCGGCCTCCAGCGTGATGATACCGCTCGACTGAAGCGCGCCCAGCACATCAAGACTGCCGCCCGCGCCGAAATGGATCGTCCCGGCCGACTGCGTCGCGCCCTGGAGGGCGAGGTTGCCGCCTGCAAACACGCCCTCCGCCGTGTTCACATTGATGGTGCCGCTGCCATTGCCGTCCACATCCGGATTGAACGTGGCGGAGGCATTGGCGATGTCCATGCCGCCATTGATGTTGATCGCGTCCTGCGCGCGGAAGATGACCTGGCCGGTCATGCCGCTGAAGCGCTGCGCGGCCAGCGTATTGAAGGCTGCCTGGGAACCGCCGCCATAGGACTGCGGCGCATTGCCGATATTGAGGATCGTCGTATCGGCACCGCCCACATAGACCAGCGGCGCCGAGGCGGACGACCACCAGCCGTAATAGGGTGTGCCATACCAGTCATAGTCGCGCGGGGCGGTATAGGCGCCGGGTGAGAAGCCCTCGAAGGCTATATAGCCATTGGGCGCACGGAACATGTGCGGAGCCTGATTGAAGAAGTCATCCGACTTCACGGTGATGTTGCCGTTGGCAGCCTCGATATACATGCCCGCACCATTCATCCGCAGGCCCGGCGACCGGATCATGAGGTTCTGCCTGATCAGGATCGGCGAGGAGCCCAGCGACAGGGCATTGATGCCGGTACTGCGCGAGCCGTCATGATCAAGGAAAACATCCGCAGACAGATTGTTCAGTCCGCCATAGATCTGGATGCCGTCGCTGCCCGCAATGCGGGCCGTGCCGGAGACATTCGCCGCCCAGTCCATGTTGTTGTAGGGGTCATAGGCCATCAGGTACTGCACGCGGCGCGCATCATTGATGTGCAGCGTTCCGGCGCGGACCTTGGAGAAATCATCGTACCAGGCATAGTAATTGCCGTTCTGGATGCCGATCGACCCGCGCTTGGACATGTGAATGCGGTGCGATGTGGTGTATGCCCCGCGCCGGTCGAAATAGACATTGCCCGCCCCGCCATCGACGACGACGGACGTGAGCGACGGACCCAGGATGTCCGTGCCCAGGCTTTCGACGCGGATATCTCCGCCGCCGGATGACACCAGCCCGCCATTCACAACGCGGAACAGGCCGCTGCCGTCGCTCCAGCCATTGGCGTTACCGTCGGTGTCAGCGGAAATCTGGATCGCGCCGCCTTCGGTGCTGATGTTGCCCGTGGCCCCCACCACCACATTGTTGCCCGCCGCGGCGGAGAACATACCGCCCCGGGTCTCCACCGCCGCGTTGACGGTGACGTCGTTGGCAGCGGACAAGCCGACGGAGAGCGAGCGGGCGGCATCGTCCGAGCCTATGCGCGCATTCACGGTGATATTGCGTTCAGCACTCATGGTCAGCGCCGTGCCGCCCACGCCGCCGGTTTTCTCGATGGCGGCGGACACCATGATGTCACCATCGCCGTTGCCATTGGCGTTCTGGGTGGTGATGACCACGTTGTTGCCTTGCAGCAGCGCTTCCAAATCGCTGGCCAATACCTGCGAACTGTCCTGCGCCAGCGCCTGGACCATCAGCTTGTCGCCGCCCGCATCCACGGCGGAGATCTGTGCGCCCGTGATGCTGTCGACAATCTCGATGTCGGTCGGGTCCAGCAGCAGGGTGCCGCCGCCGGTGTCCACGTCGCCGCGGAAGGCGAGATGCTGCTTGCCGGAAACCTCGACCTTGCCGCCCGCGCCGGTCCTGCCGTCCCCATGCCGTGCGCCGCGGGCGCTGATCCCCCCCTCGAAAACCGTCACGCCGTCGGACCAGGCGACGACCGTCCCCCCGTCGCCCGTTTCACCGTCGGCGGTCAGTTCAGCGCCCGCGGCGATGGCTGTCACGCTGGCATTACGCAGCGCCGGGTCACTGCCCTGCCAGCCGCCACCCACATGGATGTCGCCGCCATCAGCGTGGCCATTTGCGGAAAGGCGGGCGGTACTGCCGAGAGACACCGTGTCGCCGGTCACGTCGATGCGGCCGCCGCGCCCCGCCCGCTGCGCTGACGCGTTGTCCGCGGTCAGGGTGCCGGTGATCTCCACTGCGTCCGCAGCAGCCAGGCGGATGCGTCCGCCATCGCGCGCCACCACATGGCCGCGCGCGACACCATCCGTGTTTCCCGCAAGCGCGTAGATGTTGCCGCCTGCCGCCTCCAGCGTAGCGCGGGCACCTTCCACCAGCCCTGCATTGGTCACGTTGCCCGACAGGCCTGTGCGCACCTTGATGCGGGCATCCCCGCCCGTATCGCGCAGGGTCACGCTATGGCCGGCCACAAGCGCCGCCTCACCGCCGGCGGAGACCTGACCTTCATTACGCACATGATGGGCAGCGAGAAGAATGTCACCGCTGCTTGCGGCAATG
The DNA here is from genome assembly GCF_012848855.1 of Pyruvatibacter mobilis. Taxonomy (NCBI): domain Bacteria; kingdom Pseudomonadati; phylum Pseudomonadota; class Alphaproteobacteria; order Hyphomicrobiales; family Parvibaculaceae; genus Pyruvatibacter; species Pyruvatibacter mobilis. Next base: position 1,644,050 of record NZ_CP051630.1, read on the forward strand.
CGCCCGAGATTGACGACCGATGCCTGTGACGCGCCTTCAAGGTCCAGCGTGCCATCGCTCATGAAGGCATCAATGTCGGCATCCAGCGTCGACGCCACGAAGTCACCGCCGGTCGCGATTGTGCCGCCACTGCCGACGATCACACCATTGGGGTTGAGCAGGTAGAGACTGCCGGTGGCGCTGAGGGCGCCATCAATCTGCGACACGTGCTGGCCGGTGACGCGGTTGAGGGTTGCTCCGCTGCCATTGCTGAAATGGACCTGGCCCTGGGCGCTGATGGAGAAGTCCTGCCAGGACATGACCGCCCGGTCGGTCGTCTGGGTGACCAGCATGGCGTTACCGGACTGGCTGACCTGCCCTGCACCGGCGGTGAACTGGCCGCCTTGCGGCAACACGGCCTGCTGGGCGGTGGCCGGCGTTGCACCGGTGGCTACAGCAAGTGCCGACAGGCATGAGCATCCGAGGAGATAGGTCTTGAAAGCGCGTGACACCGGCAAACTCCTGCATACTGATATCAGCCGCAGCCGGAGGGACTCCGGGCGGCCGGGATGTCGTCAGTATGCCGAGCAAAAAAAGCCGGGTGCATTGCGCATATAGGCTAGTCCGCAACAGCCGCCGGACTAATGCCGCAACGTGTGGGACTAGTTCTCATGCTTCATGCCGGAAACGTTTTCGGCGCGATCATGCGATCACCGGTGCGATGCAAGGCGCACTCTGCGCCCATGGCCGGTCGAGGATGCCGATGATGCTGGTGATGGGAATGGTGGGCGGTGACGGGATCGAACCGCCGACCCTCTCGGTGTAAACGAGATGCTCTCCCAGCTGAGCTAACCGCCCTGATGCGTGTGCGCCGGACGGCAAATTTGCCGTCGACCGTCACGCGGGTGACAAGGTCATACGCGACTATGGGCTGTGCGCCAAGTGCCAAGGTAGAGGCCCGGGCACCGGGCGACCGCCGTGCGGACTTTGCCGGACTGCCCCCACCGGTATGCCTGCTTCCAAACGGCAAAACGGCCGGACGCCTTTTCGGGCATCCGGGCCGTTTTCCTACGCAGTCACACTTCTTGGTCTTGTTGTCTGGTCTTGCTGTTCTTGGTCGTCTGGGTGTCCGGGTTGGCGCGGCGGCACCGGCCGGCCCGGATCATTCTTGTTGGGGACGGGTGCGGCCTCAGCCGTTCACCGCGTCCTTCAGGCCCTTGCCCGCCTTGAACTTCGGCTGCTTGGATGCCGGAATCTGGATCTTCTCACCGGTGCGCGGATTACGCCCTTCGCTGGCGGCACGCTGCGACACGCTGAAGGTCCCGAAACCCACAATGCGGACCTCGTCGCCGGCGGTGAGCGTCTTGGTGATCTGGTCGAACACGCATTCGACCGCGGTCGTCGCGTCGCCCTTGGACAGGCCGGTCTGTTCGGCCACTTCTGCAATCAGATCGTTCTTGTTCACTTTGGATGCCCCATCGCTTTGAGTGTGGTGCGGTTCAGCCCCCTCAGGTTAGACCTCGGCGGGCGGGCGTCCCAAGGATTTTTCCGCAGAAATCCGGCAAAAAAGATGGTGCGCTGCACCATGGCCGGATTGCGGAGCGCCCATCCGCACACGTCCTAACCCATTGTTTTTGCATGTGTTTTTGGAGCAATGCACAGAATCACGGCTAACATGTTGATTAAAAAGCGACTTTTCCCGGCAGGGCCTGATTACGCAAAAAGGGCGGCGGGACATCATATCCCGCCGCCCTGATGCTTTTCGGCGAATCAGCGCCGGCCTGCCTTTAGTGAGCCCTAATGGGCCCGCATGGCGCCTTCGGCCTGGGGCTGGCCGCCCTGGGAGAGATTGGCCAGGGCCTGCTCTTCCAGCTCGGTCGTTTCCGGGTCGAGCGGCGTGACCGGCTTGGTCAGCGCGTGCTTGACGACCTCGTCCATGGTGGCCACCGGCACGATCTCGATTTCGTTCTTCACGTTATCGGGGATGTCCGGCAGGTCCTTGGCGTTCTCCTCGGGGATCAGCACCTTCTTGATGCCGCCGCGGAGGGCTGCCAGCAGCTTCTCCTTGAGGCCGCCGATGGGCAGCACACGGCCACGCAGGGTCACTTCGCCCGTCATTGCCACATCCTTGCGGACGGGGATGCCGGTCATCAGCGAGATCATGGTCGTGGCCATGCCGATACCGGCGGACGGGCCATCCTTGGGCGTTGCGCCCTCCGGCACGTGGACGTGGATGTCCTTGCGCTGGAACAGGGTCGGACGGATGCCAAGTTCGGCCGAGCGCGACTTCACATAGGACGACGCGGCATCGATCGATTCCTTCATCACATCACCGAGCTTGCCGGTGGTGGTCATGCGGCCGCGGCCGGGAACCATCACCCCTTCGATCGACAGCAATTCGCCGCCGACTTCCGTCCAGGCAAGGCCCGTGACGGCGCCGACCTGATCCTCGTCCTCGCCGACACCAAAGCGGAACTTCGGCACGCCGGCATATTCCTCGATGTTCTCGTCGGTCACCGTGACCTTCTTCACATCGGAGGTGAGGATCTTCTTCACCGCCTTGCGGGCCAGGCCCGCCAGCTCGCGCTCAAGGTTACGCACGCCCGCTTCGCGGGTGTAGCGCCGGATCAGAGTGCGCAGGGCATCGTCGTCGATTTCCCACTCGCCCTTCTTCAGGCCGTGCGACTTGATCTGCCGGTCAATCAGGTGACGCCGGGCGATCTCGACCTTCTCATCTTCCGTGTAGCCGGCGATGCGGATGATCTCCATCCGGTCCATCAGCGGCTGCGGCATGTTGAGCGTGTTGGCCGTGGTCACGAACATCACATTGGAGAGGTCGTAATCCACTTCCATGTAGTGGTCGTTGAAGGCGTTGTTCTGCTCCGGGTCGAGCACCTCGAGCAGGGCTGATGCGGGATCGCCGCGGAAGTCCTGACCCATCTTGTCGATTTCATCGAGCAGGAAGAGCGGGTTGACGTTCTTCGCCTTCTTCATCGACTGGATGATCTTGCCCGGCATGGAGCCAATGTAAGTCCGGCGGTGACCGCGGATCTCGGCCTCATCGCGCACGCCGCCGAGCGACATGCGGACGAAGTCGCGGCCCGTCGCCTTGGCGATGGACTTGCCGAGCGAGGTCTTGCCGACGCCCGGAGGGCCGACAAGGCACAGGATCGGTCCGCGCAGCTTGTTGGCACGCTGCTGCACGGCGAGATATTCAAGGATGCGCTCCTTGACCTTCTCGAGGCCGAAATGATCGTCATTGAGGATCTTCTCGGCGGCGAGCAGGTCCTTCTTCACGCGGCCCTTCTTGCCCCACGGAATGGACAGCATCCAGTCCAGGTAGTTGCGCACCACCGTGGACTCGGCCGACATCGGGCTCATCTGCTTGAGCTTCTTCAGCTCGGCAGTAGCCTTTTCCTTGGCTTCCTTGGAGAGCTTTGTCTTCTCGATGCGCTCTTCGAGTTCGGCAATGTCGTCCTTGCCGTCCTCGCCTTCGCCCAGCTCCTTCTGGATCGCCTTCATCTGCTCGTTGAGATAGTACTCGCGCTGCGTCTTCTCCATCTGGGTCTTGACGCGCTTGCGGATCTCTTTCTCAACCTGCAGGACGCTGATCTCGCCTTCCATGAAGCCGTAGATGCGTTCCAGGCGCTCGCGCACGCCGGTCAGCTCCAGAAGTTCCTGCTTCTCGGAGATGCGCACATTGAGGTGCGAGGCCACCGTGTCGGCGAGCTTGGACGCGTCGGCGATCTGGCCGACGGACACCACCACTTCCGGCGGCACCTTCTTGTTGAGCTTCACATATTCCTCGAAGTGGCCGGTGACCGACCGCTTGAGGGCGTTGATCTCGGCCTCGCCGCTCTCGTCGTCTTCGAGAACGGACATCTTGGCCTGGAAGAATTCGTCGTTCTGCACCCATTCGGTCACGCGCGCGCGGCGCACGCCTTCCACCAGTACCTTGACGGTGCCGTCGGGCAGCTTCAGCAGCTGCAGCACCGTGGCGACGGCGCCGATCTCGTACATATCGTCCGTGCCCGGATCATCGTCGGACGCGTCCTTCTGGGTGAGAAGCAGGATCTGCTTGTCGTCCGCCATCACGTCTTCAAGCGCGCGGACGGATTTGGGGCGGCCCACGAAAAGCGGCACCACCATGTGCGGGAACACGACAATATCGCGCAGCGGCAGGACCGGAAGGCCCTCGGGCCGGGGCGTCACGATGCCGCCGGCATTGCCGCTGGTCGGGGTCTCGGTGCTCTCGGTCATCAAAGTCACCTTTTTTCTGTCGGACCCTCAATGAGGCGTCCGGGCGGGCCTTGAGCGTCTCCCGGCCACGAAATCGCAGCCGGGCCCAGGGCCCAGATTTCAGTTCTTGAGGAGCTGCGGCCGTGCGTTACGCACCGCGCTTCACCCCAATATGTGGTGTGCGGGCGCGGTGCTTCAAGGCAGGGGTCGGTTCTGCACCCGGCCTTGTGCCAAGCGCCCGGCAAGGGCGTCAGGCGCTGGCGTCGGCGTCTTCTGCGCGGCGCTCGGCATAGATGTAGAGCGGCTGCGCACGGCCTTCGACCACGTCGCCGGAAATCACCACCTCTTCCACGCCGTCGAGGCCCGGAAGCTCGAACATGGTCTCGAGCAGGATCGATTCCAGGATAGACCGCAGGCCACGGGCGCCGGTCTTGCGCTCGATCGCCTTCTTGGAGATCGCCTTCAGGGCTTCCTCGGTGAAGGTGAGCTGGGTGTCCTCCATCTCGAAGAGGCGCTGATACTGCTTGGTCAGTGCGTTCTTCGGCTCAGTGAGGATCTTCACCAGCGCGTCTTCGTCGAGGTCCTCGAGCGTGGCGAGCACCGGCACACGGCCGACGAATTCCGGGATCAGACCGAATTTCAGCAGGTCTTCCGGTTCGATCTCCTTCAGGAGCTCGCCGGTCTTCCGCTCTTCATCGGAGACGACCGTCGCGCCGAAGCCGATGGACGTCGACCGGCCGCGCTTGCCGATGATCTTGTCGAGACCGGCAAAGGCACCGCCACAGATGAACAGGATGTTGGTCGTGTCCACCTGCAGGAATTCCTGCTGCGGGTGCTTGCGGCCGCCCTGCGGGGGCACGCTTGCAACCGTGCCTTCCATGATCTTCAGCAGGGCCTGCTGCACGCCCTCGCCCGACACGTCGCGGGTGATGGACGGGTTGTCGGACTTGCGCGAGATCTTGTCGACCTCGTCGATATAGACGATGCCGCGCTGGGCCCGCTCGACATTGTAGTCGGCAGACTGGAGCAGCTTGAGAATGATGTTCTCGACATCCTCACCCACATAACCGGCTTCGGTCAGGGTGGTGGCGTCGGCCATGGTGAAGGGCACGTCGAGGATGCGGGCCAGCGTCTGCGCCAGCAGGGTCTTGCCGCAGCCCGTCGGGCCGATCAGCAGGATGTTGGACTTGGCGAGTTCCACGTCCGAATTCTTGGTGGCGTGGCCGAGGCGCTTGTAGTGGTTGTGCACGGCCACCGACAGCACACGCTTGGCGTGGGCCTGGCCGATGACATACTCGTCCAGCACCTCATTGATGTCGGCCGGGGTGGGCACGCCGTCGCGGGACTTCACGAGCGAGGACTTGTTCTCCTCGCGGATGATGTCCATGCACAGCTCAACGCATTCATCGCAGATGAAGACGGTCGGGCCGGCAATCAGCTTGCGCACCTCATGCTGGCTCTTGCCGCAGAAAGAGCAGTAGAGGGTGTTCTTGGAATCGCCGCTGCCGCCGCTGACTTTGCTCATAAAAACTTCCCCAAATAGGGTTCCTTGGTTTCGTGCCCGGCTGCGGACGAGCCGCGCCTTGCGATTGGTGTGCCCCGCCAGCCTGCCTCAGGCCTTCGTCCCGGTGCTGCTCCCACTCTAGCGGTGGTGCTCCCGATCTTTGCAAACGCTACGCCAGCGAAGATGAACGGGAGGCAACGATGGGCAAGGCAGACAACCGGCGGGCCGAATCCCGTGCCAAAACATTCGACCACGATAGCCGAAGGGCAATCAACACCCGGTTAAAACCAAGGTGGACCCGCATTTACCTTAGTCAAGGTGCCGCAAATTGAGGCAGCGGAGCAAAATTGGCTCAAACCGGGGATGACGTGCCCTTAGGCCGCGCCCTCACCGTCCCCGGATGCGTCAGGCCGGTTTTCCATGATCTGATCTATCAGCCCGAAATCCTTGGCAGATTCCGGCGTCATGAAGTTGTCGCGCTCCAGCGCGTCCTGCACAGCGTCGATCGGCTGGCCGGTGTGCTTCACATAAATCTGATTGAGGCGTTCGCGCAGCGCCAGCACCTCGCGGGCGTGAATCTCGATGTCGGACGCCTGGCCCTGGAAGCCGCCGGACGGCTGGTGAACCATGATGCGCGCATTCGGCAGGGCGAATCGCATGTCCTTTTCGCCGGCTGCCAGCAGCAGCGAACCCATGGAGGCCGCCTGGCCGATCACCAGGGTGGAGATCTTCGGGCGGATGAACTGCATGGTGTCGTAGATCGCCATGCCGGAGGTCACGATGCCGCCGGGCGAATTGATGTACATGGCGATTTCCTTCTTGGGGTTCTCGGACTCCAGGAAGAGAAGCTGTGCCGTGATGAGGCTGGCCATGCCGTCCTCGACAGGACCGGTCACGAAGATGATCCGCTCCTTCAGCAGGCGGGAGAAAATGTCATAGGCCCGTTCACCCCGGCTGGTCTGCTCCACCACCATGGGCACGAGGTTCATGTAGGTCTCGACGGGATCATGCATCGGGAAAAAGTCCTTAGGGCCAGTGTCGGATCATTCCTCATATGGGATGGGGTCTCATATGGGAACGTCAATGTCGGAGTGGCAAACCCACACGGCGAAAGTGGGGTTCAGCAGGCAGGAAAACGAGGGTCGCCCGCGACGACTCACGGGCGACCCCACATTAGATAGGTCTTGCTGGCCAAACCGTAAAGACGGCGGGATTTTCCGCGCTTGTGCCGCTGTCGGGGTCAGGCCCCGGCGCGGGCGCTGCGCGGGGTGTCCCTAGTCGTCTTTCTTCTTGGCCGCCGTCTTCTTCTTGGCAGCGGTCTTCTTCGTTGCCGTCTTCTTCTTGGCTGCCGTCTTCTTCTTCGGCTTTTCCTCCGCCGCGGCTTCCTCAGCCGGGGCATCCGGATCAGCCAGCAGGTCCTCGCGGCTCACGGTCTCGTCCGACACCTTGGCCAGTTCGAGGATGTAATCGACGACCTTGTCCTCGAACAGCGGGGCGCGGATCTGGGCCTGGGCCTGCGGGTTCTGGGTGTAGAACTGGAAGACCTGCTGTTCCTGGCCCGGGAAATTGCGGGCCTGTTCGGCGATGGCGCGATTCACTTCGTCCTGGGTGACGGTGATCTCGTTCTTGGTGCCGACTTCCGACAGCAGGAGACCAAGACGCACGCGGCGCGCCGCGATGGTCTGGAACTCTTCCTTCTCTTCGTCGGTGATCTCGACGTCGGAGTGATCGTGGTCGTGATCCTGCTCGGAATCATAGTCCTCGGCGCTGTGGGCCTTTTCGGACTGCGCCTGCTGGATAATCTGCTGAAGCTCCTGCTCCAGCATGGTCGGCGGCAGCTCGAAGTCGGTCAGGTCATCGAGGGCGTCGAGCAGGGACCGCTTCACGCGGTTGCGCGAGACATTGCCGTAGTCCTGGCCGATGCGCTCCTTGAGCGCCTCCTTGAGGGCGTCGAGGCTGTCGAGACCCATCTGCTTGGCGAAGTCGTCATCGATCTTGGTCTCGGCCGGACCGGCGACTTCCTGCACCTTCACATCGAACACAGCGTCCTTACCGGCAAGGTGCTCGGCACCATATTCTTCCGGGAAGGTCACATTGACGGTCACGTCGTCACCGGCCTTGGCGCCGATGAGCTGTTCTTCAAAGCCGGGGATGAACTGGCCGGAGCCGATCACCAGCGTCACGCCTTCAGCGGTGCCGCCTTCAAAGGCTTCGTCGCCGATCTTGCCGACGAAATCGATGGTCAGGCGGTCGCCGTCCTCTGCCTTGGCGCCCTCGTCCTTGGCATCGAAGTTCTGCTGCTGCTCGGCCATGCGGGAAATGGCTTCATCCACTTCCTCGTCGGACACCTCGACCACGGGACGGGTCAGGGAGATGGCGGAGAAGTCCGGCAGGTCGAAGTCCGGCATGATCTCGAAGGTGAGCTTGTAGGTGAGGTCGGCCTTGCCTTCCACGACCGGCTCGACTTCGCCCTCGAGTTCGATGTTCGGCTGCAGGGCCGGCTTCAGCTCGCGCTCTTCGATCGCCTTCTGGGAAGTCTCGCCCACGGTCTCCTGGATGACGTCGGTCATCACGGACTTGCCGTAGGTCTTCTTCAGGTGGGACACGGGCACCTTGCCGGGGCGGAAGCCCTTGAGCTGCACCTGGCCCTTGATCTCGTCCAGCTTGGCGTCCAGGCGGGCAGCAAGATCCGCAGCCTCGACAACAACCTTAAATTCGCGCTTCAGCCCTTCGGAGAGGGTCTCGGTGACCTGCATCGCGTCTCAATTCCGTTTCATGTTGGGCGTCGGAGCAGGATGCTCCAATGCCGATACGCTGCGCTTTTCCAGGGTGCTGCGCCTCAGTCACGCGCGCCCCCGGAACAAGGCAGCAAATCCGATCTCAAGTGTCAGGAGTTGGTGCGGGCGGAGGGACTTGAACCCCCACACCTTTCGGCACAAGAACCTAAATCTTGCGTGTCTACCAATTCCACCACGCCCGCGGACCCGCCTGACGGGCGGTGGGCTTTCTACACCATGACGGCAAAAGCGCAAACAGCGAGTTGCGGAGGCCGGCCCGGCGGGCTCAAAGCCAATCAGGCAGGCTGATTCCGGCCGAAGTCATAGGTGTGCAGGCGGCCGGTGCGCTTTGCCCACTTATAGACGGGCTTCGCGCAGGCATTCTGGTGGTGCCAGAGGATCGCCGGCATGGCGCCAAGGCGCGGAATCCAGAAGCGGTCTGCCATGTCTTCCCGCGGGGCGACGGCGCCGAGGCGGATATCCGCGCAGACAATCCCTGCCCCCTCCCCGTAGTGACGGCGGGCGATAATCTCACCTGACCCGTCCACGATCTGGGTTTCGCCCATCAACTGGGTTCGGGTGCCGACAGTCAGGCGCGTGCCGGGCACGGTCAGGAAGCCGCCTTCGAGAATGCCCGCATGGCCTGCATGGATAAGCGGGGCACCGATTAGGCCCGCCAGGCGGCCCGGCGTGGCCCGCATCAGGCGGCCATTGCCCTCATGCGCCGGCTTGATGAAGGATTTGAGGATCTTCCAGCCCGGCTCCGACCACCAATGGGACCCGGTCATCAGGAGGTCCACCTCGCCGCGCAGGCGGCGGGCGGTCTGGATGCGCACCATTTCCCAGCAGACGGCCGCGCCGATGCGGCCCATGCCGGTCCGGATCAGCCCGTCGTCGCAGCCGCCCACGTAAAAGGCGTTCTCGACCATGGTGGGCAGGTCCTTGTCGTGCCGGTGCACGGTGCCGTCGGGCTCGACCAGCACATAGGTGTTGTAGACGTCACCATCGCGCATCTCGAGATAGGAGCCGCCGATCATCACGCCATTGCGGGTGGCTTTCGACGTCAGCATGTCGAGCGCCGGGTTATCCGGCGGCAGCGAGCAGCCGAACAGGCGCTCGTCATAGACGATGCGGGTGGTGAAGAACTCCGGGATGGCGATGATCTTTGCCCCCTGCGCCACCGCTTCGTCGATCAGGCGCGCCGCGTGGTCGATGTTGTAGGGCACGTCAGCGACGCGGCCCTCCATCTGCACGGCGGCAACGCAGGTGAGTTTCGTGTCGTTGACGGTGTTGGTGTCGGTCGCGGTCATGGGGGTGCTCCCTGGGTGATTATCGCGTGAGCCAGGCTGCCAGCAGCCAGAGATAGGCGGGCGTGATGATCAGGAAGGAGAGGATCGAGAAACGGCGCATGCCGGTCTGTTCGGCAACGGGTTTGCGCGACATGGCCATGAGCAGAAAGGGAAACGGATTGGTCCATGACCCGATCAGCAGCAGGATGGCCGCGCCCACCGGAATGGCCGGAAAGACGGTGGCGATGACCATCTGCAGAATGCCCATGAAGACATTGTCGAGATGGTATTGCAGCAGGCGTTTGGCGTGGCGCAGCGGCCCCACCTTCTCCATGCCGCTATAGAGCATGGCCAGCGGCCAGCCGATGAGCACGGCCAGCGTTACCTGGATTAGCCCGGATGTAATCAGCACTTCAGACATTATTCCCCCCAGTCAACTCGGATGCCTTTCGTTCGGATATCTTCCGTATGTCCATTTCCTTCGACAATCCTTCCTGTAGAATTGCCCTATTGCCCCAGTTTGCACAGGATGAATGGAACTGTAATGTCTAAGTTTTTCGACAGTCTGGAGCGCGACCTGGAGGCGCTGGGGCTGGGCGGCCGGCTGGGGGCCTATTACATCGCCGCGCTGAAGATGGGCAGCGCCCCGGTCCACACCATCGCGCGGGAGGCCGGCATCGGGCGCACCACGGCCTATGCGCTGGTGGAGCGGCTGCGGGATGAGGGACTGGTCACGCTGGTGCAGAAATCCGGCCGCACCCATGTGGTGGCGGAAAATCCGGATGTGCTGTCGCGCAACCTCGAAACCCGCAAGCAGCGGCTGGAGGGGATGTTGCCCACCCTGCGGGCGCTCTACCAGGAAGGCGACGTGACGCCGCGCTTTCAGGTCTATGAGGGGGTCGAGGGGATCGAGACGGTTCTCAACACGGTGCTGCTCGCCGAAACACAGACCGTGCGCGCCATCCTGTCGATGCAGGAACTGATGCGGATGCCGGGGCTGGACGTGATCGACCGTTTCGCCTCGCGCCGGGTGGCCGCGGGCAAGTGGCTCAACGTGTTGCGGTCACGGGTCGAGGAAACAGACGACATCTGGCCGGACAGTGCCGCGGACCTGCGGCGGGTGCGCTATGCGCGGGCGGACGCGCCCTTTGTCAGCAATCTCTTCCTGTTCGACAACAAGATCGGCGTCATCTCCTCGCGGCGGGAGAATTACGGGCTGATCCTTGAAAGCCACGAATTCGCCAATCTGCAGATCGCCCTGTTCGACGTCATGTGGGAGCAAAGCAGCGGCGCATCCGGCACGGGCTCGACATAGCTCATCCAGCCCGGAGGGGCCGGTCATACCATTGCACGTCCCAGTAGCGGCCGAACTTGAAGCCCACTTCGGGGAAGACGCCGCAGGGCTCAAACCCCATGCGCCGGTGCAGGGCGTCTGATGCGTCATTGGGCAGCGTCATGCCGGCCAGCAGCCGGTGGACTGGGGCACCTTCCAGCGCGTGGAACAGCGCTTCATAAAGGGCGCGTCCGAGCCCCTGCCCGCCGAAGCCGTCGCGGATATAGATGGTGGTCTCCACCGACCGGTCATAGGCCGCCTTGGCGCGGAACGGCATGGTGCCCGCATAGCCAAGAATCTCGCCACCCCGCTCGGCCACCAGCAATTGGTGCGGCCCGGTCTCGCGGAACTGGCCCAGCCAGGCTGCCCGCGTCTCCACCGTGAACGGCTCGATATCGAAGGTGATCGCCGTCTCGCGCACATAGTGGTTGTAGAGATCAACGATCTGCGCGAGGTCCGCGTCGCGGGCGTGGCGGGTAACGGCGGTGGTGGCGGTCATGGCAGATAGGCCTCCAGCTCTTCCAGCACCTCCGGCAGCATGTCGGGCAGGTCTTCGGCGATGAGGCCGGGGCCGAAGCGGGTTGCGGCTTCGCCGTGCAGCCAGACGCCGATGCAGGCGGCCTCGAAGGCGGGCACACCTTGCGCAAGCTGGGCGAGGATGAAGCCGCCCAGCACATCTCCCGCCCCTGCCGTGGCAAGGGTCGGCGGGGCGTTGTCGTTGATGGCAATGCGCCCGTCCGGGGCGGCGATGACCGTGTCCGCCCCCTTGAGCACCATCACCGCCTTGCTCCGGGTGGCTGCTGCGCGGGCGCGGGCGGGCTTGCCGCCGTCTATCTCTGCAAGGTCCGGGAACAGGCGGGCGAACTCGCCGTCATGGGGGGTCAGCACGGTCGGCGCGGTGATCGCGTCAAACAGGATTTTCTGGTCGGCCTCGAACGCGGTCAGCGCATCCGCGTCCAGCACGACCGCCGCGCCGCTGCGCAGCACGGCTAGGGTGCGGGCGCGGGTAAAGGAGCTGACGCCGGCACCGGGACCGATGAGGGCTGCGTTCTTGCGCCTGTCTTCGAGGATCGCGGTCAAGCCAGGCGCGCCGTCGAACTCAGCCAGCATGATCGCCGTGAGGTGGGCTGCGTTTTCCGCCAGCGCGTCCTCCGGGCTGGCGACAGTCACAAGCCCCGCGCCTCCCCGCAGCGCGCCGCGGGCGGCAAGGCGGGCTGCGCCGGTCTTCGTCGCCGGGCCGCTCACCACAAGCGCGTGGCCGCGGCCATATTTGTGGCCCGCGTCCTCAAGGCGCGGATAGGCATCGCCCCACAGCTCCGGGGAGTTGTGGAAGGCGGACGGATTCACCACTTCGATGGACCGGTCGGGGATGCCGATATCGGCGACCGCCAGTTCACCGCAGGCCGTGCGCCCCGGCAGCAGGTAGTGCCCCGGCTTGGCGCGGTGGAAGGTGACTGTGAGGTCAGCGGCAAAGGCCGTCCCCAGGATCGCGCCCGTGTTGCCGTCCACCCCGCTCGGCACATCCACCGAGACGATGACGGCGTCAGCGTCGTAACTGCGTTCGGCCAGCGCTGCCGGGATGCCGTCGAGGGGGCGGGTGAGGCCTGCACCGAACAGGGCATCGACCACCAGCGCTGCGCCATCCATCGCGGTTTCGGCCAGCGGCAGCACGTCGCCCTGCCAGTCGGCAGCGGCAAGGGCCGCATCGCCGGTGAGAGCATCACGCTTTCCCAGCAGATACAGCGTCACCGGCCAGCCGCGTTCCGCCAGCAGGCGCGCGGCAACAAAGCCATCGCCGCCATTATTGCCCGGCCCGCACAGGATGACTGACGCACGCGGGCTCCAGCGGTCGCAGATGGCATTGGCCAGGGCCGTGCCCGCCGTTTCCATCAGCGTGCGCCCGGCGATCCCCTGCTCCACCGCGAAGGCATCAGCCCGGTACATTTCGTCCGTGGTCAGAAGTTCCGGGCCGGGGCTTTCCGGCGTGCCGTAGGCTGCGGGCAGGTCTGGGTGCATGGGCGGCGTTCCAGAATTATCGGACGGCAATTTTATCGGACAACAGTGTCCGCCTCACGGCCGAGGGAGACGACCTTGAGCAGTTCCGGCGTCACGTCGAAGCAGGTGATGGAGCAATTGTCCGGGCGGAAGCACACCACGCGGTCATCATCCATAGCCGCCCCCACCGCCGCATTGATCGCGATGAAGTGGCTGAAGATCACCGTGTCTTCCTCGAGCTGTTTCAGCCGGTCCACCAGCGCGTTGCGCCAGCCGACGAAGTCAACGCCCGTGGAGGTAGGGTCCTTCTCGATGTCGGCCCAGGTGCCGGGCATGATGCGGCGCAGCCACTGGGCGCGCTCGTCGAGATTGTCCGTCGGCGACGGGATTTCGCTGACGGCGGGCTCCACCACCGGCACGGCGGACCAGAGGCGCGCCAGCGGCATGGAGGTTTCGCGGCAGCGCTTCAGCGGGCTCGTCATCAGGGGGAAGGTGATGTCCGGCCCCACGGTGCTGACGATCTCATTGGCCACCGCCTCGGCCTGGGCCTGCCCCTCGGCGTCGAGGCCGGGGTCCGCGTCAGCCCCCCACCCTGCTGCGGCCTTGCCGTGACGGATCATGTAAATGCGGGGCATGGGTTACTCCGTTGACTGGTACGAGAATTAGTCGGCCCGCGGGGCGAGGCTGACACGAATGGCATCCTGCGGCCACTGGGCCGGTTCATGGCCATAAAGAACGCGGACGCCCGGCAAGTCGGCCTCCAGCGCCTTGAGGCGCTCAATGCTCTGCGCGGCCCTGTCGAGGTCAGCACCCAGCCCGCCGGGGGCCGTATGATGATATGTGGCTTTGAGATGGGCGGCATCGAAGGTGAGCAGCAGCGGGCCATCCGAGCCGTTGAGCAGCGCCGACAGGTGGCCCGGCGTGTGGCCCGGTGTCGGCAGCAGCCAGATCGACCCATCGCCCAGCAGATCCGCCGCGCGCGCCACATGGGGCATGGGCAGCCAGCCTGCATCGGCGGCCTCGATGCGCATGTCGGCGCTGAACTGGTCGTAGCGATAGCCCTGGGTCTCCCGCAGCGGGCTCTTAAGGGCTGCGATCTCATCAGCGGCGGCGATCACCACCGGGTCATAACGGGCCAGCAGCGGGCCGATGCCGCTTGAATGGTCGCCATGAAAATGAGTGGCCACCACATAGTCCAGCTTGTCGATGCCGTCGCGGGCAAGCTGGGTCACCACGTCCTGGCCGGGCTGGTTGCGGCAGGGAAAATTCAGCACAAGGAGAATGTCGTAGCTGCACTCCCCCGCCCGCACGCCGGTATCAAACAGCACATTGGTTCCTGAAGGGTGCTGCACGAGATAGGCAACGGACGGCACCCATTGTTCGGTGCCCGCGCCTTCCGGCACGCCCGCCACATCCTCGTTGATGAGGACGCCGTCGCCGGCGAAGACTTCCCCGGTGACATAGGCCGTGACGGTGAGCGGCACGGGGGCCGCCGCCACCGCCTGCCAGGAGGCAGGGGCCTCGGTGCCCCAGGGGGCTTCGGCAACTTCCGTGATGTCGCCGATGTCGCAGGCGGCAAGCGTCAGGACGGCAGCGGCGGCGGCCAGTGCCGCCACCGCCCCGCGTCGCGCAGATGACAGGAGCCGCCTGCACATCCGGTCAGATCTTCGGGGTGAAGATATTGGGGCCGAGCGCGCCCTTTTCGTTGGGCTTGCCCGGTTCCACCGTGCCGACGACACCGAGCATTTCCTGCTGCTTCATGGTCTCGAACAGGGCCGGGTCGTTCGGCACATGCGCCACGAAACGGTGGCCCGTATCGGTCTTGCGGCCGACCACGAGTCCAAACTGCGCGCCCTGGCGGCCATGCACCACGGTGTAGGTCTCGATCTTGCCCTCGCCTTCCGGCAGGTCGTCCACCACCGGGTGATCCATGGCGTTGAGCTCGGCCTGGTAGGTGGCCGGGTTCTCGCGCTCCCAGGCGCCTTCCTTCGGCTCGGTCGAATAGATGCCGATGGAGTGCTTGGTGACGAACCAGCCATTGGCGGTGCACAGGCCCTTGGTGCCCGGCTTGGCACGCAGCTTGTCGAGCATGGTGGCGATGGAGTGCATCACGTAGTTGTTGCCGGGCCCGCCGAAATAGGGAAGCCCGCCCGTGACCGTGAAGCCGCGCGGATCATCCAGCGCGAGGCCCAGTTCCTGCGCGCCGATTTCGACGGCGGACGGGAAGCAGGAATACAGATCGAAATAGTCGATGTCGGAGACCGACATGCCGGCCATGTCGAATGCCTTGCGGCCCATGGTGCGGATGGCCGGCGACGAGTGGAAGTTGACCCGCTCTGACACGTACCACAGGTCGTTGGCGTCGCCGCAGCCATGCAGATAGACCCAACGGTCCTCGGGGATGCCGAGTTCACGCGCCTTGCCGACACTCATCATGATGAGGGCGGCGGCCTGGTCAACGCGGATAATGGAGTTGAGATACTTCGTGTACGGAAAGCCGACATAACGGTTCTTGTCCGTCTCGGTGGCGATTTCTTCCGGCGAGCGGAAGGTGGGGAACCACGCATAGGGGTTGGTTGCCGCCACCTCGGTGAAGCGCGAGAACAGCTTGCCGAGTTCGAGCTGGTGATCCTTCACGCTGCGGCCAAGCTCGCCGCGGATCGCGTTCTCGAACAGCGGATAGGTGTTGACGGGGAAATACATCGCGTGGCGATGCTCCATCTCGTTCACACCGGGTTTTTCAACACCGATCTGCGTCGGCTCGCCGCCGGGATTGTCACCCCAGTCCGGCACCTGGCCCTGGGTGACGGCGGCCAGCAGACCGCCCAGCGCTTCGGAGCCTGCCAGCAGCGCACAGTCCGTCTCGCCATTGGCGATTTCTTCGGCGGTGCGGTTCACCAGCCATTGCGGGGTGTTGCCGCCGGTGGCGGTGTAAAGCTCGCGCGCGGGCTTGGCGCCGATGGCATTGGCAAGCGTGCGCGGGGCGTTGGGATACTGGTTCTTCGGCAGGCCGCCTGCTTCGGGGCTGTCTGCCGTGAAGCGGACCACCGCGACCGTATCGAGCGCCTTTGCCAGCGCGTCCCCGCCCTTTGCGTCGGCCAGTGCCCGCTTGGCGGCCTCGGCCATGATCTGCATGGGCGACAGCAGATCGGCGATCGCCACGCCCTTCTGGGTGAACTGGCCGCCGCCGACGAGAATGGGGGTATTGGCTTCAGGCATCGGGTCTCCTCGCAGGTATCCTTGGATTTTGTTGCCCGGATAGATGCACGAAGCGCTGCGCCTTGTCACCCGACAACCTGTCACCCTTGACGGTTGATTTGATGTCGCATCGGTCCACAATGGCTGCGGGAGGGACCATCATGACAAATGACACAACAGGGCATCGGCGCGGCCCTTCAACCGGCGCCACCTTACTCATGCCGCTTGCCGCGGCAGCGGCCTTTCTGGCTGTCACGGCATTTTCCCAGACGGCCGTTGCGGAAACAGACCCGGACCTGTCCGGCGTCACCGCAGACACGCCGGACGAGATCGGCGCCGCGCCGTTTGAATATGAGGAGTTGGAAGCTCTGCGTGATGTCACGCCGCGGTTCGGGCGACGCATCACCGTATGCGCTGGCCAGAGCCTTCCGGGCTGGGCGATTTACAATGTGAGCACGGATTTCACAGCCTGCGGCGGCGGCTGGGATAGCAAGTGGCACCTTATCGAACTCAATGGCGCGTCGCCCGGGCAGACGGCGGTCGTCTGCACGCGCAGCGCGATACCGCCCGGATGGGTCGTCACCGGCTATAGCACGAACTTCACCATGTGCGGCCGCAATGCGGGCCGCAATAATCTGAAAACGATCCGCTTCCCCTGAGGACGCGTTTCATCATCGCTGCAGATAGCGGGAGAGGCAGGCGACCGCCTCTTCCAGTAAGGTCGGCTGCTTGCAGAAGCAGAAGCGGATGAAATTGGTGGCGCGGCTGGGTGAGCCCGGCGCGTAAAAGGCGCTGATCGGCACGGCTGCGACTTTCGCGTCCGTGGTGATGCGGCGGCAAAACTCCGTATCCGGCTCATCTCCGGCGACGGGGCGGATATCGGCAGTCAGGAAATAGGTGCCCTCGCAAGGGCTGATGGCGAAGCCCGCGGCCTCCAATCCCGCGCGCAGCAGGTCGCGCCGCCCGGCGAGATCGGCGGCCTGGTCGCGGAAGAAGCTTTCCTCCTTGCCCAGCCCATAGGCCACGCCCAGCTGCAGGCCCGGCGGGGTGGTGAAAACAAGGTTCTGGTGCGCCTTGGAGATGAGACTCACAAGATCAGCCGCGCCCGATACAAAGCCCACCTTCCAGCCGGTGAGGGAGAAGATCTTGCCGGCGGATTGAATGCGCACCGTGCGGGCTGCCATGTCCGGCAGGGTCATGAGCGGGCGGTGTGCCGCGCCGTCAAACACCATGTGCTCATAGACCTCGTCGCATACCGCCACCACGTCATGCATCCGGCACAGGCGGGCGATGGCGTCGAGATCCTCGTCACCGAAGACGCGGCCGAGGGGATTGTGCGGCGTGTTGAGCAGGATCAGCTTGGTGCGGTCGCTGAAGGCCGCCGCGAGCTCATCATGGTCCAGCGACCAGGCGGGCGGATGCAGGGGCACGCAGACGGCCTTGGCGCCGGCCGCCTCGATCACCGGCAGATAGGTATCGAAGAACGGCTCGATGAGGATTGCCTCATCCCCCGGCTTGAGCAGGGCGGACAGGGAGGCGGCCAGCGCCTCGGTGGCGCCTGAGGTGATCAGCACCTGGCTCTGCCAGTCCAGCATCATGCCGTAGAAGCGCTGGGCATGGGCAGCCACGGCCCGGCGCAGATCCGGCAGGCCCATCATGGGCGGATATTGGTTCGGCCCGTTGATGATCGCGTCCGCTGCCGCCGCGCGCACATCATCCGGCCCCTCGTCATCGGGAAAGCCCTGGCCGAGATTGATGGCCCCGGCCTCCGCTGCCAGAGCCGACATGATGGTGAAAATGGTGGTGCCCTGGGCGCCATAGACCGGGTTCGGGGCTTTCATCGTGCTATCCCTCTTTTGAGCGGCATCCTGTTTACCTTTTTGGCGCAGGGTCCGCACGTCCCGTTCCGTGCTCAATTTCCGGGCGCAGGCCCGGGCCCGCCCCTGAATTCCGCCACCCTGCCCCACCCATTCCCGCCTCTTGCCTGGTCCCGGCTCTTCCGAGCGCATAAAACTGACCAAACAACAGGCATGATTGCTGCCTGTTTTTTCACCTTGCTGACGCTTTTTTGTGCAATGACTGTGCTGCTGGGCCGGGCAATTCGGTGCCGGGTTAACGAAGTGCTTGAATCCAAAGCGCTTTCAGACGGGTCTCGGACTGGCATGAGGCGTGCTATGGCCGGGGCAACAGAATGTGCGGTATCCGGCCGGTGCCGCTGCCCGATCCCCGGGCCCTTCGCGGGCCAGACCATCCCGGGCGGATGACCGGCAGGACAGTGTGGAGACCTTTAGGGGCATGAAAAAAATCGAAGCGATCATCAAGCCGTTCAAGCTGGATGAAGTGAAGGAAGCGCTCAACGAGGTTGGCCTGCAGGGCATCACCGTGACCGAGGCCAAGGGCTTTGGCCGTCAGAAGGGCCACACGGAGCTTTATCGCGGTGCCGAATATGTGGTGGACTTCCTGCCCAAGGTGAAGATCGAGGTGGTGCTGAGCGAGGACCGGGTTGAGCCGGCGCTTGAAGCCATCCAGAACGCTGCGCGCACCGGACGCATTGGCGACGGCAAGATCTTCATCACCAATGTTGAAGAAGTCGTGCGAATCCGTACCGGTGAGACCGGCGAAGACGCGGTCTGACCGGCCGCCCCGGAGCGCCTTGCGCGCCCAATAAGCCACGGCGCGCCTGCCGCGCCGGCTGACAACAGAATTCGATACCCGCATGCGGCCCCCCGGCTGCCTGCGATCCGTCAAAAGGAAAACGGGGCCCAAGGGTCCCTTGAGCGTTAAGACCACAAGGAAAGGAATGACGCCTATGTCCGATGCCGCTTCAATCTTGGCGATGATCAAGGAGAAGGACGTCAAGTACGTCGACCTCCGCTTCACCGATCCGCGTGGCAAGATGCAGCACGTCACCTTCGACATCGACCTCGTGGACGAAGAACTGTTCAGCGAAGGCACGATGTTCGACGGTTCCTCCATCGCCGGCTGGAAGGCGATCAACGAGTCCGACATGGTTCTGATGCCGGACCCCGAGACCGCCGTGATCGACCCGTTCTACGCCCAGACCACGCTCGCCATCATGTGCGACATCCTGGAGCCGTCCACGGGCGAGGCCTATGACCGCGACCCGCGCACGACCGCCAAGAAGGCCCTGGCCTATCTGCAGCAGACCGGCATCGGCGACACCGCGTTCTTCGGCCCGGAAGCCGAGTTCTTCGTGTTCGACGACGTGCAGTTCTCCGCAGACCCGTACAACACGGGCTTCCGCGTCGACTCCGTCGAGCTGCCGACCAACACCAGCACCGAATACGAGATCGGCAACCTCGGTCACCGTCCGCGCACCAAGGGCGGCTACTTCCCGGTGAACCCGATCGACAGCGCGCAGGACCTGCGCTCGGAAATGCTTTCCGTTCTCAAGGAAATGAACGTCGACACCGAGAAGCACCACCACGAAGTGGCGGCGGCGCAGCATGAGCTGGGCATCAAGTTCGACACGCTCGTCCGCGTGGCCGACAAGATGCAGATCTACAAGTATGTGGTGCACAACGTGGCCCACGCTTACGGCAAGACGGCCACCTTCATGCCGAAGCCGGTGTTCGGCGACAACGGCACGGGCATGCACTGCCACCAGTCGATCTGGAAGGACGGCAACCCGCTGTTCGCCGGGTCGGGCTATGCGGACCTGTCGGAAACCTGCCTGTACTACATCGGCGGTGTTCTGAAGCATGCCAAGGCCATCAACGCCTTCACCAACCCGTCCACCAACTCCTACAAGCGTCTGGTGCCGGGCTATGAGGCACCGGTGCTGCTGGCCTATTCGGCCCGCAACCGTTCGGCCTCCTGCCGTATCCCGCACGGTACAAGCCCGAAGGCAAAGCGCATCGAGATCCGCTTCCCGGATCCGACCGCCAACCCGTATCTGGCCTTCACCGCCATGCTGATGGCCGGCCTCGACGGCATCGAGAACAAGATCCATCCGGGCGACCCGATGGACAAGGATCTCTACGCCCTGCCGCCGGAAGAACTGGCCAACGTGCCGACGGTGGCCGGCTCGCTGCGCGAAGCGCTTGTGGCGCTGGACGAAGACCGCGACTTCCTGAAGAAGGGCGGCGTGTTCACCGATGCGCAGATCGACGCCTATGCCGAACTGAAGTGGGAAGAAGTCGAGCGCTTCGAAATGACCCCGCATCCGGTCGAGTACGACATGTACTTCTCGGTCTAACGGCCGGCCGCAAGACACAAGGAAAAGGCCGGGGCATGTCCCCGGCCTTTTTCGTGGGCGCAGCTTTGCGTCAGGGTGCTTCAAGGGTGCCGTTACCACCTGCTTCCAGCATTTGCATCAGGAACCGGGCCGCCGGGCCCGGGGGCGTTCGGGTGCGCCAGAGAGCGGCGAAGCGGCGCAGGGGCAGCTGGGCGATGCCGTCGCAGGCAAGATAGGCGAGCCGTCCCTGCGCAACGGCTTCGGCGGCGGCACTTGCCGGGACGAACCCCCATCCGGCTCCGCCCGCGATCAGGGCGATCTGGGTCGCGAGATCGTTGACATGCCAGAGATCGGTCCTGTGCTGCCGGTAATCGGGGCGGGTGTTTTCATCCGTGGGCGGAAGGCCCGAGGGCAGGTAGATCTGCCGGTGATGCTCCAGCGTTTCGAGCGGCACAGGCGCGTTACGGGCGGCAAGGGCGTGGCGCGCGCCGATCACCACGGGCATTTCCTCCGCCAGCACCTGCCGGCCATCGAGGTCCTGCCAGGCCAGCCCGCGCTCCAGCGCAGTGATGCCCAGCTGCACCTCGCCGCCGGTGAGCCGGGCAATGACATCGCCGCCGGTGAGGTAGCTGAGATCGACCGCCACTTCGGGATGCGCGTCAGCCAGCCGCGCAAGGCCGTGTGCCAACACCGCAGGCGGCAGGGAATGCTCCACCGCCAGCGACAGGGTTGTCTCGCTGGCCTCCCGCATGGCCGCGGCCTTGCCCTCCAGCCGCTCCACGCGCCGCAGCAGCACGCTCACCTCGCCCAGCAGCGCCTGCCCCTCCTCCGTCAGGCCGGCGCGGTAGCCACCGCGATCCACCAGGGTCAGGCCCAGATGGGTCTCCAGATTGGTGATGGCGTAGCTGATGGCTGAGACCTGGCGATTGAGCCTGCGGGCAGCCTCCGCGTAGCTGCCGAGCTCCGCCACCGCCTGGAACACGATGATCTGGTCGAGAAAATTGGGATGCATGGCCTGTTCTGATTATCCGAATATGATCTTCGGCTTTATCCGTATTTTCCAAACATGCTGCCATGCCTAGCTTTGCGGGACCAGATCACTGGCCAGCATGCGGGAGGAAATGACATGGCACCGCTCTCCGAAACCGGCATATCCCGGCGCACCTTCATCCAGACTTCGCTGGCGGGCACGGCCCTCGCCGCCCTGCCGACACCCCTGCGCGCAAAGCTGCCCGCCATAGCGCGGGATCTTGCCCGGCTTGATGCCACCGCCCAGGCGGCGCTGGTGCGCGCAGGTGACGTGACCGCGTCCGATCTCGCGGAGGCTGCCATCGCCCGGATCGAGGCGCTGAACCCGGCCCTAAACGCGATTGCCAGCAAGGGCTTTGAGGCGGGGCGCGCCCTGGCCCGCTCCGGACCGCCCGCCGGAGTGTTCAGCGGTGTGCCGTTTCTCATCAAGGACCTGATCGAGTTTCCGCCGCTGCCGCATATGGCGGGCTCGCGGCTGATGGCGTCGAATGTGGGCAGCTTCGCGTCCCCTTACGGCGCCCGCGTCAAGGAGGCCGGGCTGGTGGTGCTCGGCACCACCACGACGCCGGAGTTCGGCCTTCTGCCGACGACGGAGCCGCTGCTGACCGGGGCCACCCGCAACCCGTGGGATACGGACCGCATTGCCGGTGGCTCAAGCGGCGGCGCGGCGGCAGCGGTCGCCTCCGGCATGGTGCCCATTGCCCATGCGAGTGATGGCGGCGGGTCGATCCGCTTTCCGGCGGCCTGCTGCGGGGTGTTCGGGCTGAAGCCCAGCCGCGGACGCAATGTGGAGGCGCGCCGGGAGCCGAGCCCCATCGGCGTGGAGAACTGTTTCTCGCGGTCCGTGCGCGACAGCGCAGCGTTCCTGCACCAGACGCAGCAGCGCGGGCCGGACGCACCGCTCACCCCCCTGCCCCTCATCACCGCGCCGGGCACGCGCAAGCTGCGCATCGGCGTCACCGTGGCAAGCTATACGGGCAGCCTGCCGGATACCGACACCGCGGACGCTGTGATGGCGACGGCTGAGCTGTGCCGTGCGATGGGGCATGAGGTGGAGGAGGTGGCCTGGCCGTTTGACGGCCCGGCCTTCGTGGATCACTTCCTGACCCTGTGGGGGCTGGGGGCTGCGGCGATTGCGGCCAGGGCACGGGCGGCGCTGGGCCCTGACGCAGACCTGTCGACGGTGCTGGAACCCTGGACGCTGGGTCTGGCAGCCGAATACGGCCCGCGCGGCGAGGCGGGGGCTGCGGCCGCGTTCGAGAATTTCCGCCATGTGGCCGAGGCCATGGCCGGGTTCTTCGAGGATTATGACCTGCTTCTGACCCCGGCCCAGAGCGAGCCCGCGCCTGCCATCGGCCACATGGCGCCGACGGTTGCCTTCGATGTTCTGCATGAGCGGGTGATGACCTTTGCCGCCTATACGCCCTGGCAGAATGCTGCCGGGACTCCGGCCATGTCGGTGCCGCTCTATCAAAGCACCGGCGGGCTGCCGATCGGGATCCAGTTTTCCGCCGCCATGGGCCGCGAGGACACGCTGCTGGAAATGGCCTATGCGCTTGAAGACGCCTTGCCCTGGGCGGACCGGTGGCCGGCGCACTCCGCCGTCACGCTGTAGGAGGGCCGTGCCATGGGCGACGTCTATACGATCTTCATCCTGCTGCGGGCGCGGACCGCGTGGCTGAAGCTCAGCCATGCGGAGCGGGCGGCGATCGGCCGGGCCGCCTTTGCCCGGCGCTTTGACGGCATGACCGTGCGCTATTTCGATGCGGAGGCCTTCACCGCCCAGTGCAGCGATGTGCTGGTGGTGGAGACACCGCGCCTTGATGACCATCGCCGGCTGATGGACCATCTGCGCGACAGCGAAATTTTCGCGCATCCCTATTTTGACCTCGTGTCAGTCATCCCCGCTGTTGAGGATGTCTACCGGGACCTTTCGCCCGCAGCGGCGCAGGGCGGTTAGGGTTATCTTCCGTTTACGGAGTTTCTGGCACATCTATTGGTCAGCAAAGCTGACTCGATTGTGCTTGATGCTGCACTGCAAAGAGATTCAAGCTTTGACCATAACAAAGGGAGGTTTGGAAGATGACCCCACCGACGCAGGGCACTACGGCCTGAGACGGCTTGTCTCGAAAAAGATGCGGCAAAGGCCCTTTGCAGAGCTACCCGACGCATGACCCAGGGCCTTTCATGCAGTGCAACACTGCATGACCCGGACGGACTTTCTGACGACCCTCAAGGAAACGGTGCGTTACCACGTGCGCTCTCGCGACTTATCGCTAACCCATGCACAAGACAGCGCTGAAGGCGTGGCGGCATCCGCTTCCGCAAAGACCGGCAGAAAGACATAATCCGCAGGCGGATTACCTTGAGAGGAGCACCCGCCTCCGGATGTCATCCCGGACGATCGATCCAGCCCCTGGCGGGCCAGGTTCCGGGACGTCCCTCCATCGCCTCGCCACGATCAGCGAACCACGATCGGCTGATCAAGGAGGCACCTCCGCATCACGGGACCCGCCGGCATACGGCAGACCCTCACCTCTCCGGCACCGTGCCGGGGATACATAAAATCCGCGCGGGGGATTTCACCCGCAGGACTGGAAGACGGAAAGACAGGATCAAAGTGCAGTTTGGCAGGCCCGCCCGAGACGCGATTGCCTGCAGCCGGATGGACTGAAAGGCGCCCCCCTGATGCGCAGCGTAAACCACCGGCCCCTCGCCCCGGCGATGCATCACCCGCATCGCGGTTGCGGCCCGGACGGACGCCCTGCACCGGCCCCTGTTGATCCACACCCAAAGAAGCCCGGCCCATAGGCTGAGGGCGGGGAGCTGAAACTCCCGAAAAAAGACGGCCCCGCGAGATGCGCTGCATCCACCAAGGCGGGGCCGTCGCTTTTTGTATGTTCCCGTTTGTGTTTGGTCGTTTCCGTGTGGCTGGAAGCCGGTGCGGTCAGGCGGCCTTTGCCATAGCCTTTGCGGCTTTCTGCTCGTTGGACATGTAGCTGCGCAGGGCCTTGAACACACTCATGCGGGTGTCCGGGTTCTGGCCGTCGCCCATGCGCATGATCTGCAGGCAGTACCAGCCCTGCACACCCCAGGCATTGAGGCCGCGAATGAGGTCGATGGGGCTGTTGGGGCCGAAGATGCGCGTCGGGCCGAGGCGCAGTTCCTTTTCCCATTTGCGCACTTCGCTGACGGACCCGTCCAGCAGCTTGTTGGGCAGGGCCGCATCGACGCAGAGCGGGCGGGCGATGCCGACCACATCCGTATCGCCGGAGGCCAGCGCCTCGTTCATGGCAGCGATCGTGCGGAAGCCGCCGGTGACCATCAGCGGCGTCTTGCCGACGGCCTTGGAGATGTCGCTGGCATATTCAAGGAAGTAAGCCTCACGCTTGCGGGTGGAGGAGCGGACCTTTTCCTCGTAGACGGGCTCAAAGCCCTCGGTGTCCATCATCACCGGCTGCTCGTAATTGCCGCCGGAAACCTCCAGCAGGTCGAGGCCCGCATCGTCGAGCCATTTGGCGACCTGGATCGAATCCTGGTGGCTGAAGCCGCCCTTCTGGAAGTCGGATGAGTTGAGCTTCACCGAGATGGGGAAATCAGCCCCCACCCTGGCGCGCACGGCCTTGACGGTTTCCATCAGCAGGCGGGCGCGGTTCTCGAGGCTGCCGCCCCATTCATCGGTGCGCTGGTTGACGCGCGGATTGAGGAATTCCGAAATCAGGTAGCCATGGGCGCCGTGGATCTGCACGCCGGTGAAGCCGGTTTCGCGGGCGATGCCGGCGGCATGGGCGAAGCGCTGGATGATGTCCTCGATCTCGTCACCGGTCAGCGCGCGGGGCTTGCCGAACTGGCCGCCCGGCATTTCCACCTCGATGGCGGAGGGGGCCACCGGCTCCTGGGTGACGGCTGCCGGGGTCTGGCGGCCGGCATGGGACAATTGCATCCATAGATGGGTGCCGTTGCGGGTGCCCGCCTCGGCATAGGCGGCAAGGGCGGCCCGCTGCTCGTTGGACTGGGGACCTTCGATCACCACATTGCCCGGCCGCTCAAGGTAGCGGCGGTCCACCTGCACATTGCCGGTGAGCAGCATGCCGCTGCCGCCATCCGCCCAGCGCTCATACAGGCGCACATGGCGCGCGGTGGCGCGGTTTTGCGGGTCAGCCAGCCCCTCGGTCATCGCGCCCTTGGCGATGCGGTTCTTGAGGGTGGCGCCGCATGGCAGGGTCAGCGGCGAATTGATGGTGGTGTCGGACATGGCTGCGTCGGCCTCCTGAGTGGACTGCGAATTCCGGCGCAGACGGGAGGCCCGTGGCAAGCCCCCTCTTTGCCAGCATGCAAAAACGAATGAGTCAGGCCGTCGGAAATGACTGCCGTTCAATTCAGCTAACCACAGTCAGCCGCACATTCAAGGCGCTTTGCCCAATGGCGGAAGCGGCCGCAGCGGGCGGCTGTCGCGGCGGGGCGCAATTTTGCCGTTCCGGCGTGTAAACTTGGTGCGAATCAGACACTTCATCCCGACGTCCATCTTCCGTCGCGGGGCGATGTGGCCTAACAAGGCTGCCCGCTTCGTTCCCTAGCTGTTCCGGATTTCCATGGCCCGCGCCACCAAGACCTCCTCCTCCGACACGCCCGACCTGTTCAGCGGGGCTTCCGCCCCGAAACCGGCAGCCGCCAGGGGCGCTGTGAAGCCCGCGCGCAAGAGCGCGGCAAAGTCATCGGGTGCGGCGGCGCCGAAAGATGGCAGCGGCTATTCGGCCAGCGACATCGAGGTGCTGGAAGGGCTGGAGCCGGTGCGGCGGCGACCGGGCATGTATATCGGCGGCACGGATGACCGCGCCCTGCACCATCTGTTTGCCGAAGTGCTGGACAACTCCATGGACGAGGCCGTGGCGGGTCACGCCACGCGCATCGAGGTATCGCTTGCAGCCGACGGGTCGCTGTCGGTGTCGGACAATGGGCGCGGCATTCCCGTGGACCCGCACCCCAAGTTCAAGGACAAGTCCGCCCTTGAAGTAATCCTCACCACGCTGCATGCGGGCGGCAAGTTCTCCGACAAGGTGTATGAGACTTCCGGCGGCCTGCACGGCGTTGGCGTGTCAGTGGTGAACGCGCTGTCGGAGTTCCTGGAAGTGGAAGTCGCGCGCGACAAGCAGCTCTATCGCCAGCGCTTCGAGCGCGGTCACCCGGTAAGCAAGCTTGAAACCGTCGGCAAGGCACCCAACCGGCGCGGCACGACGGTGACTTTTCATCCGGACGCGGAGATTTTCGGCAAGGGGGCGACCTTCAAGCCGGCGCGGCTCTACCGCATGGCGCGGTCGAAGGCCTACCTGTTCGGCGGCGTGAAGATCGAATGGAAATGCGCGCCTGAACTGCTGGACGGCAACGGCACTGTCCCGGCGGAAGATGTGCTGCACTTCCCCGGCGGGCTTGCGGACTATCTCGCCACCACGATCGACGGCAAGGAGACCGTTACGGCGGAGACCTTCTCCGGCAAGCTGAAGGCCAAGGGCTCGGCCGGCACGGTGGAGTGGGCGATCGCCTGGCTCGGCAATGCGGACGGGTTCTGCAATTCCTACTGCAACACGATCCCGACGCCCGAGGGCGGCACCCATGAGGCGGGCCTGCGGGCGGCGCTGTCGAAGTCGCTCAAGGCCTATGGCGAACTCACCAACGTCAAGAAGGCCGCCTCGATTACCGCCGAAGATGTGATGGGCACCGCCTGCATCATGCTGTCCGTGTTCATCCGCGAACCGGAGTTCGTCGGCCAGACGAAAGAGAAGCTCTCCTCTCCGTCGGCGCAGAAGCTGGTGGAATCCACCTTGCGCGACCATTTCGACACCTGGCTTGCATCCAAGCCGCAGCAGGCCAACCGGCTGCTTGAATGGGTGATCGACCGGGCGGATGAGCGGTTGCGCCGCCGCCAGGAAAAGGAAGTGAGCCGCAAGGCTGCGACGCGCAAGCTGCGGCTTCCGGGCAAGCTGGCCGACTGCACCAATTCAAGCGCTTCGGGTTCCGAGCTGTTCATCGTGGAGGGCGACTCGGCCGGTGGCTCCGCCAAGCAGGCGCGGGACCGCAAGACGCAGGCCGTGCTGCCCCTGCGCGGCAAGATCCTCAACGTGGCCAGCGCCACCAGCGCCAAGCAGGCGCAGAACCAGCAGATCTCCGATCTCATCCTGGCGCTGGGCGTGCAGACGGGCACGCGCTACCGCGACGAGGACCTGCGGTATGAGAAGGTCATCATCATGACCGACGCCGACGTGGACGGCGCTCACATCGCAACGCTGCTCATCACTTTCTTCTACCAGGAGATGCCGGAGCTGATCCGCAACGGCCATCTCTATCTCGCGGTGCCGCCGCTCTACCGTCTCGCCCAGGGGGGCAAGACCATGTATGCGGTGGATGATGCCCATAAGGACGCGCTGATGGAGAGCGACTTCAAGGGCACCCGCAAGGTCGAGATCAGCCGCTTCAAGGGTCTGGGCGAGATGCTGCCGGCGCAGCTCAAGGAGACCACCATGCGCCCCGGTCACCGGACGCTGATGCAGATCATGGTGCCGGACGAGGACCAGGACGAGACGAGGAAGCGGGTGAGCGAACTGATGGGCACCAAGCCCGAACTGCGATTCCGCTTCATCCAGGAAAACGCCGCCTTCGCGACCGATCTGGACATCTAGGCAGCCGGACGCGCCGCTGCGCCGGCCCGGAATCCCCCACGAGCCATGTGCTTTTTTTGCGACAATCCCGCCGGATTGCGCCGAAAACGGCGTGAGAGCGCGTTGCCATGCCCCTGCGCAGGGCTGCACTTCGTTGACTTTCAAGCGCTTTTTCTTATGTTGCAGCGCAAATAGAAGCCTGTCTGGCTGCGGCCGCCGCAACTTGGCCCCGCGCCCGGACAGTCGGTGGGGCATGAGGCCTCTCGCGCGCCGGCTTCTGTTTCTCAGGTATCGGATTGGGTCCGGTGACCTGTGTTCGCGCGCCGCAACCGAAGCGCGGCGCTGATTTGGACCGTCCGGCGGTCTGTCCCGGGGAATGGGCCCCGGCCATCCCTCCGGACCTCTGACCGACGCCAGCGGCTTCGCCATTTGCGAACCGACCGTCCTTTAAAAAACGAGACTTCATGACCTTTGACGATTTCGGCCTTAACGCCGACCTGATGAAAGCCATCAACGAAGCTGGCTATTCCGAGCCCACGCCCATCCAGGCGCAGGCCATCCCCAAGGCGCTTGCTGACCGCGACGTGCTTGGCATCGCCCAGACGGGCACCGGCAAGACTGCCTCCTTCACCCTGCCGATGATCGAGCGCCTGTCCAAGGGCCGCGCCAAGGCCCGCATGCCGCGCTCTCTCATTCTTGAGCCGACGCGCGAACTGGCCGCTCAGGTGGCGGACAATTTCGAGAAATACGGCAAGTATCACAAGCTCTCCATGGCGCTCCTGATCGGCGGCGTCTCCTTCGGCGACCAGGACAAGAAGATCGACCGCGGCGTCGATGTGCTGATCGCCACGCCGGGCCGCCTGCTTGACCACGTCGAGCGCGGCAAGCTGATGCTCACGGGCGTGCAGACGCTGGTGATCGACGAAGCCGACCGCATGCTGGACATGGGCTTCATCCCGGACATCGAGCGCATCTGCAAGCTGATCCCGTTCACCCGGCAGACGATGCTGTTCTCGGCCACCATGCCGCCGGAAATCGAGAACCTGGCCAACAATTTCATGCAGGCCCCGGCCCGCATCGAAGTGGCCCGCGCCTCGACCACCAATGCCAACATCACCCAGCGGCTGATGACCTGCGGCAGCCGTGAGAAGCGCAAGACGCTGACCGAGCTGATCCGCCGCGAAGACATCCAGAACGCCATCGTGTTCTGCAACCGCAAGCGCGATGTGGACAGCGTGGCCAAGGCCCTGAAGAAGAGCGGCATCGACGCCTCCCCCATCCATGGTGATCTCGACCAGTCCGTCCGTACGCGGACGCTTGGCGCGTTCAAGGATGGCGAGCTGAAGGTGCTGGTGGCCAGCGACGTGGCCGCCCGCGGCCTCGACATTCCCGAAGTCAGCCACGTATTCAATTACGACGTGCCGACCCATGCCGAAGACTATGTGCACCGTATCGGCCGCACCGGCCGCGCGGGCCGCAAGGGCTTCTCCTTCACCCTGGCAACGCCGGATGACGGCAAGTATCTGGACGCGGTGGAAAAGCTCATCGACATGAAGATCGAGCGCGCCACGCTGGACGGTGACACCAAGCCGGATGCGGATGATGCCGCCAAGCCGGCCAAGGCTGCCGACGAGGCAGACGCCACCGAAACAGACGACACCGCTGCAGCCACGGCAGATGGCGAGGCTGCTGACGCCACGGAAGTTTCCGAAGCCACTGACGCCACCGAAACCAAGGCATCTGACGCCGGAACCGAGGACGGCTCCGACGATGAGCAGCCGAAGCGCCGCCGCCGCCGCCGTGGCGGCCGGGGCCGTGGCCGCAGCCGCAAGAGCGATGACGCGGAGATGGATGCCGAGGCAGACGATGCCGGTCAGGATGCCGTCGCCGCGGACGCCGAAGACGATACATCCGACAGCCGCCCTGCCCGCCAGGACAAGTCCGAGAGCAAGGCCGGCGATGGCAAGCCGGGTGACGGCAAGTCGGGTGAGAAGCGCGGCCGTGGCCGTGGCGGCCGCAACAAGGGCCGCGACGGGGGCCGCAATGGCGGTGACAACGACCGGGTGATTGGCATGGGCGACCACGTCCCTGCCTTCATTCTCCGCCCCATCCGCCGCAGCCAGGCGAAGCCCGCGGATGCCCAGACCGATGGTCAGGCAACATCATCCGACGCCTCCGCCGACGACACCGCGCAGGAAAGCGACGCAGCCTGATCCGGCTGATCAGGCCACATCAACTGGCTTGAAACCTAACCAAATCTTCACTGGACGGATTTGGTAAGTCTGCCTTACGATCCCTCGCAACAAGAGTGAGGCAAGGGCCGGGCGCGGCCCGATGCCCCGTATTGCAGGGAGTTGATGTCTTGGTGAGTTCCGGTCTTCGGCGCGCTCTGGCCGCGCTGGCTTATTCCACCCTTCCCCTTCTGGCCGCCGGCGCAGCGCAGGCCGCCGTGCCTGCCGACATGGCTGCACGTCTGGACACGGACCTGACGCCGCTCGGCTCGGAGCGGGCCGGCAATGAAGACGGGACGATCCCCGCCTGGACGGGCGGATTGCAGTCGCCGCCCGCGGGGCTCGGCTATCAGCGGGGCATGCACCACCCCAATCCCTACTCGGCGGACCAGTCGCTCTTCACCATCACGCGCGACAATATGGGCCAGTATGCGGACCGTCTGACCGGCGCGCAGAAGGCGCTGCTGGAGAACTACGGCGACACCTTCAAGATGAATGTCTATCCGTCGCACCGCAGCTGCGCGCAGCCGGACTTCGTCTATGAGGCGAACCGCAAGAACGCGCTGACGGGCATCATCACCGATGAGGGCAACGGGGTGGACCAGGCCATCATGGGCAAGCCGTTCCCCGTTCCCAATTCCGGCTACGAAGTGCTGTGGAACCATTTGCTGGGCTTCGGCAATCACAAGCTGCAGCGTCAGTTCGCAGCGGTGATCCCCACGGCATCGGGCGACTACACCAAATATTCCGCGCGTGATGACGCGATCATCCGGTGGAATGATCCGGCCATCAAGACAGCGGCCGAACTCGACAACATCATGGCGCTCTACATCCTGCACACGCTGGAACCGACGCGCGTGTCGGGCAATGTGATCCTGGTGCATGAGACGCTCAACCGCCTCTCCGACCCGCGCAAGGCCTGGCAGTATTCGCCCGGCACGCGGCGCGTGCGCCGGGCACCGAACATTGCCTATGACAATCCGGGCACGAATTCCGACGGCGCCACCACGTCGGATTCCTTCGGCGGCTTCAACGGCGCGCCGGACCGCTACACCTGGACGCTCAAGGGCAGGCAGGAAGCCTACATTCCCTACAACAATTACGAGCTGTATTCAGACAAGCTGACCTATGATGACGTCATCCGTCCGCGTCATCTGAATACGGATCATGTGCGTTACGAGCTGCACCGGGTCTGGCAGCTTGAGGCCAATCTCAAGCCGTCCACGCGGCATGTCTATTCGCGGCGCGTCTTCTATCAGGACGAGGACAGCTGGGGCATCGTTTCGGCCGAGCTCTATGACGCACGCGGGGAACTGTGGCGCGTGCAGGAGCAATATCCGGTGACCTTCTACGAGGTGCCGGTGTGCGGCTCGAGCATGGGTGCTGCCTATGATTTCACCAATGGGCGCTACATCGCCGTGGGGCTGATCAACGAGGAAGAGCCGGTCAATTTCTATGCGGACCACCTTGAGGAACGCCGTTACACGCCGCAGACAATCCGCACGCTGGGCCGCTAGGGCTCCCGTTCGCCCTTCCCCACGCCGCCATTGGCCGCAGAATGCAGGCCAGCCCATGGGGGTACCGTCAGTCCACCCTGTCCCATGGGTCCCCCGAACGATGTTCGGGGGATGGCGGCTCTTTTTTACACACCGATAAAGTCGGACCGGGAAACGGCATACACGCGAAGCGGCTCACCGTCATAGAGCATGTCGCGGGTATGGATCTGGCCCAGCTTCTCAGCCACGCGGATCGAGGCCGTGTTGGCCGGGTCGATAAACGACACGACCTCGTTGAGGCCAAGTGCCCTGAACATCCATGCGGCGCAAAGGCGGGCCGCTTCGGTCGCATAGCCCCTGCCCCATGCGGCGCGCGCCATGGTCCAGCCGAGTTCGATTTCCGGCTCATCGCCATGGAGGGTCGGGCCAACGCGGCCGACCATGAGGCCGCTCACCTTCTCCTCGACGGCAAACTTGCCGTACCCCTTGCTGCGCCAGTGCGCCTGCGCCTTGTCAAAGTGCTCACGCGCGCCGGCCAGGTCCCTGACGCCACCGAGGAAGCGCGCCACCTCCGGGTCACCCTGCATGGCGGCATAGACGTCAAAGTCATCCTCACGGTACCGCCGCAGGATCAGCCGGTCGGTTTCGAGCCTTATATCCATCATCGCCTCAAACAAAAAAGGGCGGCACGCAGGTGCCGCCCTTCTATCGCGTTGCGACTGGCGCCGCCTACTTCTTGATCATCGACAGCACGCGCTTGCGCTTCTTGGCGTCGTAGGGCGGACGGAACATCTCTGCCACCATCTGGGCCTTGGCCTGGTGGTAGACCGCCTTGGCGTGGCTGAAGGTGCGGAAGCCGTCGATGCCGTGATAGGAGCCCATGCCGGACGGGCCGACGCCACCGAAGGGTAGGTCTTCCATCGACACATGCATGATCACGTCATTGACCGTGACACCGCCGGAGGTGGTGTGGTCCAGCACCCGGCGTTCCTCGGCATCGTCCTGGCCGAAATAATAGAGGCCGAGCGGACGGTCGTTTGCGTTCACGTAGTCCAGGGTCTCGGACACATCCTTGTAGGTCTTCATCGGCAGCACCGGGCCGAAGATCTCGTCCTGCAGGACCTTCATGTCCTCGGTCGGGTTCTTGATGATGGTCGGCGGGATCTTGTTGTAGGGCTGCTGGGAGAAGTCCTCATTGGCCGGATTAATCTCCACGATCTCGGCGCCCTTGGCCTTGGCATCCTCGATATAGCCGGTGATGCGGTCATAGTGGCGGTCGTTGATGATGGAGGTGTAGTCCGGGTTGTCCTTCATGGTCGGGAACATCTTGGTCACCGCCTTCTGGGCACCGGCCACGAAGTCGTCGGCCTTTTCTTCCGGCACCATCACATAATCGGGTGCCAGGCAGATCTGACCCGCATTGAGGGTCTTGCCGGTCATCACGCGGGCGGCGACATCCTCCATGTCGGCGGAGCGGCTGACGATCACCGGAGACTTGCCGCCGAGTTCGAGCGTCACGGGCACCAGATTTTCCGATGCCGCGCGCATCACATGCTTGGCGATGGACCCGGCCCCGGTGAACAGCAGGTGATCGAAGGGCTGCTTGGAGAAGGCTTCACCCACGGCGGGGCCGCCGGTGACCACGGCCACTTCGGTCTCGTCATAGGCTGCGCGGAACATCTTGGCCATGAGCTCGGAGCAGGCCGGGGTGAATTCCGACGGCTTGATCATGGCGCGGTTGCCGGCGGCGAAGACGCCTGCAAGCGGTGCAAAGGTGAGGTTGAACGGGAAGTTCCACGGGCTGATGATGCCGATGGTGCCGAGCGGCTGGTATTCCACATGCGCCTTGGCACCGAGCAGGCCGAGGGGGAATTGCAGCTTGCGCTTTTCCGGGCGCATCCACTTTTCCATGTTCTTCTTGGCGTGCTCGAGGGGGCCGACGGAGCCCATGACGTCTGTCATCAGCGACGCGACCGGGGCGCGGTTGCCGAAATCCGACATCAGCGCTTCGACGATTTCATCCTTGTTGTCGACCAAAAGGGCGATCGAGCGGTCGATCCAGTCCTTGCGGCGCTTGACGCTGGCCGGGCCCTCGTCGATATGCGCCTTTTTCTGCTTGTCGAGAATGGCGCGGATGCCATCGGAAATGGCGTCGGCGTTCGTGGCTTCGGGGGACGTTTCCACAACGCTCATGATGTTCTCCTCGCTGTTGCCGGCATGGGTCCGCTTGGGGACCTGTTGGTCCGTAAACCGGCGGCCGGGTTGATCTTTTTATGCAGGACCGCGCCCATCGCGGCCTGCTCAAATCTTAATGTGACCAGCAGTATAGCCATCCCTTCACGTCCACGCGAGGCGGATTGATTTTTCGCAGCATTGCGCGATTTTTCGCGCTGGGTTCGCGGAAAAGTAGTACGGCGTTTAACTCTGCCTTAAGCGCCTGCGGGCTACACCGGTCATGCAGGGATTGAGAGCGACGTTGCGGCAGGCTGGCATACCGGCCCCCTATCTCGATCATTTGGGAGATACCCGGGTTCCGGGCGAGCTTAGAGGCAGAAGCCGTGAGCAATGCGAGTACCATGACTGATCCCAATCTCGTGGCCGAGATGGCCATCAAGGAGATGGAGACGCACGGGGTCGCGCCCACGCCCGACAATTACGAATTCTGGTTCACCCACCTGTCCGGCACCAATCCGGACCTCAGCCGCGAGGTGGACCTTCTTACCCAGAACGGCAAGGTCAAGGATGCCGGGCAGATCAACACCCTGCGCGAGCGCTACATCACCCAGGCCGACAAAGACAGCGCGATGCTGGATGTGGGTGGCAGGCTCGAAAAGGAACTGGCCGGCGTCATGCAGATGCTGGAAACAGCCTCCAAGGACACCGGTGCCTATGGCGACAGCCTGAACAATGTGACCGCCGCGCTGGACGCGGAACGCTCGCCGGCGGAACTGCGCGTGCTAATGGAAACGCTGGTGGCCGCCACCCGCACCATGGAAGGCCGCAGCAAGCAGCTGGAACAGCGGCTGGAGGAAAGCAAGGAAGAGGTCACCCAGCTTCGGCGCAACATGGAAGAGATCCGCACCGAGGCCATGACCGACCAGCTGACGGGGCTGGCCAACCGGCGCAAGTTCGACGACACGGTCGCGGCCTGCATGAAGTCAGCCGAAGACAACGAAACCCCGTTCACGCTGATCCTCGGCGACATCGACCATTTCAAGAAGTTCAACGACACCTATGGCCACCAGACCGGTGACCAGGTGCTGAAGCTGGTGGCCCAGTGCATGCGCCACCATGTGCGCGACCCGCTGACACCGGCGCGCTATGGCGGTGAAGAGTTTGCCCTGATCCTGCCGTTTACCGATCTCGAGGCCGGGGTGCGCATTGCCGATCAGGTGCGCCGGATGATCGAGAGCAAGGAGCTGGTGAAGAAGTCCACCGGTGAAAATCTCGGGGCGGTCACCATGTCCTTCGGCGCAGCCTTGTTCGAGCCGGGTGAAACCATCCGCGACCTCATCAAGCGCGCGGATGCCTGCCTCTATACGGCCAAGCGGCACGGCCGCAATCAGGTGCGCAGCGAGATTTCCGAAGACGTGCGCAAGATGGCGAGCTAGCCGCAGCGCTCACCCTTCCCTTTCCTTTCCTGGCTCGTCCCAGGCCGGATGTCTCCCCGACACCGCTTTATGCGCCCCCGCCCCTACGTCAACCGCGGCGGGCATGCAGCCTTGCGCAAATCACCTGTCTTTTTGCCCTGTCACAGCGTTTGACGGGGGGCTTGGCGCCGGTATTGTCGCTCGCAAAGCATTCCCGAGCGAGGCGACTTTCCATGGATACCATCACCTACGAGACGCGCGACAGCGGCGTGGCCGTCATCACGCTGAACCGGCCCGATGTGCTCAACAGCATGAACCCGCAACTGCTGGACGATGTCCGCGCCGCCATCCGCATGGCGCGCGATGACAGCAAGGTCGGCGCGGTGCTGCTGACCGGCGCAGGGCGCGGCTTCTGCGCGGGCGCGGACCTCGCGGCCGGCTTCAAGGCACCTGATGCGTCTACCGTCGGCGACGGCGTGGCGCATGGCATGGAGATCGGTTTCAACCCGATGGTGCGCGAGATCGCCGAACTGCCGAAGCCGGTGGTGTGCGCGGT
Source organism: Pyruvatibacter mobilis (assembly GCF_012848855.1). Taxonomy (NCBI): domain Bacteria; kingdom Pseudomonadati; phylum Pseudomonadota; class Alphaproteobacteria; order Hyphomicrobiales; family Parvibaculaceae; genus Pyruvatibacter; species Pyruvatibacter mobilis. Next base: position 1,680,117 of record NZ_CP051630.1, read on the forward strand.
CAACGGCATCGCTGCGGGCGGCGGCGTTGGCCTTGCACTGGCGGGCGACGTGGTGTTCGCGGCGAAGTCCGCAAGCTTCGTTCAGGTATTCGGCCCGAAGCTGGCGCTGGTGCCGGATTGCGGTGTCACCTATTTCATGCCGCGCCTGATCGGCATGGCCCGCACCCGTGCGCTGGCGATGAGCGGCGACAAGCTGTCCGCCGAGCAGGCCGCCGACTGGGGGCTGATCTGGGCCTGCGTCGATGACGACAAGCTGATGGACGAGGCGATGGCCTATGCCGAGAAGCTTGCCTCAGGGCCGACTGAAGCCTTCGGCGACATCAAGGCGGTGCTTGATGCGTCGCTCGACAATGATCTTGCCGCCCAGCTGGACCTTGAAAAGGAAACCCAGCGCAAGCGCGGCAACCACCCGAATTTCGCGGAAGGGGTCAGCGCGTTCCTGCAGAAGCGCGCGCCTAATTTCGTCCGCTGACGACCCGACACGATCAACGAGGAGACACCCAATGGAATTCAACAAGGTCACGGTCGACATGGATGGCGATGTCGCCACCCTGCGCCTAAACGACCCCGCCGCGCTTAACGCCGTTTCGCCGGACATGCTGGAAGGCCTGGCCGAGGCGCTGGAATGGATCGACACGCCGGCCAATGGCGTGCGCTGCGTCATCATGACGGGTGAAGGCCGCGGCTTCTGCGCCGGTGCCAACCTCGCGGGCGGCCGTCCAGGCGAGCGCCCCGGTGAGGCGCGGGCCAACGCGCTGCCGGATGCGGGTCAGGCGCTGGAGACCAAGTACCACCCGATCCTGCGCAAGATCCGCAAGCTGAAGATGCCGTTCATCACGGCGGTGAACGGCCCGGCGGCAGGCGTGGGCATGAGCTTTGCCCTGATGGGCGACATGGTGCTGGCGGCGAAGTCGTCCTACTTCCTGCAGGCGTTCCGCCGCATCGGCCTGGTGCCGGATGGCGGCTCCACCTGGCTGCTGCCGCGGCTTGTGGGCATGGCGCGCGCCAAGGAGCTGTCGCTGATGGGCGAGAAGTTGCCGGCGGAAACAGCGCTTGAATGGGGCCTCATCAACCGCGTCTATGAGGACGATGCGCTGATGGGTGAAGCGAAGACGCTGGCGGCGGAGCTCGCCGCCGGCCCGACCCGCACCCTCGGCCTGATCCGCGAAGCCTATGCGGACAGCTTCGACAACACCTATGAAGAGCAGCTCGACAAGGAGCGCTGGCTACAGCGTGAAGCGGGCCGCACGGAAGATTTCAAGGAAGGCGTGAAGGCGTTTCTTGAAAAGCGCCCTGCCCAGTTCAAGGGCGAATAACCACTTCGCATTCCTCCGCACACGACGCAAAGCCGCCGCTCCGCCTGACGGGGCGGCGGCTTTATGCTGCCGGGGTCGGGTTCAGGATGCGGTGCATGTCGAGGCTGGGCGGATCGAGGCCCGCGTCCGACAGCATGTGGTGCACCTGGCCGCGATGGTGGATCTGGTGGTTGAACATGTGGGTCACGAGCTGGTTCAGCGGATCGACGAACCGGACACCGGCTGAACTGACGCTGGCAAAATCGGCGTCCAGCTCTGGCTGTGTGATGGCGGCCGCATAGGCGTCGATGCGGGCGTCTTCGGCGTCCCGCGCCGCCCGCAGCTCATCAAAATCCTCGTAGAGAATGGCATCCAATCCGCCAAGCGGCGCGCTGCCGCCCTCAAAGCGTGCCATCCACACGCGGTCGCCGACCATGATGTGGTTGAGTGTCCCATGGATCGAGCGGAAGAAGGCGTGCCTGTCGGCCTTGCGCTCTTCGTCGCTCAAAGCCGCGCAAGCCTCATAGAGGCGTTGATTGGCGAGCCGGTTGTAACGGGCCATCATCCGGCAATGGGCAGGTGTGCTCATGGTGTGCCCCTATGCTGAGTGTTTCTTGCGCTGGCTCGGCGGCTTTGCGGCATCAGCCCGCAGCGCCACGCTCATGGCATCACGCGCCCAGTTTACAAACTCATCAGGCTCGTCGAACAGGCGTTCCGGCACGCGCCAGTAGGAGAGCGAGGCCTGTTTGCCGCTGCGGGCATAGGAGAAGATTTCCATGCCCTCCTCCTCGAAAGCTGCGCGGTTTTCGCCGTCCACCTTGAAGTAGAGCACATCATCGACGATGAGGCCGAACATCAGCCCGTCGGCGAACAGGCCCGCCCCGCCGAACATGCGGCGGCTCGTGACCGGCCCCAGGGGTGCCAGCATCTCAATCAGGAAATCGGTGTAGTCGGCGGAGACAGGCATGGCGGCGAGCCTGCCGCATTACGCCCGCAAAATCGAGTGGCCTAGCGCGGGGGCTGCTCTGTCACCGGCATTTCGGCGGCCTTCAGGGTCACGCTTTCGCCGCAGCCGCAGGCGTCGGTCTCATTCGGGTTGTTGAACACGAAGCCCGAGCGCAGCTTGGTTTCCTCGTAATCCATCTCGGTGCCGAGCAGGAACAGGATGGCCTTCGGGTCCACGAGGATGGTGACGCCCTTGTCGGTCACCACTTCGTCCAGCGGCGCCTTTTCCTCGGCATAGTCCAGCTTGTAGGCCATGCCGGCGCAGCCCGCGTTTTCGAGCCCCAGGCGCACGCCGAGGATCGGATTGTCGGAGTTGGCGATGATCGCCTTGATCCGGTCTGCCGCCTTGTCTGTCAGCGTGATGACGTTTCCTGGCATGGTGTGCTCGCGAAGTTCCTAAAGGGTTCAGTATCTTAGATGAGGATGACCCGGGCGGGGTTCAACCTCCGTTAAGGGCGCGGCCAAAGGCCCCTAGAACATATTGAGGGCGACCTTGGCCTCGTCCGACATGCGCTCCGGCGTCCAGGGCGGGTCGAAGACAAGGTTCACCTTCACGTCACCGACGCCGTCCACCGAACTTACCGCATCGCTGACCCATTGGGGCATTTCACCGGCAACCGGGCAGCCGGGGGCGGTCAGGGTCATGTCGATGTCGATGTCGCGGTCATCGGACACGTCGATCTTGTAGATGAGGCCGAGTTCATAGATGTCGACCGGGATCTCCGGGTCGTAGACGGTCTTGATCGCGCCGATGAGGTCATCGGTCAGCATATCCAGCTCCGCCTGCGGAATGGCGGAGGTCTGGGTCACAGCGTCGGCCGGGGCGGCTGCTTCGGCAGCGCCCGGATCGTCGGCGGGTCCGTTTGTCATCTCTTCGGTCATCTTGCGTCCACTACCCGAGAAACTCGCGGGCTTTTTCCAGCGCCGCGATAAAGGCGTCCACGTCGCTGCGCGTATTGTACATCGCAAATGAGGCGCGTGCAGTCCCCGGCACGTTGAGGTGTGTCATCAGCGGCTCGGCGCAATGCTGGCCGGCGCGGATGGCGATGCCGGAACGGTCCACGATGGTGGCCACATCATGGGGATGCGCGCCTTCCATGGAGAAGGACATGATCGCGCCCTTGCCCTTCTGGGTGCCGTGGATGGTGATCCAGTTGAGGTCGCGCACGCGCTGGGTGGCATAGGTGATGAGGTCTTCCTCATGTGCCCGCGCGGCGGCGCGGCCGATGCCGTTCACATAATCAATCGCAGCCCCCAGGCCAATGGCCTGCACGATGGGGGGCGTGCCCGCCTCGAACTTGTGGGGCGCGTCGCCATAGGTGATCTCGTCCATGCGAACTTCGCGGATCATCTCGCCGCCGCCCTGATAGGGCCGCATCTCCGCCAGCAATTCCGCACGGCCATAGAGCGCTCCGATGCCGGTGGGGCCATAGAGCTTGTGGCCGGTCATGACGTAGAAATCGCAGCCCATGGCCTCGACATCCACGTCCAGATGAACGGCGCCCTGGCAGCCATCGATCAGCACCTTGGCGCCAACCGCGTGCGCCTTGTCGCAGATCGTCTTGGCATCCACCACGCTGCCCAGCACGTTGGACATGTGGGTGAGGGTCACGAATTTGGTCTTCGGGCCGAGGGCCGCCTCAAAGGCGTCCATGTCCAGCGCGCCGTCTTCCAGCACCGGGATCCATTTGAGGACCGCGCCATAGCGCTCGCGCAGGAAATGCCAGGGCACGATATTGGAATGGTGTTCCATCACCGACAGGATGATCTCGTCACCCGGCTGGATGATCGGCTCGAGATAGCCCTGCGCCACCAGGTTCATCGCCTCTGTGCCGCCCTTGGTGAAGATCACTTCTTCAACGGTCGGCGCGTTGATCAGGGCACGCACCTTTTCGCGCGCGCCTTCAAACGCTTCCGTCGAGGCGTTGGCAAGGAAGTGCAGACCGCGATGCACATTGGCGTAGTCATGGGCGTAGGCGTCGCGGATGGCGTCGAGCACCTGCACGGGCTTCTGCGCAGACGCCGCATTGTCGAGATAGACCAGCGGCTTGCCATAGACTTCCCTCGACAGGATGGGGAAGTCGGCGCGGATGCGCTCCACGTCGAAGGTTGCGTGTGCGTCCTGGGTCAGGATGGCTGCGTCGCTCATGAGGCGTCCTCCCCGATTGCATCCTCCGCCGGGTCCGGCGCGCCGAGGCGCTGGGCCAACAGGTGCTTGAGGGCTGCCGCCACGTCGCCGTCGTCGAAACCATCGACCACGTCATCGAGGAAACCCGCGATCAGCAGGGCACGGGCCGTGGGTTCGTCGATGCCGCGGCTCATGAGATAGAAGATCGCGTCCTGATCGGGCTCGCCGATGGCCGAGCCGTGCGCGCATTGCACATCATCCGCATAGATCTCAAGCATCGGCTTGGCATCCATCTCGGCCTTGCGTGACATCAGAAGCGCGCGGGCCTGCATCTGGCTGTCGATCTTCTGGGCGTGTTCGCGCACCAGGATCGACCCCTGGAAGACACCGCGGGCAGTTTCGTCCAGCACGTAGCGATAGGTCTCTTCGCTGTTGCAATTGGGCACGGCGTGATCGACGAACAGGGTGTTGTCCATCACAGCCTTGCCCTTGAGCAGGGTCAGCCCGTTGATGCTGGCCTTCGTCTCTTCACCATTGAAGTGCACGCGCTCGCTGGTGCGGGCACGGCCCTCGCCGATGGCAAGACCGAGGGTCTTGTAGGTGGTGCCGGCGCCCAGCGTCACGCGCTTGTTGGCCACGCGCACGGCGGGCCCGCCATCGGCATAGATGGCCGTGTGGGTGAGGCGCGCCTTGTCCGCCACCTTGAGCGTCATGGACTGGGTCGCGAAGACGGGCGTTGCCGTATCATCGCTGCGGGTCTCGAGCAGGGTGAGAGACGCGCCCTCCTCCAGCACGACCACGCTGCGGGCATGGTAATGGGTGTTGGTCTCACCGGTGGAGCGCCAGGCCAGCTCGATGGGCCGGTTGACGGTCACGCCCTTGGCAACGCGCAAGGCGACGCCGTCCGACGCGTAGGCCAGGTTCAGCGCGGCCACCGCATCACGGGTGCCGTCCTGATCTGCCAGGGCATCATCCAGCCATTGGGTGCCCTGCTCTGCGGCGTCGGCAAAGCTCAGAAGCTCCACGCCTTCGGGCAGGCTGTCGAGCGTGGACGCATCCCGATCAATGCGGCCATTGACCAGCACCACGCGGATGCGGTCCACACCGGCGAAAGGGTCATCTGCTGCGGCCAGTCCGGATGCGGAGGTTTGCGGGGCCAGCGCCAGCGGGCCTGTCTTGCCCAGCATCTGGCGCAGGTCGAAATAGCGATAGTCCTCGACACGCCGATGGGGCAGGCCGTCTTCGGCAAAGGCCTTGATGGCGACATCACGCGCCTCGCCCAGCCGGGCTGTGCCCGGCAGGCTGTCGCGCGCTGTGGCATGGCCGGTCACGAAGCCGGTTTCAACCTCCAGACGCTCTGGTGCGGGTCGGGCCATGGTTACGCTGCATCCGTCTTGATATCGGCATAGCCGGTTTCTTCCACCTCGCGCGCCAGCTCCTTGGGGCCGGACTTGACGATGCGGCCACCGGCCAGAATGTGCACATGGTCGGGCACGATGTGGTCGAGCAGCCGCTGATAGTGGGTGATGACCAGCATGGAGCGCTCCGGCGAGCGCAGGGCGTTAACGCCTTCAGCCACCACGCGCATGGCGTCCACGTCGAGGCCGGAATCGGTTTCATCGAGCACGGCGAGCGAGGGTTCGAGCAGCGCCATCTGCAGGGTCTCGGCGCGCTTCTTCTCACCGCCGGAGAAGCCGACATTGAGCGGCCGCTTCAGCATGTCGTCGGTAATGTTCAGATCCTTGGCCTTGCCGCGCACCAGCTTGAGGAAGCGGACGGCGTCCAGCTCGTCTTCCCCGCGTGCCACGCGCACAGCATTCAGCGCCGTCTTGAGGAAGGTCATGGTGGTGACGCCCGGCACTTCGGTCGGATACTGGAAGGCGAGGAAAACGCCGGCGGCGGTCCGCTCATTGGGTTCCAGCTTGGTCAGATCCTTGCCCTTGTAAAGGATGGACCCGCCGGTGACCTCATAGCCGGGCCGGCCTGCCAGCACATAGGACAGGGTGGATTTGCCCGAGCCGTTGGGGCCCATCACCGCGTGCACTTCGCCCGGCTGGATCACGAGGTTGATCCCTTTCAGGATCTCCTTGCCGCCGACTTCCACATGCAGGTCTTTAATCTCAAGCATTTCTGTCTTCTCTCGTACTGACCGTTACTGGCTCGGCCCGGCAAATTCGGCAATGACTTCGATAGGCTCAAGGATATTGTCGTTGAACTCGGGCAGGTCTTCCGCCGGAATCCAGTATTCTTCGTGCATGCGGCCACCGACCACCTGCTTCTCGAACCCATCGAGATAGGCCTTCCGCACCTTGAAGCGCGTGACATATCCGTGGTCACCGGGCTTCTTTGCGTTCCAGTCGCGCGCGATCTGAGTTGCATAAGCCTCATTGGTGACCGGATAGAAAATCGGCTGCTCCGGCAAACGAGGGGGAAAGCCACGAAAGTTCATGTCCTCGATGAGCTTAAGCTCGTTCTTTCCGACCGGCCGAAAAAGCGTGATGACCTCTTCCGACATCGCGTTACCCCACACTGCCTTCAAGGGAGATGCCGACGAGCTTCTGCGCTTCGACGGCGAATTCCATTGGCAGCTGCTGCAGCACTTCGCGGCAGAACCCGTTGACGAGCAGCGCCACGGCTTCCTCCTCCGGCAGGCCGCGGGCCTGGCAGTAGAAAAGCTGATCTTCCGACAGCTTGGAGGTAGTCGCCTCGTGCTCCAGCACGGCTGACGGGTTGCGGCTTTCGATATAGGGCACCGTATGCGCCGAGCAGCGGTCGCCGATCAGCAGGCTGTCGCACTGGGTGAAGTTGCGCGCATTCTCCGCAGACGGATAGACGCTGACGAGGCCGCGATAGGCATTGGACGACTTGCCCGCCGAAATGCCCTTGGAGATGATGCGGCTCTTCGTGTTTTTGCCCAGATGGATCATCTTAGTGCCGGAATCGACCTGCTGCGCGCCATTGGAAATGGCGATCGAGTAGAATTCGCCCGACGAATTATCGCCGCGCAGGATGCAGCTTGGATATTTCCAGGTGATGGCGGAGCCGGTCTCGACCTGGGTCCACGAGATCTTCGAATTGTCGCCGCGGCAATCACCACGCTTGGTGACGAAATTGAAGATGCCGCCCTTGCCGTTCTCATCGCCGGGATACCAGTTCTGCACTGTCGAATATTTGATCTCGGCATCCTTGTGGGTGACGAGCTCAACGACAGCGGCGTGGAGCTGATGCTCATCCCGCTGGGGCGCGGTGCAGCCTTCGAGGTAGCTCACATAGGAGCCCTCATCCGCGATGATCAGTGTGCGCTCGAACTGGCCCGTGTCACGCTCATTGATGCGGAAGTAGGTCGACAGCTCCATGGGGCAGCGGACGCCCTTGGGGATGTAGACGAACGATCCGTCCGAGAACACCGCGGCGTTGAGGGCTGCGAAGTAATTATCCGTCACCGGCACAACGCTGCCGAGATATTCCTTCACCAGCTCCGGGTGCGAGTGCAGCGCCTCGGAGATGGGGCAGAAGATGACGCCGGCTTCCGCCAGCTTTTCCTTGAAGGTGGTGACGACAGACACGCTGTCGAACACGGCATCCACCGCGACGCCGGCCAGCATCTTCTGCTCGTTGAGCGGGATGCCCAGCTTCTCATAGGTCTTCAGCAATTCCGGATCGACTTCGTCCAGGCTCTTGGGCTTGTCGGCCTGGCTCTTGGGCGCTGAATAGTAATACGCGTCCTGATAGTCGATCTTCGGGTAATTGACCTTGGCCCAATCGGGTTCTTCCATCTCCAGCCAACGGCGGAAGGCCTCAAGACGCCATTCCAGCATCCATTCGGGCTCGCCCTTCTTGGCGGAGATGAAACGGACCGTATCCTCGTTCAGGCCCTTGGGAGCCTTCTCGGATTCAATGTCCGTGTAGAAACCATATTTGTACTTGTCGCCCTGGCCGATATTCTCGACGTCGCGCACTGTTTCCTGAACCGCTGCCATCTTACTCTTTGCCTCTTGGCTATCGTTCCGCCCGGGCGGCCGCATCGCTGCCCGTGGCTGTCGCACCCGGTTCATTCGGGCGAATTCTCTTCAGGGCCTGCTCTAGGCCCGCACAAAACCTGTCCACATCCTCAGCCTCGGTGTGCCACCCCATGGAGACGCGGATCGCGCCGGCGGCAAGGCCGTCGCGGACGCCCATGGCGGCAAGAACGTGGCTCTGGGCCACCTTGCCGGAGGAGCAGGCGGAGCCAGAACTGACGCAGATGCCGGACAGGTCCAGCGCCATCAGCAGGGTTTCCGCCTTCACCCCATGAAATGCAAGGCAGGCGGTGTTTGGCAACCTGTCGGCGGCAGGGCAGATCACCGCAGCTGCATGGCCTGTGGCTGCCGCAATGGCAAGGCTGCGCGCCTCCAGATCATCCCGCAGCGGCGCTAGCGACAGATGGCGCGGCACGTCGTCGGCTGCAACCCTTGCAGCGGCTCCGAACCCGGCAATTCCGATCACATTCTCAGTACCGGCCCGGCGGCGCAGCTCCTGCCCGCCGCCGCGCAGCAGCGGGTCAACCTGCCCCTTGCCGCGGATGATAAGCGCCCCTGTGCCCTGCGGCCCGCCGATCTTGTGGGCGGAGAGCGCCATGGTGTGGGCACCGATGAGGGGAGACAGACCCATCTTGCCCGCGTGCTGGATCGCATCCACATGGACACGCCCGCCTGCCTCGCTCACCCGCTCAATGATCTGCGGCAATGGCTGGACGGTGCCGGTCTCGTTGTTGGACGCCATGACGCAGACCAGCGCCGGGCGCGGGTCCGCCGACAGGGTGTCATCCAGTGCCTCAAGGCTCACAACGCCATCGGCATCCACCGGCAGGATCGTCAGGTCCACGCCCGCAGCCTTTGCGGTGTCGAGCACGCTTGGGTGCTCCGTCGCCCCGACAATGAGCCGGTCGCAGGCACCAGAAGCAAGCGTGCCGAGGATCGCGAGGCTGTTGGCCTCGGTGCCGCCGGAGGTGAACACCACCTCATCCGGCACGGCGAGCGCCAGGGCGGCGACGTCGCGGCGCGCATCCTCGACCAGCCGGTGCGCCATGCGCCCGGCACGGTGGACCGAGGACGGGTTGCCGCCGCCCGCCAGCACGTCCATGGCCGCATGCATGGCGTCACGCGCCTGCGGGCGCAGGGGCGCCGTCGCGTTGTAATCGAGATATGTGGCGGCCTGGGGCACGGGGTCTGTCGTCTCCCGGAGCTATTCGCCGGCGGCGGCGATGCCGGTCGCCAGTGCGGCAGGCCGCTTGCCGGAGACCGGCGCATCCGCCCCGTCTCGGCCGGCGATTTCCGGCGTCATGTCGCCGAACACGCCGCTGCGGCCGAGGACGCGGCGGTTGATCACGTCGCCCAGGGTGACCGCGCTCAGGAACAGGTGAATCTGGCGGCTCAGCTCATCCCACAAATCATGGGTGATGCAGCGCGTGCCGTTGCCCAGGCAGCCCTCGCCCGCCCCGGGACGGCAGCGGGTGGCCTTGATGGGCTCGTCCACCGACAGGATGATGTCGGAAATCAGGATATCGTCCGGGTCGCGCGCCAGATGGTAGCCGCCGCCCGGCCCGCGCACGCTCTTGACGATGCCGGCCTTGCGCAGCTTGGCGAAGAGCTGCTCGAGATAGGACAGCGAGATTTCCTGGCGCCCGGCGATTTCGCCCAGGGATACCGGCTTCTTGCCGCCGAACCGCGCCAGATCGGCCATGGCCATGACGGCGTAGCGGCCTTTGGTGCTCAGCTTCATAAGGTCTCTCCATCGCCGGCCTGCCCATGGATCGCCATGGGACGTTGCCGGACCTGCTTGTTGCGCCTGACGCAAGACCCCTCCGGCCCGCGCGGCGCTGTCTGACCCCCTGATGACGTCATGCGCAGCAGCCGGGTCACCCGGCCTGCCACGGTCTTTGCCGGTGCCTCCCGCACCGGTGCCCGCCTGCATTCCCGGGCGGCCTCACCGGACTGGTCATGAGAGACCGTATTCCGGGTGGTTTTCCGCGCCTGCGGGACATTCGGGCCCTGACCTGGCCCTGCCCCGGCATGGAATGCTTGCAATCGCGTCCTGCGCTTGTGCTAAGAGAGGCGCAGATCTGACGCTGTTGCTGTCAGAAGTAATAAACCCGAGTGTTTTAGTCAAGAAAGGGATGCGGGAAAAGCCTGCTAATCGGGCGTTTTCGGCGGATGGATGGCTGATTTCCAATCAATCCACTCGGAAACAGGGCCCGGCAGGCGCAGCTTCCCGTCTATCACCAATCCATGCCCGACGTGATTTTCAACGGCCCGGCGGGCCGAATCGAAGGCCGCTACCATCACCAGGGAAAACCGAATTCCCCCATCGCGCTGATCCTGCACCCGCATCCGCAGTTCGGCGGCACCATGAACAACGCGCTCGTCTATGAGCTGTTCTACATGTTTGCCAATCGTGGGTTCTCGGTGCTGCGGTTCAATTTCCGCGGTGTGGGGCGCAGCCAGGGCGGCTTTGACGGCGGCGTGGGCGAATTGTCGGATGCCGCAGCGGCACTCGACTGGCTGCAGACCTATAATGTGGATGCGCGCACCTGCTGGGTGGCCGGGTTCTCGTTCGGGGCGTGGATCGGCATGCAGCTCTTGATGCGCCGGCCCGAGATCGACGGCTTTATCTCGGTGGCCCCGCCCGCCAATTCCTACGACTTCTCCTTCCTGGCCCCCTGCCCGTCCTCGGGCCTGTTCGTCTCCGGCGACCAGGACCAGGTGTCACCGGTGGAAGATGTGGAGAAGCTGGTGGAGCGCCTGCGCGCGCAGAAGGGCATCACCATCGACCAGGAAGTGGTGAAGGGTGCCAACCATTTCTTCGAGACCGGCAGCAAGGAAATGCTGGAACTGGCCGCGGCCTATCTCGACCGCCGCCTCGCCGAAGACAATATCGTCACCCCCAAGGACTGACGCCCAGGCCACCTTTTGCTGTTGGCTGCTTCAGGCGGCTTCAGGCTGCCTGTGCCCCAGCCCGGTGGCGGGTGCCGCCGGGCGTGGGCGTGCCGACGCCGGTGGTGGTGGGCAGCGACAGGGGCAGTCCCATGAGGCTGCGCACGGCGAGATAGGCGAAGGCCTCCGCCTCCAGCGTATCGCCCCGCCAGCCTGCTTCTTCAGCGGCGATCACACGCACACTCAGGCGGCGCTGCAACTCCCCCATCAGCACCGGATTACGCCGACCGCCGCCGACGACGATCCACAGGCGCGGTGCCTGCGGCAGATGGTCGATGGCGCGCGCGATGCTTTCCACCGTGAAGGCCACCAGCGTGGCCGCGCCATCCGCGTCCGGCAGGTGATCAGCCGGGGCATAGGAGAAGTCCAGCCGGTCCAGCGATTTGGGCGGGGTGCGGGTGAAATAGGGATTGTCCATCAGCGCTGACAGCACGGTCTCATCGACAGTGCCTGAGCGCGCCAGCGCGCCATTGCGGTCAAACGGTTCGCCGACGCGGGCCAGCGCCCATTCGTCGATGAGGGCATTGGCGGGGCCGGTGTCGAAAGCCAGCGGCGGTGCATCGCCCCCTGCGATATAGGTGACGTTGCCGATGCCGCCGAGATTGAGCACGGCGATGGGGTGGCCTTCCATCTCATGCGTCAGGGCCAGGTGATAGAGCGGCGCCAGAGGCGCGCCCTCGCCGCCAGCCGCCATGTCAGCGGAGCGGAAGTCGTTGACGACATCGATGCCCGTCTCTGCCGCCATCAGCCGCCCGTCGCCGAGCTGGAGGGTCCAGCCTGCGTCCGGCCGGTGGGCGACTGTCTGGCCGTGAAAGCCGATCACATCCACCTCGCTTGCCGCAATGTCCGCCTCCTCGAGCAGTTGCAGCACCACATCCGCCTGCATGTGGGTGATCTCACGCTCAAGCTCGACCAGCGACGGCGGCAGGGGGCGCGGCGCAGTCAGCGCCATGGCGCCGGGAAGCTCGGCAGCCACCTGGTCGCGCAGGGCGCGGGGATAGGGAATGGCGAGGGACGGCCCAGGCTCCACCAGCGTGTGGCCGTCGGTCCGCAGGAGGGAGGCATCCACCCCGTCCATGGAGGTGCCACTCATCAGGCCGATGGCCGTGTGGATACGCTGTCGCTCGGCCATGGGCAGTCTGGCTCCTTACCATGAGGCGGATCGGGATCGGCACGCGGTTTCAGGCGCGCCGTCCTGGCTGCCGGTGCAGGTCCTTTGCGGCGCGCGGACCAACATGCTAATCCCCCGCATCCGCGGAACCAATGCTCCGCGGGCAACAGTTTTGCCCTTCCTTTCAAGCCAGCAAGCGACCGGATCATGGCCACCTACAAATCCGACTTCCTGAACCACCTCAACGACCGCGGCTTCATCGCCCAGTGCTCGGACTTCGACGCGCTGGACGAAAGCCTGAGCAACGGTGTGGTGACGGGCTATATCGGCTTTGACTGCACGGCGCCGAGCCTGCACGCGGGCTCGCTGGTGCAGATCATGATGCTGCGTGCCCTGCAGAAGGCAGGCCACCGCCCGCTCGTCGTGCTGGGCGGCGGCACCACGCGCATCGGTGATCCGTCGTTCCGGGATTCCGCGCGGCCGCTGCTGGATGACGCGGCGATTGCCAGGAACAAGGAAGGCATCAAGAAGGTGTTCTCCAAGTTCCTGTCCTTCGATGACGGCCCGACGGGCGCGATCATGGTCGATAACCGGGAATGGCTGGATGATCTTCAGTATGTGGATTTCCTGCGCGACGTTGGCCGGCACTTCTCGGTCAACCGCATGCTCTCCTTCGACAGCGTGAAGACGCGGCTGGAACGCGAGCAGAACCTGTCCTTCCTGGAATTCAACTACATGATCATCCAGGCCTATGACTTTGCCGAACTGGCCCGCCGCTATGACTGCACGCTGCAGATGGGCGGCTCGGACCAGTGGGGCAATATCGTCAACGGCATCGATCTCGGCCGCCGCATGGATGACGCCGCGCTTGTGGGCCTCACCTCGCCACTGCTGACGACGGCTTCTGGTGCCAAGATGGGCAAGACGGCGGACGGGGCCGTGTGGCTCAACGAAGACATGCTGTCGGCCTATGATTACTGGCAGTACTGGCGCAATTGCGAAGACGCCGACATCGGCAAGCTCCTGCGCCTGTTCACCGATCTGCCGCTTGATGAGATTGCCCGGCTGGAAGCGCTGGACGGTGCCGAACTGAACGACGCCAAGAAGGTGCTGGCAACAGAAGCTACCGCCATGGCGCATGGGCGCGAGGCGGCGGAGGCCGCCGAAGAGACCGCACGCAAGACCTTCGAGGAAGGCGTTGCTGCATCGGACCTGCCGAGCGTCGACATCGCCGCTGATCAGTGGGCTGAGGGTCTCGGCGTGCTGACGGCGCTGGTGGAAGCGGGGCTGAGCAAATCCACCGGCGAAGCCCGGCGGCTGGTGCAGGGCGGCGGTGTGCGGATCAATGATGAAGCTGTCTCGGACTGGCGGGCGACCCTGAGCGATGCCGACCTCAAGGACGGGGCGGCCAAGCTGTCTGCCGGCAAGAAGCGGCACGTGCTGATCCGCAAGGGCTGACTGGCGCGGGCTGCGTCAGCCTTCGTCGCCGGCGCTGCCTTCCGCGGCAGGCGCTGCGGGCGATGGGATGGGCCGGGGCACGGGGAATCTCGGGGCTCCGGCGCTTTCCGTTTCACCCGTGTCTGCCGTAGCACCTGCATCTGACGTATCAGCCTCGCTGCGCTGGGCTCCACCGTCGCTTGGTGCACCGCCCATTTCGAACAGGCGGCGGAAGATGCCGGGCACCAGCGCTGCGAGCGGGTTCACCGTTACTTCCGGATCACTCTGCACGCCGGAAATGCGGTAGGTGACGCCGAACAGTCCCTCGCCTTCACGGCCGACGAGAATATCGCCCAGCACCGGGATGTTTCCGAGGAAGCTGTTGATCGTATAGGCGGGCACGATGGTGCCGCCGAGATCAATCTCGTCCGTGTCCCGATTGACATGCCCCTTGATGGTGGCGCCGATGGCGGGGCCGGAAAAGATCGCGTCCTTGAGGTCGATGGCGCGCTGGTTGACGCGTACGGGCGCTTCGAGCCGGGTAAACAGGATGCCGTCGCCCTGCAGCGTGTCGCGGATGCCGGTGAGAGAGCCGAGCGTCAGGATGCTGGCCAGCACGGGCGCGTTGCGGATGCGGATGTTCTCACCGGTAAGCTCACCCTCAAGCGGGCTGCCGGCCTGGCGGTCGTCGATCTCGGCGTCGAAATCCACGTCTCCCCCGTCCACATTGTTGTAGAGGTCGAGCCCGCGCAGCACCGCGCCCGCATTGCCGGAGCTGGCGGTGACCGTGCGGGTGCCATAGGTGGTGGGCTTCATTTCAAGGGTCAGTGCCCCGCCGGTGGCGAATGCGCCGTCCACGGACAATTGGCGCATGCTGCCGCCCTTGAGTTCCAGATGCGCTGCTGTGCGCGACAGCTCTTCGCCATTGTGGAGGATGACCCGGTCCACAGTGGCATTGGCGATGATGATCTGGGCGGCTTCTTCGGTGCCGTCATCCTCGGACGTGTCATCGCCGTCGAACAGGCCGTCGAGGAAGTCACGGGCATCGAAGGTGGCACCGTTGACATCCACGCGGAGGATGCCGTCTTCCGGCGAGCGGGTGGCGGTGGCTGTCAGGTCGGTGCCGTTGGCCAGCAGCAGGCGTGACAGGGAGGCGCGGGCGAGCGCCCCGTCGGGCGCGAACATGACGTTGCCCTGGAGCTGCACGCCCTGGCCGGACAGATTGAGGCCGGACAGGGAAACGGCGCCGTCGCCCGCCTGATCGAAACTGCCGGACAGGGTGGCGGGGATGCCCGCTTCCTTGCGCCAGCCGATGAGCGGTTCCATGACGGTGACGGGGCCAAGATCAATTGCGAAGCGGGCCGACGAGATGTCCGGGCCGCTGCCCTTGAGGGTTGCTTCCACCGGCAGCGCGCCGTTGATGTTGCGGGCAAGCAGGAAACCAAGGCGGGCGCGCGTGGCTTCATCCACGGTGCCTGCGATCTCGAAGGTGCTGCTCGGGCCGCCATTGGCATTGAAATCCTCGACCCAGCTCAGCGCCACAGGCGTGCCGGCAAGGCGCATGGTGCCGTTGCTGCGCAGGCGGGTGTTGTTGACGTCAAAGGCCATGTCGCCGCTGTCGAGGGTGACGCCCTCGGCAAGGTCCGGCATGGACAGGGACTGCGCCCTGCCCTCGGCGCGGAAGGTCACATCCTCGAACTGGAGCAGGCTGCGCATGGGCAGGACAGTGCTGATACGCACCTTGGCCGTGCCATCGACGTCGCGCGGGTCGAGACCGAAATCGCTGGTATAGCCAAGCGGCTCCTCGTCCAGCAGCGCCAGCATGGCGGTCATGGAGGCCTGGGCATTGACGAAGATGTCGGCATTGTTGCCGCGGATGTGGAAATCCTTCGTGGCAAAGCCGCCGTCGATGATTTCGATGCGGCCGCCTGCCGCCGGTTCGATGAAGCCGCCGGTGATGTCGGCGCGGAAGCTGTTGCCGGTGAGGTGCATCTTCCCGCGGCCGTCCCGGATCGGCGACAGCTCCTTGAGGTAGCGGCCGGTAACGTCCGAGAAGGCCAGTTCCGCCTTGATGGCGTCATCCGGCAGCGGGGTCTGCGACAGGTCGCCGGGGCCCGCGCGCATGGTGAGCGTGCCGGTATAGAAGAGACCGCTGGAGATATTGTCTTTCACCCATTCCCGCGCGCCATGACCCACGCGGGGCGGCCACACCTGCATCAGGTCATTGAACAGGATGTCGGTAATCTCGCCGTCAAGGCTGACTGCCGGGGCATCGCCTGCAAGGTCCGCGATGTCGCCGGAGAGGCTGACCTGGCCTTCGCCGAGGGTGACCGCGGCCTTTTCGATGGCGAGGCGGCCTTCGGCAATGTCGTAGTCGAGAGCGGTTTCCAGCCCGTCGATGCGCGAGAGGCCGACGGTGACCTTCGGGACGTTGATGGCGAGCGGCCCGCTCTTGAGGTCCACGCGCACGGCGGACACGTCGCCCGCCTCATCCACCATGATGCGGCCGCTGCCGGAGACGGCAAGGTCGATGGCGTCCCCCTTCACGGCGAAATCGGTGAGGTGCACCTTGCCTTCAGGCCAGGTGAGACGGCCCTGGATGTGGGCGCTGTCGATTTCATAGGACCAGGGGCGCGGCGTATAGGGCGGCTTGGGGTCTTCCGGCTGCGGCTTGCCGTCATAGCCAAGGGGCTTGGGCGGGTAGAAGGGTTCCGGCTCGTTGACCGGCAGGGTCAGCCTGCCCTCGCCCGCGTCCAGGTTCACTTCCATTTCGGAGATGGTGAGGCCATCCCGGTTGAGCTTGGCGATGACACGGCCGCTGACGGCAGCATCGATCAGCGCCAAGGGCTCCAGCGCCACCATGGTGCGGGCGAAATCAGGCAGGCGGATCTCGTTGACATTGGCAACGATCACCACCGGGTCTTCGGGGCCGTTGGCGCGGATGGTGCCGATCAGGTCCCATTCGCCGCCGGGTGACAGCACATGGGCGTTGATGACGCCGGCCATGCCCATGGGTGTGTTGCGGAATTCGAGGCTGACGCCGGAAGCGAGCCACAGCCCGCCCGACCGCTGGTCGAACACGGTGATGGCGGCATCGCGGATGGAGAGGCCCTGCAGACTGCGGCCGCTGTCCTCGCTGCCTTCCTCGGGCGCCGAGATCGCATCCAGCAGCGTGGCGATGAGGGCATCGCTCTGCTCGGAGACCTGGGGTTCAGGCGCCGGCAGTGGTCTTGTGCCGAGGCCCGCGTCATTGAGGCCGAAGCTGATGCCGCCGTCGCGCTGGCGCACAAGGGTGAGCGATGCACCGGCGACCGCCAGCTTCTTGGGCACGAGGCGTCCGGCCAGCGCCGAGCGCAGGCTGAAATCCACCGCCAGCCGCGGAATGGTGACCACCTGTCCGCCTTCGGCATCAAGAATGGTGACATCCACCGCCTGCAGTTCGAGCCCGCCCTTGGCGTCCGTCCAGGCGATGACCATGTCGCTGATCCGCACGTCATTGTCAGGCAGGCTGTCATTTGCCACCTGGTTGACCAGGGGCGTCAGGAAGCTGACCGGCAGCGGGCCTTCGGACAGCCGCCAGGCCGCAGCCCCCACCAGAAGCAACGCGACGGCAAGCAGGCCGGCGACGACTTCGAGGGCAATCTTGGTGGCGGGGCGGATCAAGCGGGGTCAGTCTCTTGCGCGAATTGGGGACCGGGGCGGAGGCGGCCGGCGGGCACCAGGGAAAATGGCGGCGGCCCTGACGAATCAACGTTCATAATGGCAAATACCGTCGGCAAATAACCGATGGAAAAGCCTGTCACCGCCACCACTTGCACCATATTGGTGAAATATGGCTTTCAGACGATATAGACAGGCACCTGCCTGCCCAATGACCGCCATGCCCACAACCGCCCAGAAGGAGAATTGATCCATGGCCACCAAGGACGCACCGGGACCTGCCGCCGGCGACAAGGCCCCTGCCTTTTCCATGCCCACTGATGGTGACGGCACCGCCGCGCTGAAGGACTACAAGGGCCAGCCCCTGGTGCTCTATTTCTATCCGAAGGACGACACATCCGGCTGCACCAAACAGGCGATCGGCTTTTCGGAGCGGCTCAAGGATTTCGAGAAGGCCGGGGCGGCCATCCTGGGCGTCTCGCGCGACCCGGTGAAGAAGCACGACAAGTTCAAGGACAAGCACGACCTGACCATCACCCTGGGCTCCGACGAGGAAGGCGCGGTGACGGAGGCTTACGGCGTGTGGGTCGAAAAGAGCATGTATGGCCGCAAATATATGGGCATCGAGCGCTCCACCTTCCTGATCGACGGCAAAGGCAAGATCGCCCAGGTGTGGCGCAAGGTGAAGGTGCCCGGCCATGTGGATGAGGTGCTGGACGCGGTGAAGGCGCTTTGAGCCACACGCCAGACAGTCTCCGGACGCGCGCGGTCGGCGTGCTGCTGACCGCGCCGCCGGAGGACAAGGCACTGGCAGCGCGGCAGTTGGCGGCGGACTGGCGGGCGGGGCTGCTGGCCTGGCCCGGCGCTGCCGGTGAGGGGCCGTCCAATGGCGTCGAGGTGCCGGACCGGCCAGCGCGGCCGGAAAAGCCTGACCTCCTGCCCCCGCGCGCCATGAAGCGGCGCGGTCCCGGCAGTCTCGCGGGCCGGGTGGCGCTGCTGCATGCCCTGGCGCATATCGAACTCAATGCCATCGACCTTGCCTGTGACCTGCTGGCGCGCTTCCCGGACGATGAGGGCGCACCCCTGCCCCGCGCCTTCGCTAACGACTGGGTGAGGGTGGCGGATGAAGAAGGAAAACACTTCCTGATGCTGCAGGCCCGGCTCGGGGAGCTTGGTGCCGCCTATGGCGATCTGCCCGCCCATGACGGGCTGTGGCAGGCGGCGGAGGCGACGGCGCACGACCTGGCGGCGCGGCTGGCCATCGTGCCGCTGGTGCATGAAGCCCGCGGGCTGGACGTGACACCGCAGACCGTGGCGGCGCTGACCCGGGCGGGTGACGAAAAAAGCGCGCAGATACTGGACGTGATCTACCAGGATGAGATCGGCCATGTGGCCGCGGGCGTGCGCTGGTTCGAGGCTGCGGCGAGCCGCCGCAAGGTTTTGCCCAAGGTGCTGTTTGACTCCCTGGTCGAAACCCATCACACCGGCACCCTCAAGGGCCCGTTCAACGAAGACGCCCGGGCCCAGGCCGGTTTTGCACAGCTGATGGCTGGCACATGACGTGCACAATTTTCTGCAAATTGTTTGGGCACGCGACGGAATCGGACCACTCTTGACTGAAGCGGTACGGCAACAGGGCGGCGATGTGCTGCTTTGAGACGTTCCGGCGGTCCCGGCGATTAACCAGGTCAGGGAATATTAACCCCAACCGGTTGAAATCGCTTCAGCAATACGTTTCTATTTCTCCCTCTTGGGGGGTAACAGGCGCTTAGAGGGGTAAAGTGTCAACAAGCTCCGATTTTTCGGGTTCGGTGGTTCGGGGGATCCGCCGGCTGTTCACAGAACGCCAGTTTTATCTGCGAAGCCACGGTCAGGTTCAGTTCATGGCCCTGTCCGGCTGGACGCAGGCAGTGCTGGCGCTGGGCGCTATCTTTTTCCTCGGCTGGGTCGGTTTCACCTCGGTGAACGTGGTCTTCCAGGACCAGATCATTGCGGCCAAGGATCGCAAATTCATCCGCATGCAGTCCGCCTATGAGCAGCGCATCGCGGAAATGCAGGCGGCCTATGACGAAGTGTCGACCGAAATGGTCCTCGCCCAGTCGCGCTTCCTGGACCAGACGACCGAGCTGGAAGCCAAGCACGGCCTGCTCGCCGACCTTCTCAACCATTCCCGCGAAGTGCGCAGCCAGCTTGATGACATGCGCAAGAAGATCGCGGGCCTGCCGGGCACCCGCCGCAACAAGGCGGATGGGGAAACGCGCATCATGCTGCGTCCGGCGCCGGTGGAAGGTGCGTTCCGGGAAAGCCGGGTGGATGTCTCCCCGCCTGACCTGCATGGTCACCTGAGCAATCGCGGCGGCGCGTTCACCGCCATCGCCCAGGCCGCGGACGGCATGCGCCACGAGGAAAAGGTGGCCTTCATGGACCACCGCCTCGAAAATCTCGACCTCGTCCAGCAGCAGCTGGTGAACCGCATCGAGGAAGAGACCGATCTTGAAATCAAGGAGATCGAGAGCATCATCCGGATGACGGGCTTCGACCCGGATCAGATGACCAAGGATCTGAGCGCGGCGGCCGTGGCGGAAGGCGGCCCGTTCATCAACTTCGCTGAGAGCATGGCGCCGGACGGCGACAGCAGCGAAGGCTTCGATCGCCAGATTTTCCGCGTGGCCACCAATCTGGACCGCATCTCGGTTCTCAACCACGCCCTGCGCCAGCTGCCGCTGGCCAAGCCCGTCTACGGTATCGAGACCACCAGCAATTTCGGCGCGCGCGTTGACCCGTTCAACCGCAAGCTGGCCTTCCACTCCGGCATCGACTTCGCCGGACCCTACGGCACCAAGATCCACGCCCCGATGGCCGGCAAGGTCGTCTATGCGGGCTGGCGCGGTGCCTATGGCCGTTTTGTGGAACTCGATCATGGAAACGGCATCAAGACCCGTTACGCTCACCTCGCCAGCATTAACGTCAAAGTCGGTGATGTTGTTGAGTTTCGTGAAACCCTTGGCAAGATAGGTTCGTCCGGCCGCTCGACAGGCCCGCACCTCCATTACGAGGTCTGGGTCGACGGCAAGGTCACCAACCCCGCCAAATTTCTGAAGGCAGGTCAGTATGTTCTCGAAGAAGGATAGTGGCGGCGCACCCAAGGCCGCCCCGGCACCGGCGCCGCGTCGCGGCCGTTCCGCGCCGTCGATCATCTCGGATGACCTTGTCGTCCACGGCAACCTCATCGCCACCGGCGACATCCAGATTGACGGCACCGTAGAAGGTGACGTGCGCAGCCAGTCGCTGACCGTCGGCGAACACGCCACCATCACCGGTGAAGTGATGGCGGATGACATCGTGGTGCGCGGCCGCATCGTCGGCTCGATCCGCGCCCGCCGCGTGCAGCTGGCCACCACCTGCCATGTGGAAGGCGACATCCTGCACGAA
Source organism: Pyruvatibacter mobilis (assembly GCF_012848855.1). NCBI lineage: Bacteria > Pseudomonadati > Pseudomonadota > Alphaproteobacteria > Hyphomicrobiales > Parvibaculaceae > Pyruvatibacter > Pyruvatibacter mobilis. The sequence goes on from NZ_CP051630.1 coordinate 1,701,156, forward strand.
GCGCTCGCCGTTGAAACCGGCGCCTTCTTCGAAGGCAATTGCCGCCATTCCGACGACCCGCTGGGTGAAGACCTGCCGACCAAGGCCCCGGTCTCCGAGCCTGCGTCCCTGAAGATCGCCGATGCCCAGGCGTCTGCGTCCTCGTCTGACAGCAAGGCCCCGGCTTCCGCCAGCCCGGCAAAGCCCGTCGGCAACGCCAAGTCGTCAGAAGACGACAAGGGCGGCGTCGTGGTGAAGGATGGCGCCGTCGTGGTGCGCCGCCCGGCCGCGCAGTAAGCCTTTCAAGACATCCGAAAACAAAAGGCCCGCCGGTCACTCCGGCGGGCCTTTTTCGTTGTTGCTTGTGGCAAGAGCGCGGGCGCTGCCCTACTCCACCGCCTCGGCTTCTTCAGCGTCGGCCTTGGCTTCCACCTTGTTGGCAAGGGCCGCGGCGAGGAACGGGTCGATGCCGCCATCCAGCACGGCCTGGGGGTTGCCGATTTCCACGTTGGTGCGCAGGTCCTTCACCAGCTGGTAGGGCTGCAGCACGTAAGAGCGGATCTGGTGGCCCCAGCCGATTTCCGTCTTGTTGGCGGCCTCGGCCTGGGCTTCCTCCTCGCGGCGCTGCAGCTCGGCCTCGTAGAGGCGGGCGCGCAGCATGGTCCAGGCGGTAGCCCGGTTCTTGTGCTGGGAGCGCTCGTTCTGGCACTGCACCACGATATTGGTGGGGATATGGGTGATGCGCACCGCGCTGTCGGTGGTGTTCACGTGCTGACCACCGGCGCCGGAGGCGCGGTAGGTGTCGATGCGCACGTCTGACTCCGGGATCTCGATCTCGATCGAGTCATCCACGATGGGGAACACCCAGACGCTGGCGAAGCTGGTATGGCGGCGGGCCTGGCTGTCATAGGGCGAGATGCGCACCAGCCGGTGGACGCCGGATTCCGTGCGCAGCCAGCCATAGGCGTTGTGACCCTTGATCTCCAGGGTCGCGGATTTGATACCCGCTTCTTCGCCCGGCGTCTCGGCCACGAGTGACACCGAATAGCCTTTCTGCTCTGCCCAGCGCATATACATGCGCAGCAGCATCTGCGCCCAGTCATTGGACTCAGTGCCGCCGGCGCCTGCATGAATTTCCAGATAGGTGTCGTTGGAATCCGCTTCGCCCGACAGCAGGGTCTCGAGCTCGCGTTCGGCCGCGAGGTCGCGGGCGGCCTTGAGGGCCTCTTCGGCCTCCGCCACGACTTCGTCGTCGCCTTCCGCCTCGCCCATCTCGATCAGTTCCACATTGTCGTTCAATGCAGCTTCGAGATCGCGATAGTTCTTGAGCGCGGTTTCAAGGCGGGTGCGCTCACGCATCACGTCCTGGGCCTTCTGGGGATCATCCCAGAGGCTTGAGTCCTCCGCGCGGGCGTTCAGTTTTTCAAGTTCGGCTTCCGTGGAAGCGGGGTCAAAGATGCCTCCTCAGCAGTGCAAGCGACTGCTGGAGTTCATCGACGAGATCACGGATCTCGGCACGCATTTCACTACTCCTGATGTCCGGCCCGCGCAGTGCGATGCTCCCCCTTCCTCCGACGGAGCCGGAGGACTGACCGCGTGCGCGTGTGACGGAAATATGAGAGCCGGAACCTAGGCCCGATGGGCGGATCAGTAAAGCCCGCCGGTGCCGGTTCCCAGACTGGGCACCGGGCGCACGGGGCCGGATACATCCTGCGAGAAATCATCGGTGGTGGTGCCGCGCAGAACCTGGCTCGGCGCGCGCGGCTCGGTGCCTGCCTTGAAGGCCTCGAGGATGGTGCCTTCGCTGCCGGGTGCTGCGACGAGGCCCGTCTTGGCATCCACCCGCACGAGGGTCACGCCCGGCGGCATGCGGAACGGCAGGGCGGGCTGATCTGCCAGGGCATCCTTCATCACGTCGCGGAAGACGGGCGCGGCCAGACCGCCGCCGGTTTCCCCGCGGCCCATGGGCTTTGGATCATCGAAGCCGATGAAGACGCCCAGCGCGAGGTCCGGCGAAAAGCCGACGAACCACGCATCCTGCTCGCGGTTGGTGGTGCCGGTCTTGCCGGCCAGCGGCTTGCCGACAGACGCAATGGTGCGGCCGGTGCCGCGGTCCACCACGCCCTTGAGCATGGAGACCACCTGGTAGGCCGTACGCGGATCGATCACATTTTCCCGGGTGTCGGAAATCTCCGGCGCGGCCTGACCGGTCCATTCGTCGGCGGCGCAGGCTGCACATTCACGCACGTCATGGCGGAAGACGGTGCGGCCATAGCGGTCCTGCACGCGGTCGATCAGCACGGGTTCGATCTTCTTGCCGCCATTGACCAGCATGGCATAGGCATTGGTCATCTTGAGCAGGGTCGTTTCGCCGGCGCCAAGCGACATGGCGAGCACGGGCATCATGTCGTCCATGATGCCGAAGCGGCGGGCATAGGCGCTGACCTTGTCCATGCCGATGGCCTGGGCCAGGCGCACGGTCATGACGTTGCGCGATTTCTCGAGGCCCAGCCGCAGGGTGGAGGGGCCATAGAAGGTGCGCGAATAGTTTTCCGGCTTCCACAGCGCAAGGCCCGGGCCCTGCTCGATGACAAAGGGGGCATCAAGCACGAGGCTCGATGGCGTGTAGCCGCTGTCGAGCGCTGCCGCGTAGACGAAGGGCTTGAAGGACGACCCCGGCTGGCGCAGTGCCTGGGTGGCGCGGTTGAACTCGGAGAGCTGGTAGCTGAAGCCGCCCACAAGTGCGCGGACGCGGCCCGTATGGGGGTCGATGGCGACCACGGCGCCGTTCACTTCCGGTATCTGGCGCAGGGCATATTGCCCCTGGGCGGCACTGCCCTGGCCGTCTTCCGCCGCGACGGGGGCGACCCAGATGACGTCGCCCACGGCAAGCCGGTCACCGGCTTTGGTGATCTCGGGGCCGACCTTGCGGTTGTCCTTGGAATCGCGCGCCCAGGTCATTTCGGAGAGCGGCACATAGCCGGTCTCGCCCGGGTTGATCATGTTGCCGGCTTCATCGAGGTCCGGACGCAGGCCGATGGTGGCGCCGTCGTTGGTGACCTCAAGCACCACGGCGACGCGCCAGGGCGCCAGATCGCGGGCGGTGTCGAGGGCCACGAGGGCCGTCGGCCAATCACCGGTGCTGTCGAGGCGGGCATGGGGACCGCGCCAGCCATGGCGCTGGTCATAGGCAACGAGGCCGTCGCGCAGTTCGCGGCGGATCAGGGCCTGAAGGCTTGTATCCAGCGTGGTGCGGATCGACAGGCCACCGTCATAGGTCTGGTCCTCGCCATACATGGAAATTGTCTGGCGGCGGACTTCCTCGACGAAGAACTGGGTCTCGACGATCTGCGTGCCGCCGGTGCGCGGGGTCACGTTGAATGGCTCGGCGCGGGCGACGGATGCCTCAAACGGCGTGATGAAGCCGTTGTCGCTCATGCGCGACAGCACCCAGTTGCGGCGGGCGACGGCGCGCTCGCGCTGGCGGAACGGGTGGTAATTATTTGGGGCCTTGGGCAGTGCCGCCAGATAGGCCATCTCGCCCAGGGTCAGCTCATCCAGAGACTTGCCGTAGAAATTGAGGGCGGCAGCGGCGACGCCGTAGGAGCCCATGCCGAGATAGATCTCGTTGAGATAAAGCTCGAGGATGCGGTCCTTGGAATAGGCCTGCTCAATGCGGCGGGCCAGCAGCGCTTCCTTGATCTTGCGCTCGAAGGAGACCTCGTTGGTGAGCAGGAAGTTCTTGGCCACCTGCTGGGTGATGGTCGAGGCGCCTTCAAGGCGGCGGTCGTTGATGACGTTCTGAATGTTGGCGATGACCGCGCGCATGATGCCGACGAGATCGACACCTTCGTGGTCATAGAAATTCTTGTCCTCGGCGGAGAGGAAGGCGTTGATCAGATCCTTGGGGATGGCGCTGATGGGGACGTAGAGGCGGCGCTCACGGGCGAATTCCGCGATCAGCCGGCCGTCGCCCGCATGCACGCGCGTCATCACCGGCGGCTCGTAATGGGCCAGCTGGTCATGCGGCGGCAGATCGCGGGAGTAGCTCCACAGCAGGAAGGCGACACCCAGGGCGGCCCCGGCAACAAGCACCACGCCCGCCACGCCCAGGTATGCAAGAATTCTCATCATCTGGTCAAATCTGTCCCCGATCAGTCGCCCCGCGCGCCGAAGCTGGCCGGTTTGGCCGCCTCGTCGGCACGAAGCCGTCAGCCCGGCCTGTCTCCAGGCGGGCCATCATCCCCCATGAAAGCACCCATGGACGGGATTAGTGGTCAATTGTGGCACGTCCGTGACTGGTTTACCCAATCACGTCCTGCATGTGCAGATGATGTGCCAGCAATCATGGATTTACTGGGCGGCGGCCTCCGCCGTCCGCTCGGCGAAATAGGCATCGACGCCCCGGGCGATGGCTGCCGCGGTGTCGCGGCGCCAGCTTGCGGAGGTGAGGTTCTTTTCATCCTCGGCATTGGTGAGGAAGCCGAGCTCGATGAGGACCGAGGGCACGTCCGGCGCCTTGAGCACCCGGAAGCCCGCAAAGCGGTGGGTGTTGCGCAGCACGCGGGTGACCTTCGACATCTTGGGGATGACGGTCTGGGCGAAGCGGACCGACAGGTTCTTGGTTTCGCGCTGGGCGAGGTCGATCAGGATGTCGCGCACATCGTCGCTGTCGCCGCCGAGATTGACACCGGCAATGATGTCGGCGGCGTTCTCCTTGCGGGCCAGGCGGGCGGCTTCGGAGTCCGACGCCTTCTCGGACAGGGTGTAAACTGATGCGCCGCGCACCTCGCGCCGCTCGATCGAATCCGCGTGGACCGAAATGAAGAGATCAGCCCCGTGACGGCGGGCGATGTTCACGCGCTCACGCAACTCGATGAAGATGTCCGTGTCGCGGGTGAGGTGGACATCATATTTGCCGGTGGCGCGGATGGCCTCCCCCAGCGCCTTGGCGAAGGCAAGGGTCACGTTCTTTTCGCGGGTGCCGCGGGCCCCGAGGGCACCGGGATCAACGCCGCCGTGGCCGGCATCAATCACCACCACCTTGCGGGCCTTGGATGCGGGCTGCGGGGACGGCACGTCCGGCAGTTTGGGCGCGGGGGCCGCCGCGGGCTGCGCATCCGGCCAGCCCGCGGCGGCGCGGAAGGCCTGGTCGCTGGTGCCGACGAGATCAAACACGATGCGCCACTGGCGGTTGCTGGCCGGGTCCGGCGGCAGCACGAAGCTGCGCGAGATGGCGGCGGGGCCCGTGAGATCGATCACCACGCGGGCATTGCCGGGGCGGAACAGGCCGTAGCGGAAGGAGCCGATGAGGCCCTTGCCGGTGGGCACGAAATCAGAGCCGAGTTCCCAGTCAAGGGCCGGCAGGTCGATGATGAGGCGGTGCGGGTCGGCCAGGGTGAAGGCCTTGGCATCCACCTTGCCGCTCAGTTCAAGCACGAAGCGGGTGGTTTCACCGCTGCGCCCAAGGCGCACATCCAGCACCGACGGGGCGGCAGCCTGGGCAATCGCGGGCAGGAGGATGAGGGCCAGCAGGGCCGTCACTGCCGCCACCAGGCCCGCGGACCGGCCACGGCCGCTCACATACCGGCTGCGGGAGATGACGGAGAAGACACGCATCGTTTCCAAAAACTCTTCTGGTTCAGGCACCTAGACCGATGACAACCACTCCCCTGCCCTCCGGCGGCGGCACTGGCCTCGCAAGGGACGGGTCTGGCGGAGAGGCACTTTAATCCCCAATTGATTAACCGGTCATAAACCATCCGGGCCGCAAGCTCCCGTTGCGAGGGGAAATCCTGAAGCGTTTACGGCGGCAATCGTCCCGCTTGCGCTTTGTGCAACGCCCCGGCTACAACATAGGTCGTGCAGATGGTCGCCAAGGCCGCGTTCCGGGCAGATTTTCCCCGATTTCCTGCGGTTTCAACCACCCGCACGCCCCGATTTCGAATGACTCGCAGGGGATGGCCGCACGGCCGCAAGTGAGCGGGTCTGCCGAAAGCATGAATTTTGACCGTTTCAGGCTGGCCTCCCTCACAGAGATGGCAATGCCTGGGATCGAGAAGACGTACCGGACCGGTGGCGGCCTTTCGCCCCACACGGCCCAAGTTGAAAACTGAACCGATGACCGTTTCGACATCCACCGCCAGCCGCCAGCACGCTTCATTGCGCGCCGCGGCTGCACGCGCGCAGTCCTGCGCCCGGATGTCCTGCGGCTCCCCCTTATCCCTATTTGCGCGCCGCGCGGCTTTCGAGCCCGCCCGGACCGCCCGACGGCAGTTGATCCTCGGGCCCATACCGGCCAGCGCCGGCGCGCCTGGAGAATACGCCTATGGGCAAGAAAATGCTGATCGACGCGGCCCACCGGGAAGAGACCCGCGTGGCCATCGTCTCGGGCAACCGGGTTGAGAATTTCGATTTCGAATCCGAAGCCAAGCGTCCGCTTCGCGGCAATATCTACCTCGCCAAAGTCACCCGCGTAGAACCGTCCCTGCAGGCCGCCTTCATCGAGTATGGCGGCAACCGGCACGGCTTCCTCGCCTTCAGCGAAATCCATCCGGATTACTACCAGATCCCTGTGGCCGACCGTGAACGGCTGCTGGCGGAGGAAGCTGCCGAAGCCGAGGCCTATGATGATGACGATGTCGACCTCGACGACGAGGACGACGACGACATCGAGGCTGCTGCTGACAGTGACGACGACGACAGCGACGATGATGAGGACGATACGGGCGAAGCCTATGACATCGGCCTCAATGCCTTTGACGCTGATGCCGAGGGCGACGCTGAAGACGACACCGACGAAGACTCTGAGGACGATTCTGAAAACGACCTGGGGGATGTGACGGCGGAGGCGGAAGACGCGTCCGACGACGCTACGTCCGACGATGAAGAGCCGTCCGGCAGCATTGCCGCGTCAGCCGCCGAGGCGGAGAGCATCAGCGAAGCGGTCGAGACCGACGCTGATGATGATGCATCGGACGATGACGACTCTGACGATGGGGACACCGAAGCCAGCGCGGCGGATGCGGATGATGATGCGTCGGATGATGACGACGACTCTGAAGACGATGCCGAGGATGGCGACGAAGAGACCAAGGCCGACGGCAAGGACCGCCCGGACAATCGCCGCGGCAAGGGCCGCGGGCGCGGCCGGGGCCGCAGCAATGGCCGGGGCCGTGACGGACGCCGCGGTGGCGGTGACCGCCGCCCCTCGCGCCGCAGCGCCAGCCGCCACTACAAGATCCAGGAAGTCATCAAGCGCCGCCAGATCCTGCTGGTGCAGGTGGTCAAGGAGGAGCGCGGCAACAAGGGTGCTGCGCTGACGACCTATCTGTCGCTGGCCGGGCGCTATTGCGTGCTGATGCCCAACACCGCCCGTGGCGGCGGCATCTCCCGCAAGATCACCAATGCCAGCGACCGCCGCCGCCTGAAGGAAGCGATGAGCGAGATGGACGTGTCGGAAGGCATGGGCCTGATCGTCCGCACCGCAGGCGCCAACCGCACCAAGGTCGAGATCAAGCGCGACTTCGATTACCTGCTGCGGCTGTGGGAGAACATCCGCGACCTGACGCTCAAGTCCTCGGCCCCCTGCCTCATCTACGAGGAAGGCGACCTGATCAAGCGGTCGATCCGCGATCAGTACACGAAGGATATCGACGAGATCATCGTTGACGGCGACCAGGCCTACAAGGACGCCAAGGACTTCATGCGCATGCTCATGCCGAGCCATGCGAAGAACGTGAAGCGCTACAAGGAGCGCGAGGCGCTGCTGCAGCGCTATGGCGTGCAGGGCGAGCTGGACTCGCTGCTGGAGCCGACGGTGACGCTCAAATCCGGCGGCTATATCGTCATCAACCCGACGGAAGCGCTGGTGTCGATCGACGTCAACTCCGGCAAGTCCACCAAGGAACACAACATCGAGGCGACGGCGCTTTCCACCAACATGGAAGCCGCCGAGGAAATTGCCCGGCAGCTGCGCCTGCGCGACATGGCCGGTCTCATCGTCATCGATTTCATCGACATGGACGAGCCGCGCAACAACCGCGCGGTGGAACGCAAGCTGAAGGACAGCCTGAAGCAGGACCGCGCGCGCATCCAGGTGGGTCGCATCTCCTCCTTCGGCCTGCTGGAAATGTCGCGCCAGCGCATGCGGTCCGGCGTGCTGGAAGGCTCGACGGAAGTGTGTCCGCACTGTAAGGGCACGGGCATGATCCGCTCGACGGAATCCGCCGCCCTGCAGGTGCTGCGCGCGGTGGAAGCCGAAGCGCTGAAGGGCCGCGCCAAGGCGCTGGACGTGATGGTGCCGGTGGAGATCGCCGTGTTCATTCTCAACCAGAAGCGCACTTCGCTGCTGGATATCGAGAAGCGGTGCCGGGTGTCGATCTACCTGGTGGCGGACCAAGGCATGATCGCGCCGGACTACCAGATCAAGCGCACCGATGACCGGACGCCGGAGATCAGCAGCGACACGGACGCGCTGAGCATGGAAAGCGCTTTCGACGAGGACGAGGACGCCGCGCTGGACGCGGAAGCCGAAGCCCGTGCTGCGGAAGCCGAGCGCCGGGATGCGGAACGCGAAGAGCGCGCCGAGACATCGGACGACGAGGCCGGCCAGAAGCCCAAGCGCCGCCGCCGCCGCCGCCGCAAGCCTTCTGGCGACGGCGAGGATGCCGATGGCAACGACACCAAGGCGGACACCCAGGATGGCGCGGATGCGTCGGACGAAGGTGATGACGCTTCTTCTGCTGCCGAGACCTCCGACGACGGGGACGAGGATGGCGACGACAAGCCGCGCAAGCGCCGCCGCCGGGGCCGCCGGGGTGGCCGCCGCCACCGCCGCACTGCTGCGTCCGGCGAGGGCGATGATGCCGACGGCAACGACGCCTCTGCTGACAGCGACAGCGAAGACATAGAGGACACCACTGCCGGCACGTCGGCGGATGATGCTTCTGATGTAAGCGGCGCTGACACGGATGACGAGGAGGCCCCGATCCTGGTGGCCTATTCCTCCAATGCTGAAGATCCGGTGGTGGTGGCCCAGCCTGCCGCTGCCGAGGAGACAACCGAGACGCAGGCTGACGCCGAGCCGGAAGCGGAAGCAGAAACCGACGAGGCGGCCGAAGAGCCCGAGGCAGAGACGGCCGAGAGCGAAACCGAAGCTGAAGCTGAATCCGAGCCGGAGCCAGAGCCTGAGCCGGTTCTTGAAACGGCGGATGCGGCACCGGAATCGTCGAAGCCCGCCAAGCGGGGCTGGTGGCAGCGGCGCAAATAGCCGCATCCACAGTCGGAAATACAGAGGGGCGCGGGCCGGTTTGGCCAGCGCCCCTTTTGTCTGGGTCCTGCTCTATTGTGGAAAGAGCACCTGTGGCCCTGCCCTAGCCCTTGCGGAGATTGAGTGCCTTGAGACGAGCCACGGCCTCGCGCATGTGGTCGGTCGGCCCGGCGAAGGAGAAACGCAAGGTGGTGCGCCCGGCTTCGGGGTCGAAATCCGTGCCCGGCGTGACGGCGATGTCCGCTTCCATCAGCAGGCGCTGGCACAGAGCCTCGCTGTCATCGGTCAGGCCGCTGACATCGGCATAGATGTAAAAGGCGCCATCCGACGGTGCGAGCCTGTCGAAGCCCGCCTGCGGCAGGCCGTCGAGCAGCAGCGCGCGGTTGGCGCGATAGACGTCGAGATTGCGGTCGAGTTCATCCGCCGCATCGAAGGCGTGGATGGCGGCCAGCTGGCTTAAGGTCGGCACCGAGATGAACAGGTTCTGCGCCAGCCGCTCGATGGGCCGGACCATGGGTTCGGGCACCACCATCCAGCCGATGCGCCAGCCGGTCATCGAGTAATATTTCGAGAAGCTGTTGACGACGATGGCGTCGGGGCTGGCGGCAAGCGCCGTTGCCTCGTCCACCGTGCCATAGGTGAGGCGGTGATAGATCTCGTCGCTGATGAGCACCAGGTTGCGCGTCTGCGCCACGCGGCCGATGGCCTTGAGCTCCGCGGGCGGGATCATGGCACCGGTGGGGTTGGCGGGGCTGGCGATCAGCACGCCGTCGAGCTGGCCGCCGGAGGCTGCCTCCTCAAGGGCGGTCGCGGTGAGCTGGTAGCCTGTCTCCGCATCGGTGCGGATCGGCACCGGTTCGAGATCGAGCGCCTTGAGGATGTTGCGGTAGGCCGGATAGGCGGGCATGGCGAGCGCAATGCGGGCACCTGCATCAAACGCCGCGAGGAACGCGAGCTGGAAACCGCCGGAGCTGCCGGAGGTAACGACCACCTGGCTGGGGGACACATCCACCCCGTAGGCCTCTTCATAATGGCGGGCGATGCGGGCGCGCAGGGCCGGAAGGCCGAGCGCTTCGGCATAGCCGAGCTTGTCGGACGCCAGCGCGTGGACTGCGGCTTCGCGCACCAGCGCGGGCGCGGGCGTGCCGGGCTGGCCCACTTCCATGTGGATGACCTTGTGGCCCTGCGCTTCGCGCTCATTGGCTGCGCGCATGACATCCATGACGATGAAGGGGGCGACCTGCCCCCGCTTCGAGCTTTCCATGGACCGGTCAGCTGCCCGGCGGGAAGCCAAGCACGCCGAGGCCCGCGCCGTTCGGATCCGCGCCGAAGACGCAGGCCGCATTGTCACGCGGGGCCCCGTCCGGGCAGGCCACCACATTCACCTTGCCCTGTGCGTCAGAGACCGTGGCCGCCTGCGCCGCCTTGATGTCAGCGGAACGGACGATGAGGCTGTCGGCCAGGTCCAGCACGGCGGCGGGGGCCTGAGGGCCGCCCGCACCGGCACCGGCATAGAAGAAGGTGCCGTTGAAGTCGTTGGTGATGAGGGCGGGAGCGAGGAAGGCGCCGGCGAGGCCGAAGCCTGGGGCATCCGGCGCGCGGGCCGGCACGATGCCGGAGCCGGGTACGACGCGGCCGGTGCCGAAGGGGCCGTTCATGGTGACGGCGCAGGCGGCCGCATCACCGCCTGCCGTGGCGACCACGAAGGCAGTGGACCCGAATATGGCGGGGAGATTGGTTTCAGCGCCTGCCTGGGCCAGCGCGTTCCGGGCGGCCTGAAGGAGGCTTGCGCCGTCAGACGACTGGGCGGCGGGCCAGAGTGACGCCATGTAGCGGCCCGCGCCGGTATTGGCGGCGGGCAGCGACAGGGTTTGGTTGCCGACCTTGATGGCCTGGGCGGGCTCGGAGCTCGGCCGGTAGGCCCGCAGCTCTTCCACCGACATGGCGGTGCCGAGCAGGCGGGCTTCGGCGGCAAAGGCCTCGGCCATGTTGCCGGCATAGATGCCGCGGGCGCCATTGGCGCGGACCTGGCCAAGGGCGGCGGCGAGTTCCGGCTGCACCAGCATGTCGCCTTCCTGCAGCGGAGCACCGGTCGGTTTCAGATAGATGCCGGCGAGCGCCGGGCGGGTGCGCAGGGCGGGGGCGAGCGGCGCGAGTTCACGGGCGAAAGCGCGGGAGACCTCATGGCCCTGGGCGGCCAGCACTTCCGCCGGGGTGACAAGGCTCGACCACTGGGCGCTGCCATGGACGGCATGCATGAGCGCGAAGCCGCGCACATTGCCCGGAATGGCGACGGGGCCACCTGCGCGGGAGCGGCGGGCGAGGAAATTGTAGCTCGTCACTTCGCGGCTGTCGGGGTCGTGCACGAGGCAGAGACCGCCGCCGCCGAGGCCCGCTGCATGCGGCATGGTGACCGAGAGCTGGAAATAGAGCGCGGTGATGGCATCCACCGCCGTGCCGCCATTTTCCAGCACCTCGCGGGCGGCAAGGGCGGCGCGCGGCTCATCCGCCACGATAGCACCGACAAAATCGCTCTGGTCGGGCAGATCGGCGAGTTGGAGGCCGAAATCATCCACCGCGCCGGCCTGGAAGCTGGCGGTCTCGAGATCGCGCCCGCCATCCGCGCCGGAGGAACAGGCGGCGAGGCCGAGCGTCAGTGCGGCAGTTGCCGCCATGGTGGCCAAATGGCGCAGGGAATGACCGCCTGCGGTCCCCTCCCCTTCGGTCAGGCTTGCCTTTTTCCGGCCATGGCGACGGAGTAGTTCTGTCATCTCGTTCAACACCACGCGAGCTTCGCTGTCGTTAGATTGACGGGCAATTTCGCCCTGCCTACCGTGAGATGCAAGTCGGCATTCTCCCCTGCCTTACTCCCTAGCCTTATTGGGCGTCGTTTAACCATGACGCATATCAGTGCGGGACCCGGGGGATCATGCATGGCTGGCTTACGCAGCCGAACCTCAGCCGGGCCCGCAGCGTTGACCGCGACGACCATGATTGAGGCGTAGATCCGGGCCCCGGGGACTGACCATGCAACAGACGATGCACCATTCCGCCACCACTTCCACGGCGCCCGTGCCTGCCCGGCGGCGGGGATCGCGGGGCGTGCGGCCCATGCGGCTGGCCCGGATGATGATCGCCGTGCTGCTGGCCGTGGTGCTGCCGGTGCAGCAGGCGCTGGCCATTTCACTGATTCGCGACGCGGAGACCGAGACCTTCCTGCGTGACATTTCCGAGCCCGTCTTCGTGGCGGCGGGGCTCAATCCGCAGGCGGTGAACACCTATATCGTCAACGCGTCGTCCATCAACGCCTTCGTAACCGGCGGCCAGAACGTGTTCATGCATACGGGCACGATCCAGCAGGCGGAAACGCCGAACGAGATCATTGGTGTGATGGCGCATGAAACCGGGCACATCACCGGCGGCCACCTGTCGCGCTCGCAGGAAGCGGTGGCAACGGCGACAGCGCCGGCGATCATCGGCTATCTGCTGGGCATTGGCGCGCTGTTTGCCGGTGCGGGTGACGCTGGCCTTGCGCTGATTACCGGCGGGCAGACGCTGGCGCAGCGGACCTTCCTTTCCTACTCGCGCACCCAGGAGGCCTCTGCCGACCAGGCAGCGCTCGATTTCCTCGAGCGCACGGGGCAGAGCGGCCAGGGGCTGGTGTCCTTCTTCGACAAGCTTGCGGACCAGGAAGCGCTGTCGGAGCGCTCGCAGGACCCCTATGTGCGCACTCACCCCCTGTCGCGCGAACGTATCGCGGCGCTGGAAAACCGCGTGTCGCTGTCGCCCTTCAAGGATGCGCAGGACCCCAAGGAGTGGCAGGAGCGGCTGGAGCTGGTGAAAGCCAAGCTGCACGGCTTCATCGACCGGCCGGCGGTGACGTTCCGGCGCTACCCGGAGACCGACACCTCCAAGCCCGCGCGCTATGCCCGCGCCATTGCGTACTACAAGATTCCGAATACGGACCGGGCGGTGCAGGAAATGAATGCGCTGATCGCGGATTATCCGGACAACGCCTATTTCCACGAGTTCAAGGGCCAGATCCTGTTTGAATCAGGCCGCGCCGCGGAAGCGGCTGATGCCTATGCGGCGGCGGAACGGCTGCTGCCCAACCAGCCGCTCATTCTGGTGGGGCTCGGCCAGGCGCTGCTGGGCACCGGCGAAAAGGCCAAGGTGTCCGAAGCCCGCGCCACGCTGGAGCGGGCCACGCAGATTGAACGCGACTACCCCACCGCCTTCCGCCTACTGGCGCAGGCCTATGCGGATGAGGGCAATACCGCCATGGCGGCGCTGTCCACCTCCGAGCAATATGCCGCGGGCGGCAGGCTGCCTGAAGCCAAGCAGTGGGCCGAGCGCGCCAAGCGGGAACTGCCACAAGGCAGCCCGGCCTGGCAGCGGGCCGACGATATCTCCCGCATCGAAAAACCGCGCCTGTAAGCCTGCCTAACCCAGTACCCCGACCTGAATATCCGGATAGTCCCATGCTGATGTCTTCGCTTGCCTTCGTCCTCCGCCCCGCACGCGCCTCTTTTGTTGCGCTCGGCCTTGCCGCGCTGCTGCCGCTGGCACCTATGACTGCGCTGGCGCAGGAGGGGGGAAAGACCTTCAGCGAGGCGGAGAAGGCTGCGATCGGCGAGGTGGTGCGGGACTATCTTCTTGAAAACCCGCAGCTGATGCTGGAAGTGATGGACGCGCTGGAGGCCTATGAGAGCGAGGCGGAAGCCAAGCAGCAGGCCGCCGCCATTGCCGCCAACCGCGAGGGGCTGGAGCAGGACGGTTTTTCCTTCGTCGCCGGTAATCCGGACGGGGCAATCACGGTGGTCGAGTTCTTTGACTATCGCTGCCCCTACTGCAAGCAGGTGGCCGACGACATGACGAAGCTCATCGAGCGCCATGACGATGTGCGCCTGGTGCTGAAGGAATTCCCGATCCTCGGGCCGAACTCCACCATCGCGTCCGAAGCCGCCATCGCGGCTATTCCGCAGGGCAAGTATCTCGACTTCCACTTCGCGCTGCTGGAATCCAAAGGCACGCTTGACCGGGCCAAGGTGATGGAAATCGCCGAGGCGGAAGGGCTCGATACGGACAAGCTGGCGCGCGACATGGAAAGCGCGCGGGTGGACCGGATCATCGACACCAACCACGATCTGGCCCGCGAGATCGGCGTGCGCGGCACACCGGCCTTCGTGATCGGTGACAGCCTTATCCCGGGGGCAGCGTCCATCGAGGAGATCGAGGCGCGTATCCAGGCGGTGCGGGACGCTGCCAAGGCGGGCTGAACCGCCCTTGCCTTCTTTTCAGGTCAGATGAGACCGGCCAGCGGCGAGCTGGGGTCGGCGTAGCGCTTTTTCGGCATACGGCCTGCCAGATAGGCGTCGCGGCCGGCTTCGACGGCATGCTTCATGGCGCGGGCCATGCGCACGGGGTCGCGCGCTTCGGCGATGGCGGTGTTCATCAGCACACCGTCGCAGCCGAGTTCCATGGCGATGGCCGCGTCTGAGGCCGTGCCGACGCCCGCATCGACGATGACGGGCACGTTGGCGTTTTCCTTGATGATGCGGATGCCGACCGGGTTCTGGATGCCCAGCCCGGAGCCGATGGGCGCGCCCAGGGGCATGATGGCGCAGCAGCCGATCTGCTCCAGCTCGCGGGCCATGATCGGGTCATCACTGCAATAGACCATGATCTCGAAGCCCTCGGAGATGAGCAGCTCTGCCGCGCGCAGGGTCTCGCGCATGTCCGGGTAGAGCGTCTTCTGGTCACCCAGCACTTCGAGCTTCACCAGCTTCCAGCCGCCCGCCTCGCGCGCCAGACGCAGGGTGCGGACCGCGTCTTCGGCGGTGAAGCAGCCGGCGGTATTGGGCAGATAGGTGAATTCCTCCGGGTCCAGAAAATCCGTGAGCTTCGGCTGGCTGGGGTCGGTGAGGTTCACCCGGCGCACGGCGACGGTGACGATCTCGGCACCGGATGCGCGCGCGGCTTCGGCGTTGAGGGCGTAGCTCTCATATTTGCCGGTGCCGATGATGAGGCGCGATTTGTATTCCTTGCCGGCCACCACCAGCGGCGCATCGGCGGGCGTGGCGATGCTTGCGGAAGGGCTGGGGGCGGCGTCGGACATGGGAATACTCCGTTACGGGCAAGCGGGAGGAAATAGTGTGACGGCAGGGCCGCCGGGGATACGGGGCTGAGGCTTGAACAGGCGCCTAGCCGCCGCCGACGAACTGCACGATCTCGATGCGGTCGCCCTCATCCAGCACCGTCTCGCCATAAAGCGATTTGGGCACGATCTCGAGATTGCGCTCAATAGCCATCTTTTTCGGCTCAAGGCCGAGATGCTGGAGCAGTGCGTCCAGCGTGGCGCCGGACGGCAGGGTGCGCGCCTCGCCATTGACGGTGACGGTGATGGTGCCGCCGGATGCGGGCGCCTGGGATGTGGTGGCTGTGCTCATGGGCGCGATAATGGTGTGGCGTCCGCGGCTTTTCAACGTCTGCCCGCAATTGGGGAGGCCGGTCATCCGGGATTGGAGCAATCCGGTCAACGGCTTTGCAATGTTGCGGCGCCAGAGTGACTGCCACATTTTGCCCGCATCCGCGGCGCATCACCTGAAACAGGCGGATATGGGGGTGCCCTGCCTTTGCGGCTGGGGATTGCTCACGTATAAGAAGTCACACCAAAACGGCGCAAACGGGCCTGTTTCACAGGCATTTTGCGTCAAAACGCCCGCCGGGACGGAACAGGAAGGCTGCAGGCCGCGATGAGCGCATCGACGACAACGGCTCCGATTTTCATTCTGAACGGCCCCAACCTCAATCTGCTGGGGCTGCGGGAGCCGGAGATCTATGGCGCCGATACGCTGGGCGACGTGGAAAAGCGCTGCGCTGCGCGCGCGGCTGAGCTGGGTCTGGCAATTGATTTCCGCCAGTCGAACCATGAAGGCGAGCTTGTGACCTGGCTGCAGGAAGCGCGTGACGCAGCGTCAGGCGTGATCCTCAACGCGGCGGGCTACACGCATACGTCGGTGGCCATAAGAGACGCCGTGCTTGCCTGCGAAAAACCTGTTATCGAAGTCCATCTTTCGAATCCTTTCGCGCGTGAAGACTTCCGCCATCATTCCTTCATCTCAGATGTCGCGCGCGGCGTGATCTGCGGCCTCGGGGCCAAGGGATATGACCTGGCGCTTGATGCGCTTGCCGAGATTTGCAGCAGCCCCCGTAGCTGAGGCCGCTGCCCGACCAACCCTATCCGCATTGGGGCGGCCTGCCCCTTGCGTACCGCCGATACGGAGACCCTGATGAGCGACTCGAAGAAGGGCGCAAGCCCGGTCAACAAGGACATGATCCGCGAGCTTGCGGACCTTCTCAAGGAGACCGAGCTCAACGAGATCGAGGTCGAGACCGAAGAGTTCAAGATCCGCGTGGCCCGCGGCGGCGGAGCCGCCGTCTCCTTCACCGCACCTGCCGCAGCGGCACCTGCGCCCGCAGCAGCGGCCCCGGCTGCGGCCGAAGCGCCCGCAGCTGCCGGTGGTGATCTGTCGAGCCATCCGGGTGCCGTGACCTCGCCGATGGTGGGCACGGTCTATGTGGCGCCGGAGCCCGGCGCTGCCGCCTTCGTTCAGGAAGGCGCGAAGGTCAGCCAGGGCGACACGCTGCTGATCGTTGAAGCGATGAAGACCATGAACCCGATCCCGGCGCCGAAGAGCGGCACCGTGAAGCAGATCCTCGTCCAGGATGCCCAGCCGGTTGAGTTCGGCGAAGTGCTGATCGTCATCGAATAAGCCGCCCTGCCCTTTGGCAGAGACGGCACACACGAAATCCAGGAACGGGCCGGATGTTTGAAAAAGTTCTGATTGCCAATCGCGGGGAAATTGCCCTGCGCGTGCAGCGGGCCTGCAAGGAGCTGGGGATCGCCACGGTGGCGGTGCACTCCACGGCGGATGCCGACGCCATGCATGTGCGGCTGGCGGATGAAAGCGTGTGCATCGGGCCGCCGGCTGCGGCCGACAGCTACCTGAACGTTCCCGCGATCATTTCCGCTGCCGAGATCACCGGCGCGGACGCGATCCATCCCGGCTACGGCTTTCTGTCGGAAAACGCCAATTTCGTTTCCATCGTGGAAGAGCACGGCATCACCTTCATTGGTCCGAAGGCTGAGCATATCCGCGTGATGGGCGACAAGATCGCCGCCAAGCAGACGGTGAAGAAGCTGGGCATTCCCGTGGTGCCCGGTTCGGACGGGGCGATCACCGATGCCTCTGCGGCTGCCAAGGTTGCCGACGAGATCGGCTATCCGGTGCTGATCAAGGCCGCTGCCGGCGGCGGCGGGCGCGGCATGAAGGTGGCGCGCACGCGCGGCGAGCTGGACCACGCGGTGTCCACAGCGCGATCTGAATCCAAGGCAGCCTTCGGCGATGACGCGCTTTACATGGAGCGCTATCTGGGCGAGCCGCGGCACATCGAAATCCAGGTGCTGGGCGACAGCCACGGCAATGCGGTGCATCTGGGTGAGCGCGACTGCTCGCTACAGCGGCGCCACCAGAAGGTGCTGGAGGAATCCCCCTCCCCCGTCATCACTCAGGAAGAGCGCGACCGCATCGGCGAGACCTGCGCGACCGCGATCCGCGACCTTGGCTATCTTGGCGCGGGCACCATCGAGTTCCTGTACGAGAACGGCGAGTTCTTCTTCATCGAGATGAACACCCGCCTCCAGGTGGAGCATCCGGTGACCGAGATGGTGACCGGGGTTGATCTCGTGCGCGAGCAGATCCGCATCGCCGCCGGTCAGCCGATCAGCTTCAAGCAGGAAGACCTGACGATGACGGGTCATGCCATCGAGTGCCGCATCAATGCGGAGCACCCGGAGACCTTCACCCCGTCGCCGGGCACGATCACCGACTTCCACCCGCCCGGCGGGCTGGGGGTGCGCATCGATTCCGCGGCCTATTCCGGCTACAAGATCCCGCCCTATTACGACAGCATGATCGGCAAGCTGATCGTTTATGGTGATGACCGGCAGGAATGCCTGATGCGGCTCAAGCGGTCGCTGAGGGAGTTTGTCGTCGGCGGCGTCAACACGACGATCCCGCTGTTCGGCAAGCTGCTGGAAGAAGAAGATATCCAGACAGGCAATTACAACATCCACTGGCTGGAAGAGTTCCTGGGTCTCAAATAGCCTTGGCATCGCCCATGGTGGATGACAGCCACGACATCACGGCGGATATCCTGCTGCGGGCTTATGCCTATGGGGTGTTTCCCATGGGCGAGTCGCGGGACGACCCGTCGCTGTACTGGGTGGACCCGCTGGAGCGCGGCATCCTGCCGCTCGACGGCTTTCACGTGCCGCGCAAACTGAAGCGGACGATCCGGCAGCAGCCTTTTGACGTGACGGTGGACACGGCCTTCCGCGCCACCATGGTGGCCTGCGCGACACCGGCGCCGGGGCGCGAGGGCACGTGGATCAATGACCGGATCGTCGATCTTTATTGCGAATTGTTCGAGCGCGGCTATGCGCATTCGGTTGAATGCTGGCTGGAGGGCCGTCTTGTGGGCGGGCTTTACGGCGTGTCGCTGGGGGCTGCGTTCTTCGGGGAGAGCATGTTCTCGCGGGCGACCGATGCCAGCAAGGTGGCGCTGACCTATCTCGTGGCGCGGCTGAAGGCAGGCGGCTTCAGGCTGCTGGACACGCAGTTCGTCACCGACCACCTGTCACAGTTCGGCGCGACGGAAATTCCGCGTGCGGACTACAAGGAGATGCTGGCAGCGGCGATTGAGCAACCGTCGGACTTCTTCGCGCTGCCGCTGGATGCTCAGCCTTCGGACGTGCTGCAGTCGGTGAGCCAGACGTCGTAGACGGGATGCTCGAGGGCGTTGAGGCCCGGCGAGGATGCCAGCATCCAGCCGGAGAAGATCGGCTCCGGCTCTTCTTCCAGATTTTCGTTCACCGGGTATTCGCGGATCTCGAGGAAGGCGATGGTCTTGGGCGGGTCTTCAGGCCGTGCCTTCTCGCAGGCGCGCACGATGATGCCAAGCGTGCCGAAGCGCAGCGGCGCATCAAGGCCGACGCGCATGGGATGGGTGCGGGCGGTGATCTTGTTGAGGCCCATGAGATGGGCCGTGTCAGGCACGGGCGGGGCGGCCTGTTCCGCCGGCGCGGGGGCTTCGCCTTCAGCTGCGTCTTGCGCCTGAACCGGCAGCAGGCTTACCGCCAGCAGGCCGGCTGTCAGGGCGCTGCGCTTGAGAAGACGATGCATGGGCCCCTGCCTCACTCGCCTGAATCGCTGCCGCCGGCGCTGAACACCGCCTGGCTGACGAGGCCGATCAGGTCAATCGAGCCCTGGGCGAACATGATCTCGTCACCCTCTTCCAGCATGGTTTCGCTGCCGCCGGGGGTGAGCGCGATGTAGGAACCACCGAGGAGACCTTCGGACGTGATCTTGGCGGAGGTGTCTTCCGGCAGCGGCACGTCATTGCTCACCGAGATGGTGACGCGGGCCGCATAGGTGGCCGCGTCGAGGGCCTGATTGGTGACCGTGCCTACCTTGATGCCGGACAGGCGCACATCGGCACCGGGGGCCAGACCGTCCACGCGGTCGAAATCGATGGTGAGATCATAGCCCGTGCCGCCGCCCGTATCGGTGGCGGTGTAGGCAAAGAACAGGAACACGCCGGCGATCACGATCACCGCAGCGCCGGTCAGGGTCTCAACGACAGATGATTGCATCCTAGCTTCCTCGATAGCCTGGCAGGCCGTTCCAGTCCGACCGGACCCTTGCCCTTGTTTGAATGGTGGTTGCGTCAGGCGCTTACTCGGGCTTCCAGGCCTCGTAATCGCCTGCAGTGCTGGCGCGCGGGGTGCCGGTGACGAGCGAACCGGCCGGGCGGTAGGCATGTTCGGAGCCGGTCAGGTTCGGCATGTGCGGCTTTTCCCAGGCGCGCGGCTTGTAGGCGGCGCTGGCCGGCGGGGTGTCCACGGTCTTATGCATCCAGCCATGCCATTCCGGCGGAATGCGAGAGGCTTCAGCAAGGCCGTTATAGATGACCCAGCGGTGCTGCGGGTCCTTGCGGCTCTGGTAATACTTGTTGCCCTGGCTGTCCTCGCCGACGAGTTCGCCGCGGCTCCAGGTGAGCAGGCGGGTGCCATAGGTCTGGCCGTTCCACCAGGTGAAAATCTGTCTGAACCACATCATCGGACTTGCCGCTCGACCTCTTGATACGTGCCGGGAGGGGGCGCTTTCTCCGTCGGGAGAGTCACCGCCAAAAGTTGCCGCAATATGGCATTGCGCGCCGGGGAGCGTCCACCCTTTGAATGGGCCGACAGATCGCGTGGCCGCAGGGAATCCCAAGGCCAATAGCGGGCCAACAAGGAGACTAGCAGGGGAGCTGAGGGCGCACACTTTCCCTAGACTTCCCAGATGGTTCCGCCCTGCCCGGGACGGGCGCGGCGGGAGGGGCCGTTGGGCGGCGGCGGGGCGATGCCGCCGGGGTCCTTCAGCACATAGTGATCGCCCTCGAGCAGATAGACCCGCTTGTCAGCCCGCACCCACTGGATGCGCTTGAGCAGATTGGCGGGCACCACGGGCTTGGCGACGAAATGGTTGGCCCCGGCCTCCATGGCCGCCTTGACCAGTTCCGGATTGGTATGGGCGGTGAGCATGATTGTGGGGGTGCAGGCGCCGGGCGTGTCGCGCAGGCGCAGGGTGCGGAGGAACTGGATGCCGTCCATCGGCTGCATGTTCCAGTCGCAGATGATGAGGTCGGGCTCAATGGTGTGGAGAAGCTCGAGGCCGCTGGGGGCATCGCCCACCATGATCACCTCATCGCCGCCGACGCCGAACGCCATCAGCAGGCTCTTGAGGAGCCGGCGTGCATTGGCGCTGTCATCGATGACCAGAATGCGCATTCCGCTGAGAATGGCTGCTTTCCGGTGTTGTTCCGACGGCATCGTGCCCGTTTCCCCACGCTGGGCCGGAGATCCGTCCCGCCATCGCGGCGACGGAGAATCGGCCGGCCGCGCCAGCCCCCACATGGGCCGTGCGACGCTTCGCCAGTCTGGCCCGAATCGCCTTATGATTGCTTAATCGCGGACCGAATTGGCGGATTTCCGGCCAATTTCCCCGTTCCGGCAGGACGAAAAGCATAGAGAACGCTTGACCGGCCGCCGTTAACTACCCCATATTTTGTTAACTATTTTTGCATGCGCACAAGATGTAGCCCTGCGTGCGGCGTCGATTCAGCCGTGACGGGGCGTTCAGATCATCAATGGTCCGGTTTGGGGGGCGACCATGCAGATCCAGCGCTATTTCTCAGCAGACAGGTCCGCCGCCGCGCGGCCGGGCTTCTTCCGGCGCGTGCGGGTGACGCTGGCGGCCGAAAATGGGGCTGCGACCGGGTTCGAGGTCACGGCACCGGCGGACTGGGAGCTGGGGGCCGTAGAAGCCTTTGCCCGGCATGGGCTGCTGCCCTCCGGCGTGCCCCATGCCCGCCAGAGGCTGGCGGAGGCAGGTGTGCCGCCGGAGCTGCAGGCCTGCACTCCGCTTGAGGTGCCGAGCCGGGAGACGACCGGCGCGGAGACCGATATCCGCAGCGCAGTGAGCCGGGTGGCCGGCGCGCTGGCGCGGGCGGGGATGGAGACGCGGCTGTTCCGCCGCGCCGAGGACGCGCTTGCTTTCCGGGATGAGCTAGAAGCCTGCCTGCTGTCGCGGCGGATTACCCTGGCCCCTGCCCTGTGGCAGGGCATCGGCGCACACTGGGCCTACGGGGCGCCGCCCGCATCTGCTGCTGCGCCTGACGGTGACAGGCGCACGGAGGCCGATGACCTGACGGCGCGCCTGCGGGCATCGCGCGGGCGCGACCGGGATGCGGCGGCACTGGCGCTCGGCCGGGCTTTGCTGGATGAGCTCTCGGAGGACATGGCATCCGCCCTTGAAGACGATGCGTCCACCAGGGCCTTGCGCATGGTGTTGCGCCGGGCGGAGGAGCTGGGCCTGCCGGCGACCGCTGCGCGGCGGCTGATGGATGAGCACGCGGCGGGCGTTGAGCCGCTTGCAGCCGGGGACGCGCATCTGGATTTCGATTCCGATATCTGGGATCTGCTAGGCACCCCGCAGGACAGCGACGCCCCTGCCCGGCTGACAGGCGACACGCCGATGGATGAGCTGGTGGCTGCCAGCTATCTGGGCCGGGCGCCGGAGCTGGTGCTGGTGCTGACGGATGCGGATGTATCTGCAGACGGGGCGCATGTGCCGTGCGGTCACGTGGACGTTCTGAAATTCGATGCGCCGTCGCGGGGCGGCAGCCTGGATGTGGACGGGCTGTGCCATGCGGTGCATGTGCTGGCGGTGGCGCTGGACCTGGCCCATGAGGTGATGGCGTGCGGCGGGGATGATGCTCCGTGCCGCACCGGCCGCCCGATTGCCGTTGCGCCGATGAACCTGGCAAGCCTCGTGATGAGCCGGGGCATGGCCTATGGGTCGGACGAAGGCCGGGCGCTGGCGGCGACGGTGTCCGCGCTGGTGACCGCCGCAACGGCAGCCACGAGCACGCTGCTGGCTGAACAGCAGAAGCCGTGCGACGCACAGCACCTGACGGATGATCTTGCGGCCATGCAGCGGGCGCTGCTGGGCCATGCGCCGGATGGCGGCGCCATGCTGCCGATGCCGCTGTTCCCCTATACGGCGGAGCAGGCACGGGTGCTGGACCGGGCCCGCCTGCTGATGGGCAAGGCGCTGGACCGCGCGGCGGTGACGGGCCTGCGCAATGGCGCGCTGACCGCCCTGCCCGCCGACGAGGATGCCGCGCGGATGATGTCGGCGGAATCAGCCGGCATCGCTCCCATGGCGCGGCTGGTGCATTTCCGCCGCCTGACGCCGGATCTCGACCCGGACGCCATCTACAAGACGATTTCCCCTTCGGTGCCCGCCGCGCTGCGGGCGCTGCATCATGACGATGCGAGCATCGAAGCGCTGCTGGACCACGTGGTAGGCCGCGGCACGCTGGAGGGCGCGCCGGGCGTCAATTACGACCTGCTGCGCGAGCGCGGCTTCACCGACGACGACATGGACGTGACGGAGGCAGCCCTTGCCACCGCCGCCACCATCCGCGCGGTGTTCACGCCCTATGTGCTGGGGTGGGACGACGCCATTCTGGGCAGCACGGACATTCTCTCGCGGCTGGGTTTTTCGGACTGGGACGTGGAGCACGCCAATTTCTATTGCTGCGGCGCGCAGACGCTGGAAGGCGCGCGCGACCTGCCGGTGGAACAGCTCGAGGTATTCGACTGCGCAGCCCCGCTGGGGCAGATCGGCACCCGGCAGGTGGCGGCGCGCGACCGGCTGCTGATGGCACAGGCGGTGCAGTCGTTTGTGACCGGGCCGGTGGCGCTGGATGTGACACTGCCGCCGGACAGCGACGCGGACGAGATCGCGGCGCTTTACGGCGAGGCGCTGACGCTGGGCCTGCGGCGGCTGCGGCTCAACCGGGACGCGGCCAGCCTGTGCGACCCGCTGGATTATGACGATCTGCTGGATAGCGGCGACGTGCCCGCCGGGGACATCGAAGCGGCAGTGCAGGTGCGAGCTGTTGAAAGCGACATGGCGTTTGATCCGCAGGCGGATGGCATGCCCTCCGCGGGTGATATGCCGCCACTGCTGGCGACGCTGGTGTCGGTGGGGCTTGCCAATGGTGTGCCGCTTTCAGCCTATGAGAAGGCACTGGCGGAGATCGGTGTCGATATGGATGACGCCGGCATGCGCGCCGCAATCCGCGAGATGGCATCAGGTTTCCTGGCCCGGCCGCGGACAGGCGGTGTGGCGGAGAGCTATGACCCGCTGACACAGGACGGTGCGCAGCACGGCCATGCGGGGCAGCAGCCTGCACGCAGCACGCCCGGTGGGGCGCGCCTGCCAGCGACGACTGCTGATATGGCGACTGATACAGATAATTCGAACGAGGACGGGACAATCGCGGGTCCGGCCTCGGGCATTCTTGATACCGGCGCTGTGAAGGGCGCCTACGACATTGTGGTGTCACCGGCTGACGGGCCGGTGCCGCCCTCCCCCTCTTTCGGCGACCCGGCCTACTCGCCCCCCAGCGTTTCCGGCCGGGACCGGGAGGAATAGCCCACCTACAAGAAGGCGCGGAAACCAAGCCCCCCAAGCGCGGTTTCCCACAAACAATTACCCCCAAGATGAACTAAAGGGCTCCTCTTTCGAGGAGCCCTTTTCTCTTGGCGCTGATTGCCTGTGGGGATGATCCGGAAACGGATCAGTCCTTGGGCACAACCGTGCGGATGTGAAGTTCGCGGAGCTGGTGGGCGTTGGCCTCGGCGGGGGCGCCCATCATCAGGTCCTGGGCCTGCTGGTTCATCGGGAACATGGTGACTTCGCGCAGGTTTTCTTCGTCGGCGAGCAGCATGACGATGCGGTCCACGCCCGGGGCGATGCCGCCATGGGGCGGGGCGCCATAGCGGAAGGCGTTCAGCATGCCGCCGAACTTCTCTTCCACCACTTCCGGCCCGTAGCCCGCAATCTCGAACGCCTTCATCATGATTTCGGGCTTGTGATTACGGATGGCGCCGGAGGACAGCTCGATGCCGTTGCAGACGATGTCATACTGGTAGCCGTTGATCTCCAGCGGGTCCTTCGTCTCAAGCGCTTCCAGCCCGCCCTGGGGCATGGAGAAGGGGTTGTGCGAGAAGTCGATCTTCTGTTCGGTTTCGTCCCACTCATACATGGGGAAGTCGACGATCCAGCAGAACTCGAACTTGTTGTCGTCAATCAGGTTCAGCTCGCGGCCGATCTGCTGGCGGGCCTGGCCTGCAAAGTCGACAAACTTTGAGGGGATGCCGCAGGTGAAGAACACCGCGTCGCCCGCCTTGAGGTCGAGCTGCTGGCGCAGGGCCTCGGTGCGCTCCGGGCCGATATTCTTGGCAAGGGGGCCTGCGCCTACGAGCTCGCCTTCTTCCTCGCGGAAGAAGATGTAGCCAAGGCCGGGCTGGCCTTCCTTCTGGGCCCAGGAATTCATCCGGTCACAGAAGGCACGGCTGCCGCCGCCCGGTGCCGGGATGGCCCAGACGCGGACCTTGTCGTCAGCGGCAATCTGCCCGGCAAACACCTTGAAGCCGGAATCGCGGAAGGTGTCGGTGGCGTCCGACATCTCGATCGGGTTGCGCAGGTCCGGCTTGTCGGAGCCATATTTACGCATGGCTTCGGCGAAGGGAATGCGCGGGAATTTCTCGGTCACGCTCTTGCCGTTGCCGAACGCGACGAAGACATCGCGCAGGATGGGTTCGACGGCCTGGAAAATGTCTTCCTGCTCGACGAAGCTCATCTCGATGTCGAGCTGATAGAACTCGCCCGGCGAGCGGTCAGCGCGGGCGTCTTCGTCGCGGAAGCAGGGGGCGATCTGGAAATAGCGGTCGAAGCCCGCGACCATGATGAGCTGCTTGAACTGCTGCGGGGCCTGCGGCAGGGCGTAGAACTGGCCCGGATGCAGGCGGCTGGGCACCAGGAAGTCGCGCGCACCTTCCGGCGAGGAAGCGGTCAGGATCGGCGTCTGGAATTCCATGAAGCCCGCTTCGGTCATCCGGCGGCGCAGGTCTGCAATGATGCGCGAACGCAGGACGATGTTCTCGTGCAGGCGCTCGCGGCGCAGATCGAGGAAGCGGTAGCGCAGGCGGGTTTCTTCCGGGTAGTCGAGATCACCGAAGACCGGCAGAGGCAGTTCCTGCGCTTCGGACTGGATCTCGATGGACTTGATGCGGACTTCAACCGCGCCGGTGGGCAGCTTGTCGTTCACCGTCTCGTCCGACCGGGCCACAACTTCACCGTCGATGGTCACCACCCATTCCGCGCGCAGGGTATCAACGGCGGCAAAGGCCGGGCTGTCGGGGTCGGCCACGCACTGGGTGAGGCCGTAATGGTCGCGCAAATCCACGAACAGCAGGCCGCCATGGTCGCGCACGCGGTTGACCCAGCCGGAGAGGCGCACGGTCTTGCCGACGTCCTCCGCACGAAGTTGGCCGCAGGTATGGGAGCGATAACGGGTCATGGCGGTAAAAAGCCTTGGGTCTTTGGGGTCTTACGGGATAGCGCGGGGCCGATGGCCGCGGGCGCGCGGGAGTTGCGGCGGAGAAGCGCATGGGCGGGCCCGTCTTGTCAAGATTCCGCCCCCCAATCAAGGAGATGGGCGGTATCAGGACATGCAAGGACTAGCGACAAAGGGCGCGGCTTCGGCTATAGCATGCGCAAGATGGATATTATCACGACGACCGAGGCCCTCGAGGCCGCCTGCACCGGCCTTTCGACCGAAACCTATGTGACCGTGGATACGGAGTTTCTGCGGGACTCGACCTATTGGCCGATCCTGTGCCTGATCCAGGTTGCCGCGCCGAAGGGGGATGCGCTGCTCATCGACCCGATGGCGGAGGGGATCGACCTTTCCTCCTTCTACGCGCTGATGGCGAACCGGTCGGTCATCAAGGTGTTTCATGCCGCCCGCCAGGACATCGAGATCTTCTGGCATGAGGCGAAGACCCTGCCCGACCCGCTGTTCGACACGCAGGTGGCGGCGATGGTGTGCGGCTTCGGCGATTCGATCGGCTATGAGAACATCGTCAAACGGGTGACGGGCGCCCAGGTGGACAAGTCCTCGCGCTTTACCGACTGGAGCCGGCGGCCGCTGACCGACAAGCAGCTGCGCTATGCGGCGGCGGACGTGACCCATCTGCGGCAGGTCTATGAACATCTGGCGCGGCGGATCACCAAGTCCGGCCGGGCGGAATGGGTGGCCGAGGAAATGGCCATCCTGCAGGACCCGGACACTTATGAAGTGAAGCCGGAAGACGCCTGGAAACGGCTGAAGCTGCGCAACCGCACACGCAAGGCCGTGGCGGTGCTACAGGAGGCGGCTGCCTGGCGCGAGCAGGAAGCGCAGATCCGCAATATTCCGCGCGGGCGCATCCTGAAGGACGATGCGATCCAGGAAATCGCCACCCAGGCGCCGACGACGGCGGACGCGCTGGGCAATCTGCGCGCGGTGCCGCGGGGCTTTGCCCAGAGCCGGGGGGCCAAGAGCCTGCTGGAAGCAGTGACGCGCGGGCTCAACCGTCCCTCCTCCGAGGTGATGATGCCGGAAGCGCCGGAACAGCTGCCCCAGGGCATCGGCCCGACGGTGGAATTGCTGAAGGTGCTGCTGAAATACAAATGCGAAGCGCATGACGTGGCGCAGAAGCTGATCTGCAACGTGGCCGACCTCGAACGCATCGCGGCGGACGACAATGCGGATGTGTCAGCCCTGCGCGGCTGGCGGCGCGAGATTTTCGGCGAGGACGCGCTGGCGCTGAAAAACGGCCAGCTATGCCTGGCGATCGAGAACCAGGTCATCAAACCGGTGAAGATGCCGCAGCGGGCTGCCGAATAGGCGTCCCCGGCGAAAATTCCTCTCAGGCGTCTGAAATGCGGATGTCCGGCTCGGTGCCCAGCGCGCGGGCCAGATTGTTGAGCCGCTTGGCAACCGATTCCCCCAACAGATCCTTGCGGGCCGAGGGCACGATGAGCGTCAGCTTGTCGGCCTCCGGCTGAAGGCGGAAGCCCGTGACGAGGCGTGGAGCCCCGGCGGAGATGATGTGCCCCAGGCGCAGGGCGAGGCCGAGGGCTTCGGCGCGGCGGGCGCGGTCTTCATCCAGCAGCGACAGCGCGCCGTCATGGTCGCCATTGGTGCCCTTGCGGTAGCGGTTGGCAACGGCGATCGCCAGATAGACACGGCCGGGATGGTCGATGCCGGCCACAGGCGCGCGCAGGATTTCGGTCAGCACGTGCTGGGAGCGATAGTCGGGATGGATGCGCCAGGCCATGTCGCTCAAGTGGCAGGCGGCATGGTACAGGCGGCGCTCGCCCGCATCCGCCGCCATGAGCTGGCCTGACTGGAACAGGGGCGCTGTGAAGCGCACAAGCTCCTCCCCATGTTCGGCGAAACGGCCCAGCCGCTCCCCTACCCCGGTGGCCCAGGCGAGCAGCGGGTCGGCCCGGCGGTCCTGCTCGGCGAGGCGGGCATAAAGCAGACCTTCGCGCACGCCATAGGCGGAGATGACGAGGCGCGCGGCACCCGTGACTTCCAGCACCTTTTCCATGACGAGAGCCGCGAAGGGCAAGGTGTCCAGGCGCTTGCGGGAAACATCGGGGATGCGCTCAAGGGATTTGGGGCTCTGGCCGGCGATCAGGCGGGACACGTCAATCGCCTCGCGCTTGCGCACGGTGTAGGCCTGCAGCACGCGCAGGGGGTATTCCTCGGCATACATGTGCAGCTTGGCGAGGTTCCGCCAGTTGCCGCCCACCGCGTAGAAATTCTCGCACGGGCGGCCGGTGGTCCAGTCCGCCTGCGCGAAAGCCTCGGCCACGATCTCGCGGGCGCGGGCAATGTTGTTGCCGGACATGTCGATCAGCCGCAGGGGGCCGACCGGCAGGGTGATGCCCTCGCCGTAGCGGCCATTGGCGACATCCACCAGTTCGAGGCTGCCGCCGCCGAGATCCCCCACCACGCCGTCCGCATCCGGAAAGCCGGCGATCACGCCTTCAGCGGCAAAGCGCGCTTCGTCATGGCCGGAGAGGATGGAGATTGGGCCGCCGCACAGATGCTCGGCGCGCTCGATGAAATAGTCACCATTGGAGGCTTCGCGCACGGCAGCGGTGGCGACAGCCTGAAGATCGCTGATGCCAAGCGCGCTGGTGAGGCCGCGGAAGCGGGCGAGCGCGGTAAGCGCACGGTCCACCGCCTCGGTATCCAGCTCGCCGGTGCTGGCGACGCTGCGGCCGAGGCCGCACAGGACCTTTTCGTTGAAGATCGGCTGCAGGGTGCGGCCACGGTCGGCATAGACCACCAGGCGCACGGAGTTGGAGCCGATGTCGATGATGCCGACCCCTTTGCTGAGGTCGGAGGTGTGCCGCAATTGAAGTGCCGTGGGCATACGCGCTTCCCACTCAGGTGACAGGCTGACCCGGTGCGGCCGATTACGCCGGTACGCACGCCGAGTCAGCTGTCAGTCATACACCAAATCAATCGGTGGCAGTACGGAAACGGAATTGCTTGGGCAGGCTTTCTTCCAGCGCCTTGCCGCGGCCTGAGAGGCTGGGGTTGGTCATGAAGTACTGATGCGCGTTGAAGGGCTTGGCGTCGGGGCCGAGCTCGGTGCGCATATAGGAGCCGTCGGGCATCAGGTCCCAGCTCTGCTCGTTGTCCTCGAGATTGGCGACCATGATCTGGTCGAGGATCTGTTCGTGCACGGTGGCATTTTCGACCGGCACCAGCGTCTCGACACGGCGGTAGAGGTTTCGCGGCATCCAGTCGGCGGAGGAGATGTAGATTTTGGCGCCGGGGTTGGGCAGCGCGTGGCCGTTGCCGAAGCAGACGATGCGCGAATGCTCGAGGAAGCGGCCGACGATGCTCTTGACGGCGATGTTCTCGGACAGGCCGGGCACGCCGGGGCGCAGGCAGCAGATGCCGCGGATCACCAGTTCCACCTTCACGCCGGCCTGGCTGGCGCGGTAGAGCGCGTCGATGACGGAAGCGTCCACCAGCGAATTCATTTTCGCCCAGACGGCGCCCTGGCGGCCCTGCTGCACGTGCTCGATTTCCTTTTCGATGTAATCGATCAGCAGGTTGCGCAGGGTCATCGGCGACAGGGCGAGCTTTTCAAGGTCCGCCGGTTCGGCATAGCCGGTGATGTAGTTGAAGGCGCGCGCAGCATCACGGCCAAGCACCGGATCGACCGTGAAGAGCGACAGGTCGGTGTAGATCTTGGCGGTGATGGGGTGATAGTTGCCGGTGCCGAAATGGCAATAGGTGCGCAGCTCCCCGCCCTCGCGCCTGACAACCATGGACATCTTGGCGTGGGTCTTGAACTCGATGAAGCCATAGACGACCTGCACCCCGGCGCGCTCGAGATCACGCGCCAGCTTGATGTTGGCAGCTTCATCAAAGCGCGCCTTGAGCTCCACCAGCGCGGTCACCGACTTGCCCGCCTCGGCTGCTTCGATCAGGGCACGGACGATGGGGCTGTCAACGGAGGTGCGGTAGAGCGTCTGCTTGATGGCCACCACGTCCGGGTCGTTGGCCGCCTGGCGGACGAACTGCACCACCACGTCGAAGCTCTCATAGGGGTGGTGGACGAGGATGTCCTTTTCACGGATGGCGGCAAAGCAATCGCCGCCATGGTCGCGGATACGCTCGGGGAAGCGGGCGTTGTAGGGGGTGAATTTGAGGTCCGGGCGGTCATCGACGATGAGCTGGGACGTTGAGGCGAGGCCGACGAGGCCATCCACCAGGATCACGTCGCGGGGGCTCACTTCGAGTTCGGAGATGACCAGCTTGCGCAGCTTCTCCGGCATGTCCTTGGCGATCTTGAGGCGCACCACGCTGCCGCGGCGGCGGCGCTTTAGGGCGCTTTCAAACAGCCGCACCAGGTCTTCGGCCTCTTCCTCGATTTCGAGGTCGCTGTCGCGGATGATGCGGAAGACGCCGGAGCCCTTGACCTCGTAGCCGGGGAACAGGCGGCTGGTGAACAGGCCGATGGCGTTTTCAAGCGTGATGAAGCGGATGATTTCGCCGCCGTCGGCCTGGGCGTTGGGCAGGCGGACGAAGCGCTTCACCTGGCTGGGGATCGGCAGCAAAGCGGACATGGGCTGGCCGTCCGACATGCGGCGCAGATCAAGCGCCATGCAGATGCCGAGATTGGGAATGAAGGGGAACGGGTGCGCCGGGTCGATGGCGAGCGGCGTGAGCACCGGGAACACATCTTCGAGGAAGAAGGTTTCCAGCCAGTCCATGTCGGAGGGCGTGAGGGCTGCGGGCTTCACCACCTCAATGCCTTCGCCGGTGAGAAGCTCGCGCAGCTTGCGCCAGGTGACCTGCTGGTCGCGCATGAGGATGCCGGCGGCGGCATTGACCTGCTCAAGCTGCTGGGCCGGGGTCAGCCCTTCCTGGCTGAGCGTATCGACGCCCGCCTGGACCTGACCGTGCAGGCCCGCCACGCGGACCATGTAGAACTCGTCGAGATTGGAGGCCGAGATCGACAGGAAGCGCAGGCGCTCCAGCAGCGGGTGGCTGGTATTGTCGGCTTCCTCCAGCACGCGGCCGTTGAAAGACAGCCAGGACAGCTCGCGGTTGATGAAGCGGTCGTTCGATTCAAGCGTGATTCCGGCGAACTGGCCGGCAATGTCGTCCAGGGTCGTAGCCTTGGTCTGGACCGTATTCTCGGCTTCTAGCGTCATGGATACACCTGTTCCGGAAATCATGGCGCCCTTAAGCGGCGGCATCCATCGGAGACACCATCGGGCAGCGCGAACATCAAGTTAGCGCAGGCATCGCACCAAGTTATGACGGATGCGTGACAGCTTCCAGCGCGGCGGGGAAAACGGGTCTGTCAGCCCGCGTCGGCGGGAGCGTTCAGCACATCGCGAATCACGCTCATATTGAGGCGTTTGCCGTGGCTGAGGGCATGCATGTCGATGCGCTGCACCACGTCGCGGGCGGCGTGCGCCGAGCGGTCGATGCGGTTGGAAATATATTCCAGCATTGTGGGCGTGGCGTGGACCCCGCGGTCAGCGAAATGCTTGGCGATGAGCTGGAGCAGAAGCATCTCGTCCGGCGCGTGCAGCTGCACTGTGGGGGCAGCGTTGAGTCGGGACATGAGGTCAGGCAGGGGGAAGTGCAGGGCTGCGGGGCTTTCAGCGCTGGTGAGCAGCAGAAAGGCACCGGTCTCCCGCGCGAAATTGAGCAGGTGGAACAGCGCCTCCGGGTCACGTAGCTGGTGCAGGTTTTCCACCACCAGCGCCTTGGTGGCCAGAAGCTCGGGCACATCTTCCTTGCGCAGGGCCTGTGCCTCGCAGGGCAAGGCGCGGGCCTTGCTGCGCCACACATCAGCCAGATGCGACTTGCCGCTGCCCGCGGGGCCCACCAGCACGGCGACGGGCTGGGGCCAGTCCGGCCAGCGGTCGATCCAGGTTACAGCGACGGCATTGCTGTCGCTCACCAGAAAGTCCTCGCGTCCCTGGGCGGCGCGATGGGCAAGCGGCAGGGGCAGCTGGGGGCCGGGTGCGCTCACGCCTCCCCTCCCTTCGCAGGTTCTTCGTCTTTTCCGGGATCATCCGTGGGCGGTGCATCCGCCGCGGGACTGAGATATCTGCCGCTGCCGCGATACAGATCGCTCTTGAGATATTCCGACACGCCGAAGCGGGCGAGGACGCCGATGACGGCGGCGAGCGGCAGAGCCAGCAGCACACCGACAAAGCCGAACATGGTGCCGAAGGCGAACAGGGCGAAGATGACCCAGACCGGGTGCAGCTTGACCCGTGAGCCGACAAGCCAGGGGGTGAGGATGTTGCCTTCGATCGCCTGCCCGATCCAGAAAACCAGCGCGACGGCGCCGATCATCACCGGGTCCGGCCAGAACTGGACGAGGGCGAGACCGACCGACAGGACAAGGCCCGTGGCCGCCCCCAGATAGGGAATGAAGCTGACGATGCCGGCAATGACGCCGACCACAAGGCCGAATTCGAGGCCCACCAGCGACAGGCCGGTGGCATAGAAGGTGCCGAGCACGAGGCAGACCGTGACCTGGCCGCGGACAAAGCCCGACAGCATCTCGTTCATCTCGCGGGCGAGGCCGCGAATGGTGTCGGCGTGGTCGCGCGGCAGCCAGCTATCGACCTGGGCCACCATGCGGTCCCAGTCCAACAGCAGGTAGAAGGCGACGACCGGCGTGACGAAGACCAGCGACAGGAAGCCGACGAAAGCGAGACTGCCGGAGATGGCGCGCTCAAAGACGCCGCCGACCCAGCCCACCGCCGTCTTGGCGAGGTCCCCGAAGGCGGCTTCGAAATCGGTATCAAGGGTCGAGATGAACTGGGCCAGGCGGCCATCCATCACGCGGTCGACGAGCGCCTGGAGCTGCTCGAGATAGCCGGGCACCCGGTTGGCGAAGGCGATGAACTGGTCCTGCAGCACGGGCAGCAGCAGCACGATGCCGAGGATGAGCAGCAGCACGGCGATGATGGAGATGACGGTGGTGGCGGCCATGCGGCTGAAACCCGCTGCTTCCAGCCTGTCGGCCACCGGGTCGAGGAAATAGGCGATGGCCATGCCGGCCACGAAGGGCAGCATGATGCCGCTGAGGAAATGCAGGGTGAGGCCGAAGGCCAGCGCCACCGCTGCCCAGATTGCCGCCTGTCTGCCAACGCTCATCTGTTCTGCCCCGTTTCGGGTTGGTTGATCCTGCCGGTGCGTCAGCGGTATGACGCGCCAATCCGCCTTTGCGCGTCAGTTGTCTGACGCGGTGTGCTGCTTTTCCGCCTCATCGGTTTCCCAAGCGCTGACATCCCGCACCCAGTCCACCAGATAGCTGGCGCCGGACACGACCGTTGTCATGCCGGTGAGATAGGTGCCGAGCACCAGCGCCGAGGCAAGCGAGGCTTCCAGCCCGAAGCCAAGCACGGCCAGCACGCCCGCCGCATAGGCTATCTGCACAGTGGTGTTGATCTTGCTCACCATCAAGGGGCGCATGGTGATGGAAAAGCCGATCAGCCATGAAATCAGCACCGCGCCGACAATGAGCACATCGCGGCTGACCACCAGGATCACCAGCCAGTTGGGGATGAGATCCTGCATGCCGAGTGACACGAAGATGGAGACAAGCAACGCCTTGTCGGCCACCGGGTCGAGCCAGGCACCCAGGGTGGTCTTGACGTTGAAGCGGCGTGCGATGAAGCCGTCCACCCCGTCGGACACACCGGCGGCGACGAAGACCCAGAAGGCTGCCTCGAATTCCTGATGGCCGATCAGATAGATAATGACCGGGACGAGGATCAGCCGCCCGAGCGTTATCAGGTTGGGGACAAAACTCACGATGCAGCGCTCACGGTGCGGGGCTGCCCGCGTTCTGGCGGGTCAGACGGTCGGCGATGGCCTCGTCTTCGGGCAGGCCGGATGCACCGGCCTGCGGCTGCGTGGATGTGGGGGCTGATGCGGGTGCCGGCTCAAGGGTGGCAGGGTCCGCCAGCGAGGGGGCCGGTGCCGGGGCGGCGCTGGGGGCAAGGGCCATGGTCCAGTAGCCGCCTTCGTCAATCAGACGCACCTGGCGCTGGGACAGGTTGGCGGCCAGCGCCTCGATGGGGCCGGCAACGCGGATCTTCAGTTCAGCGCCCCGGGCCGACAGGGCGACCACGTCATAGCTCTGCACAATGGAGACCGACTCAAGCCGCTTGCGGATGGCAGCCCATTCGCCGAGGGAGGCGAACTCCACCGAGGCCGGGAAGGTCTGTTCCAGACCGAAGGCCACGGCGTTCTGCGTCTTCCAGTTGGCGATCATGGAATTGCGGATTTCCTGCGCCGCCGTCGCGGAGGCGTCCTCCACCGTGGCGCCCTGGAAGCTGCGGGTGGTTTCTTCCGTACCCCGCGGGGTGACCCGGTAGAGTGTGACATCGAAGGATGCACCCTCGTCCGCCTTCGCATGGGCGACGAGCACTTGATCCACACCATAACGGCCGGCGATGGCTTCCACCGCCGCCCAGTCAGCGCCGATGGCAGTGCCTGCGTCGATGGCGGCGAAGTCTTCGAGGTCGCCGAGGGCGAGCCGGATGGGCACCAGTGAATTGGACAGGCCGATTGATTCCCATGCCGCGCGCCAGGGGTTGGGCTCATCGAACAGGACGCGGACGCCGGGGGTGTCGAGCACGGGCAGCAGCAGCACGGGGGCCGCCTGGCTTTCGGTGAAGCGGACACCTGATTGCCGCAGGAAGCTGCGGACACGGCCCGGATCAAGGCGGGCGGTCACTTCGCCGAGATAGCGGGTGCCGGAGGTGCGCTCATTGGCGACACCGATGCCGGTGACCATGGCATCAGCGGTGACCGCATCCACTTCCGGCAGGCGCGGCCAGTCCGCATAGAGCGTGAACCGGCGCAGCACTTCATCGGCGGCCTTTATACGGCCCTGGACCAAAGCGGCTTCGCGGGCCTGAGAGGCGTCAGTGCCGGTGGCGTCGATGGGGATGCCGGTGACGGTGTAGATGTCGCTGGAGGACTGGGCCGCGGCGGGCGCGGGTGCGCCGAGGCCGGTGGCGAGCGCCACGGCGACGGTGAGCGCGAGGGTAGCAGCGCGCAGCAGCGCAGCCCCGCGCCGTGCTGCGGACCCAGTTGCGGACAGTGCCGCTGATCCCGTCACGCGCCGGTGCATTCCTGTTTCAAGCAAACCCGTCATCTCCCGCATCCGAAGCCCCCAAACTCTGTCACTCGCCACATATCCGTGACCGTCCTATGACGGCGCGGCGGCGGGACTATATCACCCCGCCGCAGGCCGTGCGGCAAAAGCGCCCTGCCCCTGCCTGCTGACCGTGCCTAACTCTCTGCCGGGCCAGCATTTCCGCCCCGGCAGCCCTGCCTTGCACCGCCATGCACTTGCATTCGGGAGGGCTTTGGGCTCGTTTAGGCGCTCGCTGGCCCCGAGGCAAGCCGAGGAGGCTGATCCGGGGACCATGTGGCCCGGCAAATTGGGCGAAAAGCTGACTTAACGACCACCGATCTGCGCGAAGAGGCATTTGATGGCGGCACCCGCTTCACCGGACAAATCCAACGGCATCACCTATGCGGATGCGGGCGTGGACATCGATGCGGGCAATGCCCTGGTGAAGCTGATCGCGCCCATGGCCAAGGCGACACGCCGGGCGGGCGCGGACAGCGATCTCGGCGGCTTCGGCGGGCTGTTTGACCTGAAGGCCGCGGGCTTCACCGACCCCATCCTGGTGGCGGCCAATGACGGGGTGGGCACCAAGCTGCGGCTGGCGATCGACACGGGCATTCTGGACACTGTCGGCATCGACCTTGTGGCCATGTGCGTGAACGACCTCATCGTGCAGGGGGCCGAGCCGCTGTTCTTCCTCGATTACTTCGCCACGGGGCACCTCGACGTGGCAGCCGCGGCGCAGGTTGTCTCCGGCATCGCGGAGGGCTGTTCGCAGTCGGGCTGCGCGCTGATCGGCGGGGAAACCGCCGAGATGCCGGGCATGTATCAGGGCGATGATTTCGATCTCGCGGGCTTTGCCGTGGGCGCGGCCGAGCGGGGGACGCTGCTGCCGCGGCAGGATATCGCTGCCGGTGACATCATCCTGGGGTTTGCGTCCTCGGGCCTTCACTCGAACGGCTTTTCGCTGGTGCGCAAGCTGATTGCCGATGCGGGCGCCAAGCTGGATGCGCCTGCGCCGTTTGACACCAACGCTGCGACGCTGGGCGAGGCGCTGCTGACGCCGACGCGGCTTTATGTGACGCCGCTGCTGGAGCCGATCCGCGACGGGCGCATCAAGGCGCTGGCGCATATCACGGGCGGCGGCTTCTCTGAGAACATTCCCCGCGTGCTGCCGAAGACGCTGGCCGCCGACATTGACTATACGAGTTGGGAGCTGCCGCCGGTGTTCCGCTGGCTGCAGGGGCTGGGCGGCATGACGGATGCGGAACTGCACCGCACGTTTAATTGCGGCATCGGCATGGTGGCCGTGGTGTCACCGGGGGATGACGCGGACGCCGTGACGGCGCATCTGTCGGGCCTGGGGATCGACACGCGGGCCATCGGGACGATCCAAGACGCATGAAGATCGCCATCCTGATTTCAGGCCGCGGCAGCAACATGCAGCGGCTGATCGATGCCGTTGCGGCACCGGATTTCCCGGCCGAGATCGTGTGCGTGATTTCCAACCGGCCGAAGGCCAAGGGTCTTGCGATCGCCGCCGAGGCGGGCATTCCCACGAAGATCATCGACCACACAGTGTTCGACAGCCGGGCCGCATTTGATGCGGCGCTAGGGGACGCGCTGGAGGCCGCGGGCGCCGAGCTTGTCTGCTATGCGGGCTTCATGCGCATCCTGACCGATGAGTTCGCCGCCAAATGGGAAGGCCGGATGGTGAATATCCACCCGTCCCTCCTGCCCGCCTTCAAGGGGCTGAATGTGCAGCAGCAGGCGCTGGATGCGGGCGTGACCATTTCCGGCTGCACGGTGCATTACATAACCCCGGCGCTGGACAGTGGGCCGATCATCGCCCAGGCGGCGGTGCCGGTGCTGCCGGGGGATGACGCGGACACGCTGTCAGCACGCATCCTGAAAGCCGAGCACCAGCTCTATCCACAAGCGGTGCGGATGATCGTCACCGGCGAGGTGCGCTTTGAGGACGGTCGGGTAGTGACGGCAGAAGGCGCGACGCCACAGCGGTTTCTGTTTCAGGGCTGACGATTGCGGGCATCGGCAGGGAGGCCGTGCATATGAAATCAGTGGCCGTCATCGGTGCTACCAGCCAGATTTCCAAGTTTATCCTGCCCCGTCTTGCAGAGAACGGGCATCGGGTACTTCCGATTGCGCGCAGTGCCTCAACCGCCCATGGCTTCGCAACCTACGCCTCGACACCCGGCACGGACGGACGCCGCCTGCCACCTTCGCCTGTTGATACCCTGATTTCGACGGCCCCCATCACAATCACCGACGACCTTTGCCGACTCGTAGACACGTTGCGCCCCGGTCACGTGATTGTCGTGAGCAGCATGAGCCGGATCAGCAAGGAAAATGCCCCAAATGCGGCTGACCGTGCATTCGCAGCCGAGCTCGCGCGCTGCGAGGACATTGTCCAGAACAAAGCCGCGGCGGCAGGAGCAGCCTGGACGATCTTGCGGCCCACTATGATCTATGGCGCTGGACAGGACAGAAACGTCTCTTTCATCGCCGATGTCATTAAACGGGTGGGATTTTTTCCAATCGTTGCTGGCGCCCATGGCCTCCGCCAGCCGGTTCACGCAGAAGACCTGGCTGCGGCCTGCGTGGCAGCAATCAGCCAACCGGGGGCGTTGAACAGGGCTTTTGAGATCGGAGGCGGATCGGTCCTCACCTATGCGGAATTCGTGCGGTCGATTTTCCACAGTCTGGACCGCTCCCCCCGGCTCTTGCCGCTGCCACTTGGCGTGTTTCAGGCCGCTGTCATGCTGGGCCGCCTTGTGCCGTCACTTGCCTTTGTCACACCGGGAATGGTTGCCCGTATGTCCGACGACCTGATCGCTGACAACACAGACCTTGGGGTCATTCTCGAGGTTCATCCTCGCCTTTTCGCGCCTGACGGGTCTAACTGAAGAGCCGGTTGAGCCTCTCCTCCGATAAGGTCAGGGCACAGACTCGCGCACAAAAAAGGCGGATGCCAGAGCATCCGCCTTTTTCGATCAGTTTTGCGAGAGGCTTCAGCCGACGATTTCGTCGTCGGAGAAGAAGAACTTGATCTCTTCGGCTGCGGTTTCCGGGGCGTCGGAGCCGTGCACGGAATTGGCTTCGATGCTCTCGGCGAAATCGGCGCGGATGGTGCCGGGGGCGGCGTCGGCCGGGTTGGTGGCACCCATAACTTCGCGGTTCTTGGCGATGGCGTTTTCGCCTTCCAGCACCTGCACGATGACCGGGCCGGAGGTCATGAAGGACACCAGTTCACCGAAGAAGGGGCGCTCCTTATGGACCGCGTAGAAGCCTTCGGCCTGCTCCTTGGTCATGTGGATGCGCTTGGAAGCGATGACGCGCAGGCCGGCGGATTCCAGACGGTCGATGACCTTGCCGGTGATGTTGCGCTTGGTGGCGTCGGGCTTGACGATGGAGAAGGTGCGCTCGAGGGCCATGGTGTGTGCCTTTCCTATGGAGCTTGGCAGGTCGCGCTGCCGCCTGTGCCGCGGGAGGAGAGACCATGCAATGCGCCTATGCGCGAGAGCATGGTGGACATCTGACGGGAGACGCTTAGAAATGCGGTTTCAAGAGGGCCTTGGATAAGGCTCAGGTGAAGTCGCGCGCGTTATAGCCGCGCTGCCAGCTTCCCTGCAAGCACCCCCAGGCTGCGCCCTGCCCTTAACCTTTCCACGCCGGATCAGGCAAAGCCGCACGCCATGCTGCAAATCAACGATATTACCTACCGGATCGGTGACCGGGTGCTGCTGCAGGGTGCCACCGCAGGCGTGCCCGAGGGCAAGCATGTGGGCGTGGTGGGCCGCAACGGGGTCGGCAAGTCGACCCTGTTCAGTCTGATCCGCAACGAGATCCCGTCTGAGACGGGCTCGATCTCGGTGCCGAAGAACTGGCGTATCGGCGGGGTGGAGCAGGAAGCGCCGGCGACGGATATCAGCCTCTTGGAAACCGTGCTGGCGGCTGACACGGAGCGGCTGGCGCTTCTGACGGAGGCGGAGACCGCCACCGATCCGCACCGGATTGCGGACATTCATACGCGGCTGGCGGACATTGATGCGCACAGCGCCCCGGCGCGGGCGGCGAGCATCCTGGCGGGTCTCGGTTTCGATGAGGCGGACCAAGCGCGGCCGACAAAGGATTTTTCCGGCGGCTGGCGCATGCGCGTGGCGCTGGCGGCCCTGCTGTTTACCCAGCCGGACCTGCTGCTGCTCGATGAGCCGACCAACTATCTCGACCTCGAAGGCACGATCTGGCTGGTGGACTTCCTGCGTAAATATCCGCGCACGCTGCTGATCGTCAGCCATGACCGCGACCTGCTGGACCAGGTGGCGACGGGCATCCTGCATCTGGAGCACCAGCGGCTGTCTTTCTACTCGGGCAATTTCGCTCGCTTCCAGAAGCTGAAGGCGGAGCAGGCGGAACACGACATTGCCCTGCGCAAGAAGCTGGATGCCAAGCGCAAGCATATGAGCGCCTTCGTGGAGCGCTTCCGCGCCAAGGCGTCGAAGGCGCGGCAGGCGCAGAGCCGGATGAAGGCGCTGTCGAAGCTGGAACTGCCGACGGTGCTGGCGGACGAGCAATCGGCGCCGATCAGTCTTCAGGGTCCGGAGGACCTGCTGCCGCCGCCGATCATCACCATGGAAGATGCATCCGTCGGCTATGACGAAAAAGCCATCCTGTCGCGGATGACCCTGCGCATCGACCAGGACGACCGGATTGCGCTGCTGGGCGCCAACGGCAACGGCAAATCCACCTTCGCCAAGCTCATTACCGCGCGGCTGAAGCAGATGGACGGCAAGGTGCGGCGCTCGCCGAAGCTGCGCATCGGCTATTTCGCGCAGCACCAGGTGGACGAGCTGCCGGAGGGGCTGACGCCATATCAGACCATGCGGCAGCGGATGGAGAAGTTCGGTGAAGTGACGGATGCGCAGGTGCGTACCCGCGTCGGCGCCATCGGCTTTTCCGGCAAGCGGGCGGACGTCAAGGTGCGCGACCTGTCGGGCGGCGAGAAGGCGCGGCTGCTGCTGGCGCTTGCCACCTTCGACAAGCCGCACATGCTGGTGCTCGACGAACCGACCAACCATCTGGACATGCAGGGGCGCGACCAGCTGGTGGATGCGATCAACAATTATCCGGGCGCGGTCATCCTGATCAGCCATGACCAGCACCTGATCGATTCCTGCGCCGACCGGCTGTGGCTGGTGCATGGGGGCCGGGTCGAGGCCTTTGACGGGGACATGGATGATTACCGCCGCCTGCTGCTGAGCCAGCGCGGCCGCCCCGGCGCGC
The DNA here is from genome assembly GCF_012848855.1 of Pyruvatibacter mobilis. NCBI lineage: Bacteria > Pseudomonadati > Pseudomonadota > Alphaproteobacteria > Hyphomicrobiales > Parvibaculaceae > Pyruvatibacter > Pyruvatibacter mobilis. The sequence continues at coordinate 1,741,928 of NZ_CP051630.1, forward strand.
AAAGCGACGACCGCCCGGCTGTGAAAGCCTCTGCCCCCGACCGTGCCCCTGCCCCGACCGCCGAGGACGAGGCGCGCGGCAAGGCGGCGCGCAAGGAAGCGGCCAAGGCACGGGCCTCCATCGCGCCGCTGAAAAAGAAGGCGGATGCCGCGGAGATGAAAATCATCGAGATCGAGGAAAAGATCACCAAGCTGGATGCTGTGCTGGCCGATGGCAGCCTGTTCGAGCGCGATCCCGCCAAGGCCGACCTCATCGCCCGCGCGCGCGGCGAACTCGGCACCCAGCTCGAAAAGGCCGAAGCCGCCTGGGAAGCCTGTCATGTGGCCTATGAGGACGCGGTTGAGAAAGCGGGCCTTGCAGCGGAAGACGCCTAGGCCTTTTTCTCCCAGCGGCCCTGCTCGCTTTGCTGCCAGTAGGTGGCGTCGTGGCCGTCGGCCTTGACGGTTTTCCAGTGCTCGCGGGCGCGGGCGACGGCTGCGGGGTCGGCTCCGTCAAACATCAGGACGCAGCGCTGGTAGGTTTCAACGCCGGTGATATCCGCGCCATCCACCGCAAAGAGGACATTGGCACCGGACGGATTGTCCGTGCCGGTGGTCAGGAGGACGGGCTGGATGTCTTCATAGCCCTCGCCTTCCGCGCCATGGGGCAGGAAGGCGTCGTCGCGGTAGGTCCACAGATGGGCATCGAGCGCTTTCACACGTTCCGGCGAGCCCGCGCGGACCACTGCCGTCCAGCCACGCTCGAGCGTCTTTTCAAGAAGCTGCGGCAGCACGGCTTCCAGCGTTGAGCGCTCGAGGTGGTAGAACAGCAGTTCGGCCATCAGGGCTTACTCGAAATTGTCCGCAACCAGACGGTTGAGCAGGCGCACGCCCCAGCCGGTGCCCCAGGACGGAGACGTGGGCTTGGCGCCGGACTGCCAGGCGGTGCCGGCGATATCCAGATGCGCCCAGGGCACGCCATTGGTGAAGCGGTTGAGGAACTGGGCGGCGGTGATGGAGCCCGCATTGCGGCCGCCGATATTGCGCATGTCGGCGAATTTCGACTTGATCAGCTTGTCATAGGCATCGCCCATCGGCAGACGCCAGACGGTTTCGCCGGAGGCCTTGCCGGCTTCGGCGAGCTGTTCGGACAGCTTGTCGTTGTCGGAGAAGAGGCCCGCATGTTCCTCCCCCAACGCCACGAGGATGGCACCGGTGAGGGTGGCCAAATCGATCATGATGCGCGGCTTGAAGCGGTCCTGGGTGTACCAGAGGGCATCGGCCAGCACGAGGCGGCCTTCGGCATCGGTGTTCTGGATTTCGATGGTCTGGCCGGACATGGAGGTGACAATGTCGCCGGGGCGCTGGGCGCCTGCATCGGGCATGTTCTCGACAAGGCCGAGGACGCCCACGGCGTTGACCTTGGCCTTGCGGGCCGCGAGCGCCAGCATGGTGCCGGTGACAGCGGCGGCACCGCCCATGTCGCCCTTCATGTCTTCCATGCCGGCGCCGGGCTTGAGCGAGATGCCGCCGGTATCAAACGTCACGCCCTTGCCGACAAAGGCGACGGGCTTGGCGTTCTGCGCGCCGCCTTCCCAGCGCATGACGACGAGCTGGCTTTCGCGCACGGAGCCCTGCCCCACGCCTAGCAGAGAGCCCATGCCGAGCTTTTCCATCTGCTTTTCGCCAAGCACTTCCACCTTGAGGCCGTGGGAGGTGAGCGCCTTGCACTTCTTGGCGAAGCTCTCCGGGTACAGAATGTTCGGCGGTTCGTTGACGAGGTCGCGGGCGAGATAGACACCCTGGGCGATGGCGGACTGGATCTCCCAGGCCTTTTTGGCGCGGGCCTGAGCCTTCGTCATCACCGAGACCTTGGTGAGGGTCGGCTTCTGATCCGGCTTCTGCTTGGTGAAGTAGCCATCGAAGCGATAGGCAGCGAGCTGCGCGCCCATGGCGAGATGGGCGGCGATGTCAGCGTCGGACAGGTCAGCATCGGCGATGGGATCTGCGGCGATGGAGGCCTGCTTGACGCGCGCCGCATTGAGGCGGGCGACCATGGTGCCGGCGGCGGTCTCGAGACCGGCCTGCTTGACCGAGCGGGCCGCGCCGAGACCGACCATGTAAAGACGGCTGACGCCGACGCCCTCCGGTGCCACCACATCCAGCACCTGCCCGGCCTTGCCCTTGAAGTCGGCGGCCTTCATGGCGCGCTTCAGGCCACCGGACATGGCCTTGTCCACGGCTTCGGCGGTGGGCAGGAGCGAGGTGCCCTCCACGGCCGGCAGGATAAGGGCACCGGTCTTGGGCAGGGTGGCGGTGGCGATCGTCACATTCATCGGCATGGTTCTCTGGGTTTCCTGTCAGATGTGCGGTTTGGGGCGAGCGGTTGGGGACATGTGGGACCCGGCTGCCGGGCCGTGCCCCGCCGGTGCCGCTCAAAAAGACGCTTTTTGCCGCTTAACATGGCCCAAAGGTCTTCGCCAAACCACCAAAATAGGTTAATCCCCTGCTGATGCGGGGTTGGGGGCCCCTTGGGAAATGGTATCCACGCGTTAACCATTGCGCGGGTGTTTTTTCCTAGAATGGGATTTCGAAATCCGGGAGAGCAGCCGGTGCGCCTGACGGCGCTGCCGCGCGGACCTCTTCCCAAGCCTGCCTGCCCGCCCCTTGCGCGTGCCCGGCAGCGTCAACAGGAACCGGACCAGAGCGGCCCATGGCGAGTGACACCGGAACACGGGACGGCGAGGCGCGGATGAGCCGTGCCAGCGCGGCCGGCTCCCAGGTGTTCAAGATTGACGCCTATATCGCCCGGCTGGTGACGGGGCCGTTTTTCGTTTTCATGCTCATCCTGACCGGCGTGGTGTGGCTGACCCAGTCGCTGGAACTGCTCAATGACGTGATCGAGCAGGGGCAGAATGTGGGTGTGTTCCTCTATCTGTCGGTGCTGGTGATCCCTTCGATCCTGGTGATCGTGCTGCCGATCGGCCTGTTCTTCGCGGTGGTCTATTGCCTCTACCGTTTGCGCACCGACAGCGAGCTGGTGGTGATGTATGCGGCGGGGATGAGTCGCTGGCAGGTGGCGCGGGCGATCTTCGGGTGCGCGGCCGGGGTGATGCTGCTGGCCTATCTCGTGAACATGCTGCTGCTGCCGATGGCGATGCGCGACATGCGCGACCTGCTGCTGCAGATGCGGACGGAATTTGCGTCGTCGCTTTTGCAGGCCGGCGAATTCACCACCCCGGCGCCGGGGCTGACGGTGTTCGTGGAAGTGCGCAAGCCCGGCGGGGACCTCGAGGGCCTGCTGGTGCATGACAACCGCGACAAGGACAAGCCGGTGAGCTACATCGCCGACCGCGGCCAGCTGATCGACACGCCGGAAGGCCCGCGGCTGGTGATGCTGAACGGCAATATCCAGCGCCGCGACGCCAAGAAGAAGACCGACTTCCTGTATTTCGACAAATACACCTTCGATCTCAGCCAATTCGAGAACCCGGCGGAGGAGCGCTACTTCAAGGCCTATGAGCGCTACCTGCCGGAGCTTCTGTGGCCGGACCGGACGCTGGCCTATGACAATCAATATGCCAACGAGCTGATTGCAGAGGGCCATGCGCGCATCACCTCGCCGCTTTACGCCCTCATCTTCGCAGCGATTGCCATGGCGGGGCTCTTGCCAAACGAGTTCAGCCGCCGGGGCTATGGCCAGCGCATCGTGCTCACCATCGCGCTGGGGCTGGGGGTGCGCCTGCTGGATCTTGCCGCCGTGGGCTGGGCAACGCGGACGCCGATGCTGATCTCGGTGCAATATCTGATCCCGCTTGTGGCCTTTGCCATTGCGTGCGCGATCATCGGCGGGTGGAAGCCCGTTGCGATGCTGAAGCGCGTGGCGGGGAACACCCAGACGGCACCGCTCTCCGGGGGGACACGCTGATGCGGCTGCCCTGGACGATGTATCTTTATTTCGGGCGGCGGGCGCTGCTGGCGATTGCGGCGTCGTTCATCATCTGCATGGCGCTGGCCTTCGTGATCGACTTCGTGGAGCTTCTGCGGCGCACGGGCTCGCGTGAGGTACCGTTCACCACGGTCCTGTCCATGGGGCTGCTGCGGCTGCCGAGCATCTCGGAAAAGATGATGCCCTTCGCGGTGCTGTTCGGCTCCATGTGGGCGTTCCTGCAATTGTCGCGGACCAATGAATTCGTCGTGGCGCGGGCCTCCGGCGTGTCCGCGTGGCAGTTCCTCGCCCCGTCCATCATCCTGGCGCTGCTGATCGGCGGGGGTGCGGTGACGGTCTACAACCCGCTGGCCGCGGCCATGGTGTCGCGCTTTGAAGCGCTGGAATCGAAGTTCATCCGCGGGCGGGCCAGCCTGCTGGCGGTGTCCGAATCAGGGCTGTGGCTGCGCCAGGCGGATGATCTGGGGCAGTCGGTGATCCATGCGCTGGGGGTGACGAACCAGGGCGTGGAGCTGCGGGACGTCATTATCTTCCTCTACAGCACGGAGCAGGAGTTCAAGGGCCGGATCGATGCTGACCAGGCGGTGCTGAAGGAGGGCGAGTGGTCGCTGACCAATGCCCAGGTGACGGTGCCCGGCCAGCTGCGCGAGCTTCATCCGACCTATTCCCTGCCGACGACGCTGACCTTCGAGCGGGTGCAGGAGAGCTTTGCCTCCCCGGATACGCTGTCTTTCTGGGAGCTGCCGGACTTCATCCGCACGGCACAGGAGGCCGGGTTCTCGGCACTGCGCTATCAGCTTCACTGGCACCAGCTGGCGTCGCGGCCCTTCCTGATGGCGGCGATGGTGCTGATCGCGGCGTGCTTCAGCCTGCGGCTGACCCGGCTGGGGGGTATCGGTCAACTCATCGTGGCCGGCATCGTGAGCGGCTTCTTTTTGTACTTTTTCACGGATGTGACGCTTGCACTTGGCGCCCGGGGGGTTATGCCTGTGGTTCTGGCGGCGTGGTCACCGGCCTTTATCAGTGCCATGCTCGGCGGGGCGTTGATCTTTCATCAGGAGGACGGCTAGGTGCCGACGGGGGACACGGGGGTCTCTTTCCATTCGCCTTGGAGCCTTGGCGCTCCCCTGACCACGGGCCCGCGCGGGATTTCTTCCGCAGCGGCCCTTGTGGCTGCGGGGTCGCTGGTGCTCGGCCTCACGCTGTCCGTTGTGGGAGCCACCCTGCCCGCCCCGGCCCTTGCCCAGAGTGCCGGATCTCAGAGCGAAGCCCTCGACGGCAATGTGCTGATCGAGGCGGACGAGATGGTGCACGACCGGCAGGCGGATGTGGTGACTGCCACCGGCAATGTGGAAGTGACCTCCGACAGCCGGGTGCTGCTGGCCGACTCAATCGTCTATGACCGCACAACCAAGACAGTGACGGCGAACGGCAATGTGAGCCTGCTGCAGCCCGACGGCCAGGTGCTGTTCGCTGATTCCATGCTGCTGTCGGATGACTTCGCTGACGGTGTGGCGGAGACGGTGCGGCTGCTGCTGGAAGAAAATGCGCGCGTGGCAGCCAATTCAGGCACCCGCAGCGCTGCCAACCGGACGGAGCTGAACAAGGCCGTCTATACGGTTTGCGATGTCTGTGAAGAGGACCCGAATGCGCCGCCGCTGTGGCAGATCCGGTCCTTCAAGGTCATCCACGACAAGGAAAAGCAGCGCGTTGAATATGAGGACGCGTTTATCGAGTTCTTCGGCGTGCCGGTGTTCTACACGCCCTATTTCAGCCATCCGGACCCGAGCGTGAAGCGGCTGACGGGCTTTCTGACGCCGACGATTGCGGTGTCGGAGGATTTCGGCACCTCGGTGCGCACGCCGTTTTTCTGGAACATCGCGCCGAACGCGGATTTTACCTTCCGGCCGCGCTGGCAGACCCAGGTGGGGCACGTCTATGCGGGCGAGTTCCGGCACAATGTGGGCTTCGGCGAATACATGATCGAGGCATCGGCCACATGGCCGGACGAGGACCAGCGCTCCGGCAATATCGTCGAGCCGTTCCGCGGGCATGTGTTTGCCAATGGCGAGTTCGATATCACCAAAAAGACGGCGGCGGGCTTCGATGTGCAGCTGGCCACCGATGAGACCTATCTGCGCCGCTATGACATCTTCAACGAGAACGACCTGATCTCGAATGTCTATGTGGAGACCATCGACGGGCGGAATTACGCCCGCGCTGAAGCGTTCTATTTCCAGGGCCTGCTGACGACGGACGACCAGGCGAGCATTCCCTATATCGCGCCGCTGATCGACGCGGAATATTACTTCGATGACCTCATCGCCGGCGGGCAGGTGAAGGCGGGCTTCAACTCCCTCAACCTGCAGCGGGTGGAGGGCACGAGCTTCCAGCGCTTCTCCGGCGATGTCGGCTGGGACCTGCGGCGCATCGCGTCGTCCGGCGAGGTGTTTGGCGCATTTGCCGAGGTGCGCGGGGATGTCTTCATCGTGGATGAGGACGTGACCAACGGGATCGGCGAGAACAAGACCTCGACGGAAACACGGCTGCTGCCGACGGTGGGGCTTGAATATCGCTGGCCGTGGATTTCAACCAGCGAGAACGCCTCCCACGTGATCGAGCCGATCGTGCAGGCGATCTATTCGCCCAGCAATTCGAACCCGCGTGACATCCCGAACGACGACAGCACGTCCATCGACTTTGACACGACGCATCTGTTCGACCGCAACCGTTATCCGGGCCTTGACCGCTTCGAGGACGGCGCGCGGGTGAATTACGGGCTGCAATATTCCTATGTGGGCGATGACGGGGCGGAAGGCAGCGTGCTGCTGGGCCAGTCCTACCGGCTTGAGGACAGCGCCGCCTTCCCGGTGGGCAGCGGGTTGCAGTCGAGCGAATCCGACATTGTGGGCCGTGTGCAGATCAATCCCGGCGGCTATCTCAACGCGATCAGCCGGTTCCGCATCGACCCGTCCGACGGCTCCCTGCTGCGCAACGAGGTATCGCTGCGCTCCAACTTCAATGTCTTCGAGGACCGGCCTTTCGCGCTTTATGCGGATTATGTGTTCCTGGATGAATCCATCAACACGGCAACCAACCGCGAGGGCGAGGAAGTCAATGGCGGCTTCTCCTACAATTTCACCGATAATTGGTGGCTGCACGGCAATGCGCGGCGCGATCTACGGCGCGGGGCCATGGTGTCGGACGCGCTGGGCGTGACCTATCAGGATGAATGCTTCCTGTTCACGCTGGCCTTCGAGCAGAGCTTCATCCGTGATCGCGACATCGAACCGACCAACTCGCTGGCCTTCCGCATCCAGCTCGTGACACTGGGTGAGTTCGCCGGCACAACGAATGTGTCGAGCCCGGAGCCCAACTAGACCCTCGTCCACTTCCCGGCCCACCTTCTGCTTCCGTTGTATTGCAGGAATGCTGCCGCTTTTATCGGGCGGGCAGGTGCGATATTGTCCGGCTTGCGGCTGGGGGTGTTGTTGAACCTGCGTGATGCGGGGGTGCGGCGGACGGCCCACCTTTGAATTCACGTGACGGCTTGCTGCACGATCCCTTGGAATTGTTGTCTATGACCATGAAGAAGATTTCCGACCCGCGCCGGCAGCCCGGCCGATTTGTGCGTTCCCGCGCCATGGCCTGCGGGCTGATGCTGACAGCGGCAGCGGCCCTCGCCGCCGTGCCTGCCGCAGCGCAGATGGTTCAGCGCATCGCCGCGGTGGTGAATGACAGCGTGATCTCTGCCTATGACCTGGAGCAGCGGCTGGGGCTGGTGGTTGCCACCGCCGGTGTGCCGCCGACGCCCGAGAATCTCGAGCGCATCCGGCCGCAGATCCTGCGGGCGCTGGTGGATGAGCGGCTGCAGATCCAGGAAGCGTCGGAAAACAATATCGAGATCAATGAAGAGCAGGTGAACCAGGCGATCGAGCGGCTGGGCCAGCGCAACGGCATGTCGATGCCGCAGATCGAAGCCTTCCTGCGGTCGGTGAATGTGAACATCGATACGCTGCGCAACCAGGTCTATGCGGAGCTTGCCTGGAACGAGCTGGTGCAGAACCGCTTCGGTGCCCGCGTGAGCGTGACGGACACGGAAATCGACACCGTGCTCCAGCGCATCATCGACCAGTCCGAGCAGGCGTCCTACCTGGTGTCGGAAGTGCTGATCCCGGTGGAGACGCCGGATGACGAGGCCCGCGCGCGCGACGCAGCAGGCCAGCTTGTGGCGCAGCTGCGCCAGGGCGGCGACATCCGCGCCATCGCCAACCAGTTCAGCCAGGCACCGACGGCGGCCAATGGCGGTGACGCCGGCTGGATCATTGACGGGCAGTTGTCGGACGCGCTCAACACTGCCCTGCGCCGGATGCAGGTGGGCGATACCTCCGACCCGATCCGCACCATTTCCGGCTATCACATTCTGCAACTGCGCGACCGCCGCCTGAGCAGTGACCAGCAGGACCCGATGGACGCGGTCATCACCATCGAGGCAGTGAACATTCCCTATTCCGAAGACATGCCGCGCGAGCGGCTGGCGCGGACCGGCCAGGCCGTGCAGGAAGCGCTGACGCGCCCCATCGCCTGCGGCCAGGTGGAAGCGCTGGGCCAGCGCATTGACCCGGAAAGCCGGTTCAGCCGGATGGAAGACCGGTCGATGCGCTCCTTCCCCGTGCCGGCGCGCCCGGCGCTGCTGGAGATGAAGCCCGGCGAATGGGGCCAGCCCCAGCGCACGCCGGAAGGGCTTGAAATCGTGGTGCTGTGCGACCGCAAGTTCGTGGAGCGCCAGCTGCCGGACCGTGACGACATCGAGAACCAGCTCTTCAACCAGGAGCTTGCGATGATGTCGCGGCGCTATCTGCGTGACCTGCGGCGCAATGCCGTGGTGGAAATGCGCTGAGCCGGCCGGACGGGACAGATCCTTTGACCGAGCTGCCGCTTGCGGTGACCATGGGTGAACCTGCCGGGATCGGCGGGGAAATCCTGCTGAAGGCATGGCAGGCCCGGGTGAGCGAGAGCCTGCCGCCCTTCGTGGTGATCGATGACCCGGCGCGGCTTCATGCCGTGGCAGAGGCGCTGGGCGTTGATGTGCCGATCAGGCAGGTCAGCACCGGGGCGGAAGCGGCGACGGCCTTTGCCACCGCCCTGCCCGTGGCGGCCCTTGATGAACCGCTGGACCCGCCCGTGACACCGGGCACGCCGAACGTGGCGCATGGGGAGGCTGTTATCGGCTCCATCGAGAACGCCGTTCAATGGGTGTTCGAAGGCCAGGCGCGGGCCGTTGTGACCAACCCGATCCAGAAACAGAGCCTTTATGAGGCGGGGTTCCGCTATCCGGGGCATACGGAATATCTGGCGGCGCTGACGGGGGCCGCCGGCGGGCCGGTGATGATGCTGGCCTCGCCCCAGCTCAAGGTCATTCCGGTGACCATCCACGTGCCGGTTGCGCAAGTGCCGGAATTGCTGACGACGCAGGCGATCATCCATGCGGGCCGGGTGGCGGCGGAGGCGCTGCGGCGCGACTTCAACATCCGCCAGCCGCGGCTGGCCATTGCCGGGCTGAACCCGCATGCGGGGGAAGGCGGCACCATCGGGACGGAAGAACAGACCATCATCCAGCCCGCCATCGACACGCTGCGGGCGGACGGCATCCAGGTGCGGGGGCCCCTGCCCGGCGACACGCTGTTTCACGAGGCCGCGCGGCGGACCTATGACGTGGTGCTGTGCATGTTCCATGACCAGGCACTGATCCCCATCAAGACGCTGGATTTCGACCGCGGCGTGAACATGACCCTGGGCCTGCCCATCGTGCGCAGTTCGCCCGACCACGGCACGGCGCTGGACATTGCGGGCCAGGGCATTGCCAATCCGACGAGCCTGATTGAAGCGATGAAGCTTGCGGCCATCTGCGCGGACAACCGCATGGCGGCAGACCAATGAGTGCGGCCGAGGGAAGCGAAGACGGGCTGCCGCCGCTGCGCGAGGTGATTGCGGCGCACGGGCTGGCGGCGAAAAAATCCCTCGGCCAGCATTTCCTGCTCGATCTCAATCTGACCCGGCGGATCGCGCGGGCGGCGGGCGACATCGGCTCGCAGGACGTGATCGAGATCGGTCCCGGCCCCGGCGGGCTGACGCGGGCGCTCTTGATGGAAGGCGCCAGGCGGATAATTGCGGTCGAGCGCGATGACCGCGCCGCTGCGGCGCTGGCGGAAGTGCAGGCGGCCTATCCGGGCAAACTCGAGCTTGTGCAGGCGGATGCGCTGGAGGTGGACGAGGCCGATCACATCAGCGGCCCGGCGCGCATCGTGGCGAACCTGCCCTACAACATTTCAACCGCCCTGCTGCTCAAATGGCTGAGCATCGAGCCATGGCCCGCATGGCTCATGTCGATGACGCTGATGTTCCAGAAGGAAGTGGCGGAGCGGATCGTCGCCGCGCCGGGCTCCAAGGCCTATGGGCGGCTGTCGGTGATCTCGCAATGGCGGTGCGAGGCCTTCATTGCCTTCGATGTGGGGGCGCGGGCCTTCACGCCGCCGCCCAAGGTGGTGTCGAGCATCGTGCACATGACGCCGCGGGCGATGACGGGGGACGACCCGACGCTCCGATCCGTCGAGCGGGTGACGGCGGCAGCGTTCGGCCAGCGGCGCAAGATGCTGCGCGCCTCGCTGAAGCAGGTTTTCGCGGACCCGGAAGGCGCCTGCGCCAGTGCCGGCATCGCCCCGACGGAGCGGGCGGAGCGGCTGGATGTGCCGGCCTTCCTTGCGCTGGCACGGCTGCTGGACGCCGGGGCGGGCTAGCCTGCGTCGTGGTGCCGCTTGCATGTTGTAGCGCGGCGCAGCGGGTGGCAAAGTAACGCCCAACAACGACTGACATATTGTCGGCATCGCTCTCCGGCCTCCCCTGACAGCCGGAGACGCCTACAGGGAAGGATCCGTTCCATGGCAACGCTCAACTATCTTAACACCACCCATATCGATTTCGGCTCGCGCAACATGGTGGCCGACACCATGAAGCAGCTTGGCATTACGCGGCCGATGATCGTGACCGACAAGGGCATCGTGGCCGCGGGCATTCTCGACAATGTGCGCGAGGCGATGGGCAACGAGTTCTCGCCGGAGATCTTCGACGACACGCCGGAAAACCCGACCGAGGAAGCGACGCTGGCGGCACTCGCCAAATACAAGGATGCGGGCTGCGACGGCATCATCAGCCTGGGCGGCGGCTCCTCCATGGACCTTGCCAAGGGCCTGGCGCTGCTGGCCACCCATGAGGGTGACCTGACCAAGTTCGCGGCAATTGAGGGTGGCGGCGCGCTGATCGGCGACGTGGCCCCGCATATCGCCATGCCGACGACGGCGGGCACGGGCTCGGAAGTGTCGGTGGGCTCGGTGATCATCACCAAGGACGGCCGCAAGCTGATTTTCGCCAGCCCCAACCTGCTGCCGAAAGTGGCGCTGTGCGACCCGGACCTGACCATGGGCCTGCCCGCGCGGCTGACGGCGGCCACGGGCATGGACGCCGTGACCCACTGCATCGAAGCGGTGATCTCGCCGATGGACAATCCGCCCGCCGAAGCCGTTGGGCTCGATGGCCTGCGCCGCGCGGTGCAGCTCGGCCACCTGGAGAAGGCGGTTGCTGACGGCCAGGACAAGGACGCGCGCTACAACATGATGATGGCGGCGTCTGAAGGTGCCATGGCGTTCGTGAAGGGGCTGGGCGCGGTGCATTCCATGAGCCATGCCTGTGGCCGTATCAAGGAGCTGCGCCTGCATCACGGCACGCTCAACGCCGTCATCCTGCCGGCGGTGCTGCGCTATAACGCCGATTTCGTGGGCGACAAATATGACCGCATCCGCGACGCCATGGGCCTTGCGGCCGGTGCGGACCTTGCCGAAGCCATCGAAGCGCTGAACCAGCGGCTGGGCCTGCCGGCCAATCTCGGCGAGATGGGCATCTCCATGGACACGCCGGGCATTGTCGAGAATGCGACGACGGATGTGTGCACCTTCACCAATCCGCGGCCGCTGGAAGCCAAGGACTACGAAACCCTGTTCGAAATGGCGATCGGCTGAGGCCGGACGCTGTCGACGGGCCCCGGAAAATCCCCCAAGTTCAATTTCAAGGAGCGAGTATTCCCGTGAAAAGCCAGGCGATTGTTACCTACGGCGAAGCGCTGGAAGAAACCACCACCGACACGCCGGCCCCCCAGGGCAAGGAAGTGCTGGTGAAGGTGTCCCATTGCGGTGTCTGCCATTCCGACGTGCACCTGCATGACGGCTATTTCGATATGGGCGGCGGCAACAAGCTGGACGTGCGCGGCGGCCGCCAGCTTCCGTTCACGCTCGGCCACGAGATCGAAGGCGTGGTGGAAGCCGTGGGCCCGGATGTGGACGGCATCAAGCCGGGCGACCATTACGTGGTCTATCCGTGGATCGGCTGCGGCGAGTGTGCCATCTGCGAGCGCGGCGACGAGCATCTGTGCCTGCGCCCGCGCGCTCTCGGCATCAATGTGGCCGGCGGTTACGCCACCCATGTGATGGTGCCGGACCAGAAATACCTGCTCGACCGCACCGGTGTGCCGGACGGTCTTGCGGCCACCTATATGTGCTCGGGCCTGACGGCCTATTCGGCGCTCAAGAAGCTGGGCAATCCGGGGCCGGAGGACAAGGTGGTGATCGTCGGCTGCGGCGGCGTGGGCATGATGGGCATCCAGTTTGCCCGCGCGCTGCTGCCGTCCGCGCCGCTGGCTGCGGATGTGGATGAAGGCAAGCTGCAGGCAGCCAAGGGTGCCGGGGCCGACGCCGTCTACAACCCCAAGGACGAGAACGCGATCAAGCAGCTGATGGCTGACACGGGCGGTGGCGCCTATGCGGCGATCGACTTCGTGGGCTCGGAAGCGTCGATGGCCTTCGCCACGTCGGTTGTCCGCAAGGGCGGCCAGGTGGTGGTCGTCGGCCTGTTCGGTGGCGGCTTCTCGATGCCGATCCCGATGTTCCCCATGCGCGCGATCACCATCGGCGGCTCCTATGTGGGCTCGCCGCAGGAGGCCGCGGACATGATGGAGCTGGTGCGGGCCGGCAAGGTGGACCCGATCCCGGTCGAGGAACGACCGCTGGACGCGGCCAGCAAGTCGCTCGATGACCTGCGCACCGGCTCGGTGCTGGGCCGCGTGGTGCTGGCGCCGTAACGCGCTCCGCCTGCTGACGGGTTTGAATTGGGGAGGAGCCTTTGCGGGCTTCTCCCCTTTTCGTTGCGGGGTGCGGGCGGTCTGACATCGCCAGCGCTATCACCCCACCCCGGCGGCTGCGCCGCCGACCCTCCCCATCTGAGGGGAGGGTGACATTGGGGAGCGGTGCGGGGAGACCCTCCGGTCAAGCCGGAGGGATAGCGGGAAAAACAACCGCTTATCCTCCGGCTTGACCGGAGGATCTCTCCCGGCAGGGCTCCGCGCGTGGCGAGGCGATGGCGCAGCTGTGTGGCTAGAGGCCTTCGCGGAGGCCTTTGACGAAGCCGCCGAGGCCTGTCTGGCGGGGGCGTTTGAGGCGTTCGGCGTCGAGGATGGCGCGAATCTGGGTGCGGCTCTTGTCGAGGTCCTGGTTGACGATGATGTAGTCGTATTCAGCCCAGTGGCTCATTTCATCCGCAGCCTTGGCCATGCGTTTGGCGACGATTTCGGCGCTGTCCTGGGCGCGGGTGTGCAGGCGGCGTTCCAGCTCCTGGGTCGAGGGCGGCAGGATGAAGATGCTGACCACGTCCTCGCGGGCGTTTTCCTTCAGCTGCTGGGTGCCCTGCCAGTCGATGTCGAACAGCACGTCCTTGCCGCCCGACAGGGCCTCTTCCACCGGCCCGCGCGGGGTGCCGTAGTAATTGTCGAACACCTTGGCGTGCTCGAGGAATTCACCGCGGTTCACCATCAAGCCGAAATCTTCAACGCTGACGAAGTAATAGTCCTTGCCGTCCACCTCGCCGGGGCGCGGGTTGCGGGTGGTGGCGGAGACCGACATGACGATCTCCTCGTCCGTATCCAGAAGGCCGCGGGACAGGGTCGTCTTGCCGGCACCGGACGGCGAGGACATGACGAACATCAGGCCGCGGCGTTTGATGGAAATCTCATTCAACGTTCTGCACCTGCTCGCGGAGCTGTTCGATGGCGGCCTTGAGATCGAGGCCGATGCGGGTGAGCTCGGTGTCCGACGACTTGGAGCACAGGGTGTTGGCCTCGCGGTTGAACTCCTGGGCCAGGAAATCGAGCTTGCGGCCCACCGCCTCGCCCTTGGCCAGAAGCTCGCGGGCCTGGGTGATGTGGGCCTTGAGGCGGTCCAGCTCCTCGCGCACATCGGCCTTGCCGGCCAGGAGCGCGACTTCCTGCACGATGCGCTCTTCAGGCATGTCGGCGCGGTTGGCGAGAAGCTCCTTCACCTGCTCTTCGAGGCGGGCGCGGAGATTTTCGGGCGCGGTGGCGGCAATGTCGCCTGCACGGGTGACGAGGGTTTCAATTTCAAGCAGCACGCTTTCAAGGATGGTGAAGAGCTTGGCGCCCTCCTCCGCCCGCGCGGCGACGAGACTGTCGAGTGCCTCCATGAAGCTGGCGGTCACCGCCGTGAGGCGGGCTTCGGCCTCCTCGTCGGTTTCAGAGGTGTCGGCGGTTTCAACGACGCCGCGCATGCCGAGCACAGTGTCGAGGCTCGGGGGCTCGACGCCCATGTCGTCGGCCAGCCGGTCCAGCTCGCTCATCAGGTGGGTGGCGAGCTCGGAATTGATGTGGATGTCGGCGCCTGCGCGGTCGCGGTCCACATTGATGAAGATCTGGACGGCACCGCGCTTGAGCCGGGCCTGCAGCGCCTTGCGGAGATCCTGCTCAATGGCCTCGAAGCCCTGAGGCATGCGCATGCGCACATCCAGCCCGCGGGCATTCACGGTCTTCAGTTCCCAGTGCCAGCGCCAATCATCATGAGATCCGTCGGCGCGGCCGAATCCCGTCATGCTCTTGAGGGTCATGGTTCATTCTACCGGATTCTGAGCGCGGGCAAGGCTCCTGGCAGACGCCCCTAGCGGAGGCCGCGCTCGCGCTGGATGCGGCGCCACTTGCGCACATTGCGCTCGTGCTCGCGGTTGGTTCTGGCGAAGGCGTGGCCGCCGGTGCCGTCGGCGACGAAGAACAGATACTCGGTCTCCGCCGGGTTGAGGACGGCTTCGATGGCAGCGGCACCCGGGTTGCAGATCGGCGTCGGCGGCAGGCCGTCCACCTGGTAGGTGTTCCACGGGGTGGCGCGGTCGATCTCCGAGCGGCGGATGCGGCGGCCGAGCGGCCCCTGCCCCTTGGTGATGCCGTAGATGATGGTGGGGTCGGACTGCAGGCGCATGCCGCGCTCGAGCCGGTTGATGAAAACGCTGGCGGCCTTGTCACGCTCATCGCCCTTGCCGGTTTCCTTCTCGACGATGGAAGCGAGCACCAGGGCTTCGGCAATCGTGGTGAAGGGCAGACCCTCGGCGCGTTCGTCCCACAGATCATCAATCAGCTTCGCTTGGGCGCGCTGCATGCGGTCGATCACCTCCTGGCGGGAGGTGCCGCGGGTGACGAGATAGGTCTCCGGCAGCAGCGTGCCTTCGGCGGGCACGATGGGGACCGTGCCGGTGAGCACCGGCTGGAGCTTCAGATGCTCGACCACTTCCCACGAGGTCATGCCCTCGAACAGGGTGATGGGATGGAGGATGGGCTTGCCGTCCACCAGGATGCGCATGATCTGGCGCATGCTGGCGTGGCGGGGGATTTCATATTCGCCGGCCTTGAGGCTCGACGCCTCACCGAAAGCCTGGACGCCGAGGCGGAACATCAGCGCGTCGGCGACCAGCCCCTCGCGCTCAAGCTGGCGGGCGATCCGGCCGAGGCCGGAGCCTTCTTCAATAAGAACGGTCGTCCGCTCCGGGATGGCGCTGGGGCCGGTGAAGCCGCGCCAAGCGAGCCAGGCGGGTGTGCCGACGATGACAGCCAGAATGACCAGCGCCGTCAGCAGCCAGAGCACCCGGCGCGCCGCGCGGCGCTTGCGCCCCTGCACCGGGGCCGCAGGCGTGTCGTCAGTTGGCGGCGTCTGGTCCATGGGGCAATCCTCACGCGGCGGATGGGCCAGGAGACGGGTCGGGTCAGCCCCTGTTTATGCCTCGACCGCCTTAAAGACCAGTGAAGCATTGGTGCCGCCGAAGCCGAAGGAATTGGAGAGCGCCACGTTGACCTCCTTCTCCTTCTTGACGTTGGGCACGAGGTCGATCGCGGTCTCCACCGACGGGTTGTCGAGATTGATGGTCGGCGGCACCACGTTGTCGCGGATCGCCAGCATGGAGAAGATGCTCTCGATGGCACCGGCGGCGCCGAGCAGGTGGCCCACCGCGGATTTGGTGGAGGACATGGAGACGTCCGGCTGCTCATTGCCGAACAGGCGTTCGACCGCCCGCAGCTCGATCTCGTCGCCCAGCGGGGTCGAGGTGCCGTGGGCGTTCACATAATCGATGTCTTCCGGCTGGATGCCGGCGCGCTCGATGGCCATGCGCATGGCCCGGTAGCCGCCGTCGCCATCCTCCGCCGGGGCGGTGATGTGATAGGCGTCACCCGACAGACCATAGCCGACAACCTCGGCATAGATCTTCGCGCCGCGGGCCTTGGCGTGTTCGTATTCCTCAACCACGACAACGCCGGCGCCCTCGCCCATGAGGAAGCCGTCACGGTCCTTGTCATACGGGCGCGAGGCTTTTTCAGGGGTGTCGTTGAAGCCGGTGGTGAGCGCGCGGCAGGCGCAGAAGCCGCCAATGCCCAGCGGCGAGATGGCCGCTTCGGCACCGCCTGCGAGCATCACGTCCGCGTCGCCCATGGCGATCATGCGGGCGGCGTCACCGATGGCGTGAGCGCCGGTCGAGCACGCGGTGACGACGGAATGGTTCGGCCCCTTGAGACCCCAGCGGATGGACGCATAGCCCGAGGTGAGGTTGATGAGGCGGCCGGGAATGAAGAAGGGCGACAGGCGGCGCAGGCCCTTATTGTGGAGGGTCAGCGCGCCTTCCTCGATGCCGGGCAGGCCGCCGATGCCGGAGCCGATGATGGTGCCGGTGCGGCACTGGTCTTCATAGGTCTCGGGGTGCCAGCCGGCATCGTCGAGCGCCTGGGCTGAGGCTGCGAGCGAATAGATGATGAAGTCATCCATGCGCTTCTGTTCCTTGGGGTCCACCCAGTCATCGGGGTTGAAGGTGCCGTCGGAGCCGTCGCCGCGCTTTACTTCACAGGCGATGCGGCAGGGATAGCCGTCCGCATCGAACCTGGTGATGGGGCCGGCGCCGGACTGGCCTTCCAGCAGGCGCTGCCAGGTGGTGTCCACACCGGTGCCAAGCGGGGTCACAAGACCCAGACCCGTGACCACTGCGCGTCTCAGCTCAATCATCGGCATCGAACTCTCCCAGATGCGTTACTCGCCCGGACGGCCCTGCGCCCGATCTTCTTTCGATTCTTCGTCCAGATAGTAATACGGACGGATATGCGCCCTGCACACCCGTCCGCAAAACTGTTTTGTATTATTCAAGGCATGTGCCGGGGCAGCTTAGCTGCTGGCGTTTTCCTTGATGAACTTGATGGCATCGCCGACCGTCAGGATGGTCTCGGCGGCATCATCGGGGATCTCGACTTCGAATTCTTCCTCGAAGGCCATGACCAGCTCGACGGTGTCCAGGCTGTCTGCGCCCAGATCATCGATGAAGCTGGCATTTTCCGTGACCTTTTCAGGTTCGACGCCAAGGTGCTCGACGACGATCTTCTTCACGCTCTCTGCGATGTCACTCATGCTTTTTTCTCTCAGCTCGTAGTGTGCAATCAGCCGGATAACCGGTCTTGATCTGGGGCTCAACGTCCCGCCTCGCGCAACTCACCCGGATGTCACCATCCTGACTTCAATGCGGCAAGGGCGGAAAGGACAAATTTGCAGTGTTACCGGTAGCCAGCGCCTGCTCATGTCCCGAAAAGCGGTCGCTTGGTAACACAATCATATTCCTTTGACCAGATTGTCAGCCCGAGGGCAATCCTTCTGAAAAACTCAAGTATTCCGGGCTTTTAGAAGCATCCCTCCGGGTAACAATGCGGTCAAATCATGGCCATGCCGCCGTTCACATGCAGGGTTTGGCCAGTGACGTAGGCTGCTTCCTCGCTGGCGAGGTAGAGCGCTGCGGCTGCGATCTCCTCAGACGTGCCGAGACGGCCCGCCGGGATGCGCGTTGAAATGGTCTCTTTCTGGCCATCATCCAGCACATCGGTCATCGCGGTCTTGATGAAGCCGGGGGCCACGCAATTGACGGTGATGTTGCGGCTGGCGACTTCCTGGGCGATCGACTTGGTCATGCCGATCATGCCGGCCTTGGCGGCGGCGTAGTTGGCCTGGCCGGGATTGCCCATGACACCGACCACCGAGGTGATGCCGATGATGCGGCCCCAGCGGCGCTTCATCATGCCGCGCATGACGCCGCGCGACAGGCGGAAGGCAGCGGTGAGGTTGACGGCAAGGACCTGGTCCCACTCGTCGTCTTTCATCCGCATAAAGATGTTGTCGCGGGTGATGCCGGCATTGTTGACGAGAATGTCGAGCTGGCCCATGGCCTCCTCGGCCTGCTTGGGCAGGGCGTCCACCGCGTCGAGATCGCTGAGATTACAGGGCAGCACATGGGTGCGTTCGCCCAGCTCGCCAGCCACGTCGGCCAGCACGTTTTCACGGGTGCCGGACAGGGCGACGGTTGCGCCCTGCGCATGAAGGGCCTTGGCGATGGCGCCGCCGATGCCGCCGGTGGCGCCGGTGACAAGCGCGGTCTTGCCGGTGAGGTCAAACATGGGGAGCTCCCTGCTGCTGTGTCTCAGTTGATCTTGTGCGGTGTACGGATCGTTTGCGGATCACATGTAGATGCTAGAGGCCGGTGTCGATCAGGCCGCGCACGGCCTCGGCGGAATTGATGGTCTGGCCCTTGATGGATTTGTCGATCCACTTGGTGAGGCCGGTGAGCACCTTGCCGGAGCCGCATTCGACCAACTCCTCGACCCCCTGATCGCGCATATAGATGACGCTTTCACGCCAGCGGACGCGGCCGGTCACCTGCTCGACGAGCAGTGTGCGGATGATGTCGGGATCGGTGACGGCTTCGGCCCGCACATTGGCGACGACGGGCACGACGGGTGCGTTGATGGCGGTGTCCTTCAAGGCACCTGCCATCTCGTCGGCGGCGGGCTGCATGAGGGCTGAATGGAACGGCGCTGAGACCGCCAGCGGCATGGCGCGCTTGGCGCCCATTTCCTTGGCGATCTCGCAGGCCCGGTCGACGCCCGCCTTGGAGCCGGAGATGACCACCTGGCCGTTGGCATTGTCGTTGGCGACGCCGACGGGCTCGCCGGTTTCAGAGGCTGCCTGTTCGGCGGCGTCATTCACCTTGTCGTTTTCAAGGCCGAGGGTGGCGGCCATGGCGCCCGCCCCCACCGGCACGGCGCGCTGCATGGCCTCGCCGCGCAGGCGCAGGAGGCGCGCGGCGGTGGCGATGTCGAAGGCGCCGGCGGCACAGAGGGCGGCATATTCACCGAGTGAGTGACCGGCGACGAATTTGGCGTGCTTTGCGAGGTCGAGGCCTGCTTCGGCTTCCAGCACACGCACCACCGCCATCGAGACGGCCATCAGCGCGGGCTGGGTGTTCATGGTGAGGGTCAGGTCTTCTTCCGGACCGTTCCACATAATGTCGGTGAGCTTGAGACCAAGCGCCTGATCCACTTCATCGAAGACGGCCTTGGCCTGCGGGAAGGCATCGGCGAGGTCCTTGCCCATGCCGACGCTCTGGGCGCCCTGGCCGGGGAATGTGAAAGCACGGATCGGGGTATCGCTCACTTGTGTCACCTCTGCCTGCTGTCCTGCTGCCCACCGGGGCAGCCGGGTCCGGTGTTGTCGACTCGCCACGCTTGGGGGCGTTCATGCGGAAAGACACTGGCCGCAGGCGTTGAGTCAAGACATCGGACACCATTGCCCCTTGCATTTGCGGGCATCCGGACCGACTTTGAAGCGGTCAAAGTTGGAGACTTTATGTCTAGTGAGATTGTGCTCGGCTAACGGGCGCTGATTTGGGTGGCCCTCCCTCGACCGAGGCGTGCGGCCCCTGCCCCATCAGACCCCGTTGCAACGAACCCGCACCGGCTGCGGGCGCGTGATCGTGCGCGCCTTCGCGCGTGCGGTGGGCGGATGGCGTGACGCGTCCGCCGACCTGCCGGCCGGTGCCTTCAGACTTAGTTTGACGGCACATCTCACAATGAACCTCTCCCGCGACGAGCAGCGCGTGCTGCACGCCCTGGCGCAGGGCGGCTATATCCGCCATTTCAGGGCCATCTCGCCTTCCGGCCGACGCCAGAAGATCACCCATATCGAATGCATGACCCGCGACGGCTGGCTGTTGAGCCACTGCACCCTGCCGATTTTCGACAAGCTGCGCCGGAAACGGCTCATTTTCTCGGAAAACGGCTCGCCCTACCGCATCTCCCGCAAGGGCCTGACCCATGTGCGGGCGCGGCTGGACAACAGGTGATGATCGATTTCAAGCCCACCGGGGCGGCCACCGCTGCCCCGGTAGCGCGCATGACGGATGCAAAGTGCGCCTAAGCCCTTGCGCTTGGGCGCGTTTTCTCGTATCTCCCCGCTTCGCTCAAGGTCCGGAGCCGGGAGCTGAAGGGACGGCGCTTTAGCGCTTACGTGAAATCGTACAACGGTCCTGGTGTTCCCGCCCGGTTCGTCTAACGGAGAACCTCCCTTTTCCGGACGAAGAACGGGGCTTCGCGCCCGGACCGGCTGACTTCAAGGGAGCCCATTTCCAATGGCGCTTTACGAACACGTGTTTATTGCGCGGCAGGATGTGTCCGCGCAGCAGGTCGAGACTCTGACCGAAGAGTTCAAGACCGTGCTTGAGAGCAATGGTGGCTCGGTTGCCAAGGCCGAGTACTGGGGCATCAAGACGCTTGCCTACAAGATCAAGAAGAACCGCAAGGGCCACTACACCCTGCTGAACATCGACGCCCCGCACGCCGCGGTTGCCGAGATGGAACGCCAGATGGGCCTGCATGACGACATCCTGCGCTTCATCACCCTGCGGGTGGATGAGCACGAGGAAGGCCCGTCGGCCATGATGCAGGCGCGCGGCCGTGACGACCGCCGCGGCGGTCGTGGCGGTGATCGTGGTGGCCGGGGTGGTGATCGTGGTGGCCGTGGTGATCGCGGTGACCGTGGTGGCGACCGTGGCGATCGCGGTGGTGACCGCAGCGCCCCTGAGGCCCGCAAAGAGGCAGAAGCCAAGAAAGAAGGAGCAGACGCATGAAGGTAATTCCTTCCGACGCAGCCCGCCGGCCGTTCTTCCGCCGCCGCAAGACCTGCCCGTTCTCCGGCGCCAACGCTCCGAAGATCGACTACAAGGACACCCGTCTCCTGCAGCGCTACGTTTCCGAGCGCGGCAAGATCGTGCCGAGCCGCATCACGGCCGTGTCCGCCAAGAAGCAGCGTGAGCTGGCCCGCGCCATCAAGCGCGCCCGCTTCATGGCGCTGCTGCCTTACGTGGTCGACTAAGACACACGACGTTTGAGGGCCCGCCGGATCATTTACCGCGCGGGCCCTTTTTCCGTTCACTGGCTGAGACCGCTACCTTGCGCATGGGAAACATCCCACCCTGGGTCATCGGCGTGCTGGCGGGCCTTGCCAGCAGCACGCTCTATGCGGCTGCGTCCGGCGGCGCGACGCCGGCGATCGTTCTTCTCTACCTGTCGCCGCTCCCCATTTTCATCGCAGGCCTCGGCTGGGGCTCCCTGATGGCGCTGATCGCCGGGGGCACGGGCCTGGTCCTCACCTCC
The DNA here is from genome assembly GCF_012848855.1 of Pyruvatibacter mobilis. Taxonomy (NCBI): domain Bacteria; kingdom Pseudomonadati; phylum Pseudomonadota; class Alphaproteobacteria; order Hyphomicrobiales; family Parvibaculaceae; genus Pyruvatibacter; species Pyruvatibacter mobilis. The sequence goes on from NZ_CP051630.1 coordinate 1,763,745, forward strand.
CTGTTCAACGGCATTTCAAGCGGCGTGGTCTATCTCGCCGTGGAAGTGGCAGCCCCCCTGTGGCTGATGCGGCTGGCGCTGACTTCGCGGGCCGTGGGCGGCCGCGGTGCCTCGGCGGCTGCGCGGGCGGCACGGGCGCGGGAAGCGCATCACCGGGCGGTGGCTGCCGGTGAGATCGACGGGCCGCCGGACGACCTGCCCGAGCCCGAGGTGACCTGGTATCCGCCGGGCCTGCTGGTGGTGTGGACGACGGCGATTGCCGCCTCGCTGCTGCTGATCTCGATCCTGTCGATGACGGTGACCGAGAACGGCCTGCGCGGAGCGATCATGCAGATGATCAATACGGGCATTGTTGATACGGGCGAGCTTGGGCGGGTGCTGGACGCACGCGGCTTCGACATCAGCCCGCGGGCGTTCCTGGCGGGGATCGCCAGTTTCGTGCCGGCCATGGCGGCGAGCCTGTGGCTGATCATGACGCTGGCCAACATGATGGTGGCGCAGCTCATCCTGGTGCGGCTGGGGCGCGCTGCGCGGCCGACGCCGTCGATCGCGGAATTGCGCTATCCGAAGCTGTTTCTGGCGATCTTCCCGGCCTCACTGCTGTTTGCCTTCCTGCCGGGGGAAGCGGGCTTTGCGGGGGCGTCGCTGGCGGCCGTCCTGTTCATTCCCTATTTCCTGTTGGGACTGGCCACAATTCATGCTATCTCGCGCCGCTGGCAGGCACGGTCTGCCGCGCTCACCGGGTTCTATACGGCCCTCGTCCTGCTGTCGCCGCTGGTTGCGGTGCTGGTGGGATGCCTGGGACTGGCGGATGCCTGGATGGGATTGCGGGAGCGCTACGCTCCCGACCTGGAAGCGGCCTGAGGCTGCTTCCAGAAACTCTGCCGCTAACCACCCTGCGCGGTGGGACAGGCGCGACGATCTGGCCGCATCGGGCGGCAGGCGGCGCTTGCTGGAAGAAGGACTAGTTTCCAATGGACGTTATTCTGCTTGAACGGGTCGAGAAGCTCGGCCAGATGGGCGACGTGGTTGACGTGAAGCCGGGCTACGCCCGCAACTTCCTGCTGCCGCGCGGCAAGGCGCTGCGTGCCAACAAGGAAAACCGCAAGCGCTTCGAAGCCGAGCGCGCCCAGCTCGAGGCCCGCAACCTTGAACTGCGCAAGGAAGCCGAAGCGGTTGAGACCAAGCTCAACGGCGAAAGCGTGATCGTGATCCGCTCTGCTTCGGAAACCGGCCAGCTCTACGGCTCCGTGGCCACCCGCGACGTGGCTTCCGCCCTGACCGAGGCCGGGTTCACCGTGGCCCGCCAGCAGGTGGAGCTGCAGCGCCCGATCAAGATCCTGGGCCTGCACGACGTGCTGATCCGTCTGCATCCGGAAGTCTCTGCGACCGTCACCGTCAACGTGGCGCGGACGCAGGAAGAAGCCGAGCGCCAGGCGCGCGGTGAGGACGTGACCGTCGACCGCACCGACGAGGAAGAGGAAGCAGCGCTCCTCGCCGAGGAAGTGTTCGAGGATGCCGAAGCCGCCGCCGCTCTCGAAGAGGGTGACGCTGCCGAGGCCGGTGACGATGACGCCGCCGCCGAGGAAGAGACCCAGGCCTGACGCCAGGGCATTTTCCGGGGCGCCAGCCCTTAGGACGACACGACAACGCCGCTGCCCATGCCGGGCGGCGGCGTTTTCATTTGCGGTGCAACAAATATCGGGCTCCAAGAGGCCTGATATGTTGCGATATGTCGTATAAGCCGATTTTTCCTGCAGCTGCGAAGGCGGGTTTTCCCCGGTTTTTCCGCGCCAGCGTCACGCTCGATATCCCCGCCCTTATCCCCGCAGCGCCCGCCCCCCAGATGCTCGATCGGATGCCCCCTTGCGCCTGCCGCCCGGGGGCATAGACTTTTGGGTGGCCGCTGCCCGGATCCTGCGGGCCCGGGCCGGCTGCCATGCTGATGGGCTGGGCAGACAATTGGGCATGCATGAGGTGCTGAGATGTTCCTCCGGTGGTTGCTCGACTATGTGGTGAAGACCGGCCGGCTCACGGTGGTCGAAGCCAATGGGAAGACCTGGACAGTGGGCGATGGCGGCCCGCCCGGGGTGACACTCACCCTGCGGGACGCGAAGATCGGTCGCGCCATCGCCTTCAACCCGCATCTCAAATTCGGCGAAGCCTATATGGACGGCCGCCTCGACATCACCGAGGGCGATGTCTGGGACCTGATGGACCTGCTGGGCCGCAATGTGGGCACCGGTTACGGCACGCCGCTGGCGGCTGCCATCGCCCGGGCCCGGCGGCTCTACCGGCGGGTGCTGCAGCACAACCCGATCGGCCGGGCCAAAGACAATGTGGCCCATCACTACGATCTGGACGGCGGGCTCTATGACCTGTTCCTGGACCCGGACCGGCAATATTCGTGTGCCTATTTCGAAACCCCGGACACAAGCCTTGACGAGGCGCAGCTGGCCAAAAAGCGCCACATCGCCGCCAAGCTCAGGCTGGAGCCGGGCAACCGGGTGCTTGATATCGGGTCTGGCTGGGGCGGGCTCGGGCTCTATCTGGCGCAGATGGAAGAGGTGGACGTGACCGGCGTCACCCTGTCCGAGGAGCAGCACACCCTGTCGAGCGCCCGCGCCCTGCATCAGGGTCTCGACAGCCGGGTGCGGTTCCGGCTGGAGGACTACCGGCATCTGGACCCGGCGTTTGACCGCATCGTCTCGGTTGGCATGTTCGAGCATGTGGGGGTGGGTCACTATCAGGAGTATTTTGACCAGGTGGCCCGGCTGCTCGACGAGGACGGGGTGGCGCTGATCCATTCCATCGGCCGCATCGACGGGCCGGGCACGACCAATCCGTGGATCGCCAAATACATCTTTCCCGGCGGCTACATTCCGGCCCTGAGCGAGGTCCTGCCGGCCATCGAAAAGGCGGGCCTGTTCGTCACCGACATCGAGATCCTGCGCCTGCATTATGCGGAGACCCTGCGCCACTGGCGGGAGCGCTTCACCGCCAACCGCGACCGGGCAAAGGAGATCTATGACGAGCGCTTCTGCCGCATGTGGGAGTTCTACCTGGCGGCCTCCGAAAGCTCGTTCCGGCATATGGGATTCATGGTGTTCCAGGTGCAGCTGACCCGCAAGGTGGATGCCCTGCCGATGACCCGCAGCTACATGACAGAGGCCGAAACCACCCTGCACCGGCGCGAGGAAACGCTTCAGTCCACAGGCCGCAGCAAGCTGCGGGCGTGAGTCGCGCCGTGCCTGAAGTGTTTGATTCTGTGAGTCATTGGAATCGGTTAGACTGAATCGCGCACATCATCCACAGGCTGTGGATATGATTTTTGTGTACAGCGCCGGGCTTGCCCCAATTGACGCCTGACGGCTGGTCGCAGCTGCGTTACATACTGTGGTCATGGATCCCGCACCGACTCCCTTCCCTGCTCCCGACGACACGCCTGATCCCGATTTCGAGGGCATCAAGTATCGCGAGATGCCGCACTCAATCGAGGCGGAGCAGGCACTCTTGGGGGCGATCCTCGTCAACAACGAGGCCTATGACAAAGTCTCCGAGTTCCTGTCGGCGGATCATTTCTACGAGCCGCTGCACGCGCGCATCTTCGAGGCGGTGGCGCAGCTCGTGGTGGGCGGTCACCTGGCGACGCCGGTTACCCTCAAGGCGTTTTTCGAGCGCGACAGCGCACTGGCCGATGTGGGCGGCCCTGCCTATCTGGCGCGGCTGGCAGCCGCTGCCGTGGCGACGCCGCATGCGCGCGATTACGGCCGGGCGATCTATGACCTCGCCGTCCGGCGCGAGCTGATCCGGCTGGGCGAGGACATCACCGCCACCGCCGAGGACACCCCCATCGACCTGCCGCCGACGCAGCAGATCGAGAACGCCGAAGCCGCGCTCTACAATCTGGCCGAGAAGGGCCGCTATGAAGGCGGCTTCATTCCGTTCAAGAACTCGCTGACCGGTGCGCTGGACATGGCCGCTGCCGCCTATCAGCGCGAGGGCCAGCTGTCTGGCCTCTCAACCGGCCTGCGCGACCTCGATGCCAAGCTGGGCGGGTTGCAGTCCTCCGACCTCATCATCCTTGCCGGGCGTCCCTCCATGGGCAAGACGGCGCTGGCCACCAACATCGCCTTCAATGCCGCCAAGGCCTTCCGCACCGAGATCGACGAGAACGGCCGCGAGAAGGTGGCCGATGGCGGCGTGGTAGCGTTCTTCTCGCTGGAAATGTCGGCCGAGCAGCTGGCGACCCGACTTCTGGCAGAGCATTCGGGCATCTCGTCGGAGAAGATCCGGCGCGGCGAGATCACGGCGGACGAGTTCGGCCAGCTGCGCGAGGCAACCGAGCTTCTGCAGTCGATCCCGCTTTACATCGACCATACCGGCGGCATCGCCATCTCCACCCTCGCCGCGCGCGCCCGGCGGCTGAAGCGCCAGGTGGGTCTGCAGCTGATCGTGGTTGACTATCTCCAGCTCGTCACCTCCAGCGGCAAGAACCAGGACAACCGCGTGCAGGAGGTGACGGCCATCACCACCGGCCTCAAGGCACTGGCGAAGGAGCTGAATGTGCCGATCATGGCGCTGTCGCAGCTCTCCCGTCAGGTGGAAGCGCGCGACGACAAGCGCCCGCAGCTGTCGGACCTGCGTGAATCCGGCTCGATCGAGCAGGACGCCGACGTGGTGATGTTCGTCTATCGCGAGGAATATTACCTGCTGCGCTCGGAGCCGTCGGAAGGCACGCCCGAACATCTCAAATGGCAGGAAGACTGCACCCGTGCCCATGGCAAGGCCGAGGTGATTGTCGGCAAGCAGCGCCATGGTCCCACCGGCCGCGTGGAGCTGCAGTTCCAGGCCAACCTCACCCGCTTCGGTGATCTTGACCATTTCCACCAGTCCTATGATGGTCCGTGATCTGGCAATTCTGCGGTCCGGCCCCTCATCGTGACATCGACGCCCCCTTCCCTTCCGGCTTCCGGGCTTTCTGCTTCCGGCTCCCTGACCATCGACCTCGGTGCCCTGGCGCGGAACTGGCGCGCGGCGCATGAGGCCAGCGGGACAGCGCGGGCCAGTGCTGTCATCAAGGCGGATGGCTACGGGCTTGGGGCGGTCGAAGTGGCGCGCACGCTGGCCAAGGCCGGCTGCCGGGATTTCTTCGTGGCCCTGCCGTCTGAAGGCATCGCCGTGCGCAGCGTCGCGCCGGACGCGGCCATCTATGTGCTTAACGGGCCGATGGCAGGCCATGTGGATGCCATGGCCGATGCCGGGCTGATCCCTGTGCTCAACGGGCCGGAGCAACTGGCCCTGTGGGCGCAGGCCGGCGACCGCCATGGCCGCCCCCTGGCTGCTTCCATGATGCTCGACACCGGCATGAACCGGCTGGGCTTCGACGAGGCAGCGCTCGACGCGCTGGCGCCGGATGCCCTGCAGGGGATCGACCTGCGCCTGGTCTTGAGCCACCTGGCCTGTGCGGATGATCCGTCTGCGGACATGAACATCGTGCAGCGGGCGCGGTTCAACCGCATGCGGTCGCGCCTGCCGGATGTGGAAGCCAGCCTGTGCAATTCGGCGGGCATCTTCCTGGGGCCCGACTATCACTACGAGCTGACCCGGCCGGGCGTGTGCCTTTATGGCGGCAGCCCGTTCATCGCGGAGCCCGCGCCGTTTCACCATGTTGTGACGGTGGGGGCCGAAGTGGTGCAGCTGCGGCGGGTGCCGGCGGGTGAAACCATCGGCTACGGTGCCACCTTCACTGCAGCCTCGGACATGCGCACCGCCACCATCGCGGCGGGCTATGCGGACGGCATCTTCCGGGCGGCGGGAAACCGCGGCTTTGCCGCCATCAACGGGGTGCGCGTGCCCTATGTGGGCCGGGTTTCCATGGACCTCGTGGTGCTCGACGTCACTGCCCTGCCCGACGGCGCGGTCAGGCCCGGCGACCAGGCGGAGGTGCTGGGGCCGACCATAAGTGTGGATGATCTGGCACAGGCCTCTGGCACCATCGGGTACGAGGTGTTAACCAGCTTGGGCTCACGGTATGAGCGGCGCTATATTGCAGCCGATTTCAGCCAATTCTGAGCACCCGCCCCTGCCGGGCCGCCCCACTGCCCGGCGCCCGACCCGACGAGGAGTGACATCCGGTGAACCTGTTTGCCCTGGTTGGGCGTGCCGTTCTGACCTTCCTTGCCGAAGTCGGCGCGCTGTCTCGTTTCACCCTCCGGGCCCTGCGGGCGTGTGTTGCGCCTCCCATCTATTTCCGGCTCATCGGCGTGCAGATGCTGCGCATCGGCTATTTCTCGCTGCCGGTCGTCGGCCTCACCGCCTTCTTCACCGGCGGCGTGCTGGCGCTGCAAATCTATATCGGCGGCTCCCGCTTCAATGCGGAGGGCTTCGTCGCCAACATCGTGGCCATCGGCATAACCCGCGAGCTGGGTCCGGTGATCGCCGGGCTCATGGTCGCGGGCCGTGTTTCGGCGGCAATCGCAGCCGAGATCGGCACCATGCGTGTCACCGAGCAGATCGACGCGCTGGTGACGCTCTCCACCAACCCGTTCAAATACCTGGTGGCGCCGCGCATCATTGCTGCGGTCGTCTCCATGCCGCTGCTGGTGGTGGTGGCCGACATCATCGGCATCTTCGGCGGCTTCACCGTCGGGACCCAGAGCCTGGGCTTCAATCCGCTGGTCTATATCGGCAATACGGTTGATTTCATCGAGGTGCAGGATGTCACCTCCGGCCTCATCAAGTCCGCGGTGTTCGGCTTCATCATCGCGCTGATGGGGTGCTATGCGGGCTATCGCAGCATGGGCGGCGCGCAGGGCGTGGGCCGCGCCACCACCAATGCCGTGGTGGCCGCCTCGATCCTTATCCTTGCCGCCAACTACCTGATGACGTCGCTGCTCTTCACTTCCTGATTTCCTGTTCGCCAGAGGCAAGACCGACATGGCCGCATCGCCGAAAATCCAGCTGACCGACGTGCACAAGAGCTTCGGCCCAAAGACCGTGCTGGACGGCATCAACCTCACCGTCGAGCAGGGCCGCTCCATGGTGGTGATCGGCGGCTCGGGTACCGGCAAGTCGGTGATGCTCAAATGCATTCTCGGGCTCATCCATCCCACGTCCGGTTCCATCAAGGTCGATGGCGAGGAAGTGACCGGCATCTCCGAGCGGGAGCGCGAGCAGGTGCTGAAGAAGTTCGGCATGCTGTTCCAGAGCGCGGCATTGTTCGACAGTCTCAAGGTCTGGGAAAATGTCGCCTTCGCGCTGGTGCAGGGCGAGAACATGCCGCGCGCCCAGGCCAAGGACATCGCCATCGAGAAGCTGGCCAAGGTCGGCCTGTCGGCGGATGTGGGCGAGCTCAACCCGTCGGAATTGTCCGGCGGCATGCAGAAGCGCGTGGGCCTCGCCCGCGCCATCGCCCATGACCCTGAGATCGTCTTCTTCGACGAGCCGACCACGGGCCTCGACCCCATCATGGCGGATGTCATCAACGAGCTGATCGTGGACACAGTGAAGGACATGGGCGCGACGGCGCTTTCCATCACCCATGACATGGCCTCGGCCCGCAAGATCGCCGATCACATGGCGATGATCTACAAGGGCCAGATCATCTGGACGGGCGATGCGTCCGAGGTGGATAGTTGCGGCAATCCCTATGTGGACCAGTTCGTCAACGGCCGGGCGGAAGGCCCGATCCAGATGGAGGTGCTGAAGGCGTAACGGCGCCCGCCGCCCCGCCCGACGCGTTTGATGGCCAAGCCCGCCACCCGCTTCGTTTGCCAGAATTGCGGCGCCGTCCATGCCAAATGGGCGGGCAAGTGTGATGGCTGCGGCGAGTGGAACTCGCTCGTCGAGGAAACCGCAGGCTCAGGCCCCGCGGGCTCTCCCGCCACAGCCAGGCTGACACGCGGCGCGCGCAAGGTGCTCGACCTTGTGCCGCTTGAGGGCGAGACGGCGGAAGCCCCGCGCCATATCACCGGCATCGCCGAGTTCGACCGGGTCTGCGGCGGCGGGCTGGTGCCGGGCTCGGCGCTTCTTGTCGGTGGTGATCCGGGCATCGGCAAATCAACCATCCTGCTGCAGGCGATGGCAGCGCTGGGACGCAGCGGCAAGCGGGCGCTCTACATCTCCGGCGAGGAGGCCATCGCCCAGGTGCGCATGCGCGCGCGGCGGCTGGGGCTTGAGAAGTCTCCGGTGGAGCTTGCTGCCGCCACCAGCCTTGCCGACATCGTCGCGACGCTGGAGCAGGCCCCGGCGGCGGATGCCGTCGTCATCGATTCGATCCAGACCATGTGGTCCGACGCGCTTGAATCAGCCCCCGGCACGGTCTCCCAGGTGCGGGCCTGCGCGCAGGCGCTGGTGCAGGTCGCCAAGGCCAAGGGCACGGCATTGATCATCGTCGGCCATGTCACCAAGGAAGGGCAGATCGCCGGGCCGCGCGTGGTGGAGCACATGGTGGACACGGTGCTCTATTTCGAAGGCGAGCGCGGGCATCAGTTCCGCATCCTGCGCGCGGTGAAGAACCGCTTCGGCCCCACCGACGAGATCGGCGTCTTCGAGATGCGCGACACGGGCCTTGCGGAAGTTGCCAACCCGTCCGCCCTGTTCCTCAATGACCGCTCGGAAAGCGCGTCCGGCTCGGTGGTGTTTGCCGGGATTGAAGGCACGCGGCCAGTGCTGGTTGAAATCCAGGCGCTGGTGGTGCGTACCTCGTTGGGCACGCCGCGCCGCGCCGTCGTCGGCTGGGATGGCGGCCGGCTGTCCATGGTGCTGGCGGTGCTCGAAGCCCGCTGCGGCACCAGCTTCGGCGGCTTCGATGTCTATCTCAACGTGGCTGGCGGCCTCAGGGTCAACGAGCCTGCCGCCGACCTTGCCGTGGCCGCCGCCCTGTTATCGTCGCTTGATGATGCCCCGATCGACCCGCAGACCGTCGTCTTCGGCGAGATCAGCCTGTCGGGCGACATCCGGGCCGTCACCCAGGCGGAGAACCGGGCCAAGGAAGCCGCCAAGCTCGGCTTCAGGAAGGCCATCGGCCCAAAGGGACTGAAAGCGCTGTCCGGCGGTCTCACGGTCCGGGAGATCGGCACCATCGGCCAGCTCGTTAACGTCATTTGCCATTCCGACGTGCCCGGCGGCGACGCTTAGGGTAAAACCCTGTTCACCATGAATGTTGCGTCATCGGCGGGGAAAGCATGACGAAGAGGGGGCAGGATGACCGGGTTTGACGCCATCGTCATCGCGGTGACGCTGATATCCGGCCTGCTGGCCATGGTGCGCGGCTTCGTGCGCGAAATGCTGTCGATCCTCGCCTGGGTCACGGCCGCGGCTGCTGCCATCATCGCCCTGCCCTATCTGTCGCCCAAGGCGCGCGAATGGATCGAGCCGACATGGCTGGCGGACGGCTCCGCCGCCTTTCTCGTCTTCGCCGTCGTGCTGGTCCTGGCCTCCTTCCTCAGCTTCTATCTGGGCGAGCGGGTGCCGGACGGGCATGTGGGGGCGCTTGACCGCACCGGCGGGTTCCTGTTCGGCCTGGCCAGGGGTTTTCTGCTTGTCACCATCGCCTATATGTTCATCGCCTGGCTCGTGGCGCGGGATGATTTTCCGGCCTGGCTGGACGAATCGCGGCTGTTGCCGCTGGTCTCCGCAACGGCGGAAACCCTGACAAATCTGGTTGATCCGGGTGAGGAGAACCGTCCCGCCCAGCATGCACGCCCGAAACAGGCTGCACCCGCCGCCACACCGAATGCCGGGTCCACAACCGGCAGCAAGGCAGACCCGCAAAATGGCAGCGCTGACAGCGACGCCGCCGAAGGGTATAACGCTGAGGAACGCCGCCGCCTCGACCAGCTGATCGAGTCGGTCGACAATGGGAACGGGCAGTGATCGACGGCCAGCTCATCCGGAGCTGAAGGCGGTCCGGCAGACCGCTCACCCATTCGGTTCTTCCAAGGGATGCCGTCCCCATCCGGGCATCCCGTGGCGCAAGAGGTTGCCTTGACCAAGCAAGACGCATCCAAGTCCGGCTCCCCTACCCCGGCACAGAACGACACCCTCATCGATTACGAGACCTGGCGCGAGATCATGGAAGGCGACACGCTGCGCGAAGAGTGCGGCGTGTTCGGCGTTTATGGCCATGAAGACGCCGCCGCGCTGACGGCGCTGGGCCTGCACGCGCTCCAGCACCGCGGACAGGAAGCAGCCGGCATCGTCTCCTATGACGGCAGCCGCTTCAACGCGGAGCGCCGCATGGGCCTTGTGGGCGACCACTTCTCGTCCGAGAAGATGATCAACCGCCTGGCGGGCAACGCCGCCATCGGCCACAACCGCTATTCGACCACCGGCGAAACCATGCTGCGCAATGTGCAGCCGCTGTTCGCTGATCTGTGGGGCGGCGGGTTTGCCATCGGCCACAACGGCAATCTCACCAATGCGCTGACCCTGCGTGACCAGCTGGTGCGCGACGGGGCGATCTTCCAGTCCACCTCGGACACCGAGACCATTCTCCAGCTCGTCGCCCGCTCGGCCAAGCCGCGCATCGTGGAACGTCTGGTGGACGCGCTGACCCAGGTGGAAGGCGCCTATGGTCTTGTCTGCCTGACGCCGAAGAAGCTGATCGGCGCGCGCGACCCGCAGGGCATCCGCCCGCTGGTGATGGGCGACCTCAATGGCTGCCCGGTGCTGGCCTCGGAAACCTGCGCGCTGGACATCATCGGTGCCCATTTCGTGCGCGAGATCGAGCCCGGCGAAATCGTGGTGTGTACGGAAGATGGCGTGGAGAGCCACAAGCCCTTCCCGCCGCAGCCCTGCCGGCCGTGCGTGTTCGAGCACATCTATTTCGCCCGTCCGGATTCCATCGTCGGCGGCAAGAGCGTCTATGCGGTGCGCAAGGAGTTCGGCGCGCAGCTTGCTGCTGAAAGCCATGAGGACGCGGATGTCGTCATCCCGGTGCCTGATTCCGGCGTGCCGTCCGCCCTTGGCTATGCCGAGAAAGCGGGCCTGCCCTTCGAGCTGGGCCTGATCCGCAATCATTATGTGGGCCGCACCTTCATCGAGCCGACCCAGCAGATCCGCCAGCTCGGCGTGAAGCTGAAGCACAATCCCAACCGGGCCATGGTGGAAGGCAAGCGCGTGGTGCTGGTGGATGACAGCGTGGTGCGCGGCACCACCTCCATCAAGATCGTGCAGATGATCCGCGACGCCGGTGCGCGGGAGGTGCATCTGCGCATCGCCAGCCCGCCCATCACCCATTCGGACTTTTACGGCATCGACACGCCGGACCAGTCCAAGCTGCTGGCGCACCGCTTCGACCTCGAGGGCATGCGCTCCTACATCGGCGTCGACAGCCTCGCCTTCCTCACCGTCGAGGGTCTTTACAAGGCGCTCGGCTACGAGGCGCGCGACGATGAGCACCCGCAGCTCACCGACCATTGTTTCACGGGCGATTATCCGACGCCGCTGACCGATCGCGATGGCGACCGGGCGGGCGCGCAGCTGTCGCTGCTGGCGGAAATTGCCTGACCCCAAGACCGAGATTTCATGCCTGGTACATTTGACGGAAAGCTGGTCCTCGTCACCGGCGCCTCGCGCGGCATTGGCTATGCCGTATCCCTCGCCTTCGCCCGCGAGGGCGCCCATGTGATTGCGGTCGCCCGCACCGAGGGCGCGCTCGAGGAGTTGGACGACGCCATCAAGAAGGAAGGCGGCAACGCCACGCTGGTGCCGCTCGACCTCACCGATTATGAGGGCGTGGACCGGCTGGGGGCCGCCATCTACGAGCGCTGGGGCAAGCTCGACGTGCTGGTGGGCAATGCGGGCGATCTGGGCGTGCTGTCGCCCATCGGCCATGTGCAGCCCAAGGACTGGCACCGGGCAATCGACATCAACGTCAATGCCAACTGGCGGCTGCTGCGGTCGATGGACCCGCTGCTGCGCGCGGCAGACGCGGGCCGGGCCATCTTCGTGACGTCCGGCGCCGCCACCAAGACGCCCGCCTATTGGGGCCCCTATGCAGTCTCCAAGGCAGCGCTTGATGCGCTGGTGAAGACCTATGCGGCGGAGTGCGAGACGACCAATGTGCGCGCCAACCTGCTGAGCCCCGGCCCCACCCGCACCGCCATGCGGGCCAAGGCCATGCCGGGCGAAGACCCCGAGACCCTGCCGCACCCCAACGAGGTGGCAGCGCTGTTCCTGGAAATGGCCGCCCCCACCTACACCGTCAACGGCGAAATTCGCCGCTTCGAGCGCAAGGCGTCCTGAACTCCCATATCCGTCCGGCCTGACCGGAAGACCCACTCGCTTATCGGCTTGTCGCGGTATCGGTGGTGCATGTCCGTGCCTGCCGCCAGAGATCCTCCGGCTTGACCGGAGGGTCTTAGGCCCCGTGCCCGAGCGGCGGCGGAGAAGGCCTCAGCCCTTCTTCGGCTTGCTGGCCGCCTTGCTCTTGATCTTGGCCTTGATCGACGTCCCGCGCCGTGTGCGTTTGGCCGCATACGGATTGTCGCCCTTGCGCATCATCAGGCGGATGGGCGTGCCGTCGAGATCAAAGCGCTCGCGCAGGCCATTCACCAGATACCGCACATAGCTGTCCGGCAGTTTCTCGGCGCGCTGGGAGAAGACGATGAAGGTCGGCGGCCGTGACTTGGCCTGGGTCATATAGCGCAGGCGGATGCGGCGCCCCTGCACGGCAGGCGGCTGGTGGCGGCTGACGGCGATTTCCAGCCAGCGGTTGAGCGCTGCCGTCGAAACCCGGCGCGTCCAGCGCGTATAGGCGCGCAGGGCTGCGGGGATGATCTTGTCGAGCCCCTGCCCGGTCATTGATGAGATCGGCACGATCTCGATGCCCTTCACCTGCGGCAGCAATTCATCAATCCGCTGGTCGATCTCCCGACGCGCGGCGGCACGGTCTTCCACCAGGTCCCATTTGCTGATCGCCAGCACCAGCGAGCGGCCCTCATTCACCACCAGGTCGGCGATGTGCAGGTCCTGCTTTTCAAAGGGCTGGGTGGCGTCGATCAGCAGCACCACGACTTCGGCGAAATCCACCGCGCGCAGCGTGTCGGCGACGGACAGCTTTTCGAGCTTCTCGGTCACCCGGGCGCGGCGGCGCAGGCCGGCTGTGTCCCACAGCTTGATGCGTCGCTTGCCGACCTTCCAGTCCACCGAGATCGAGTCACGGGTGATGCCGGCCTCCGGCCCGGTCAGCATCCGGTCTTCGCCTATAAGCGCATTGATGAGCGTGGACTTGCCGGCATTCGGGCGGCCCACCACCGCAAGGCGCAGCGGCTTTTCGTCGTCGATCTCTTCATCAACGATGTCGTCGGCATCCTCCGCATCCATATCGATGACGGGTTCTGCCTCCTGCTCGTCTTCCTCGAAAGCGCCTGCTTCTTCGGCGAAGGGCAGCAGCGCGCCATAAAGGTCAGCCGTGCCCTCGCCGTGTTCGGCGGAAATGCCCAGCGGCTCACCGAGGCCGAGGCGGAAGGCTTCCATGCGGCCCGCTTCGCCCTGCTTGCCTTCGCACTTATTGGCCGCGAGGATCACCGGCGTCTCGTCCTTGCGCAGGATACGGGCGATCTCTTCGTCCAGCGGCATGATGCCGGCGCGCGCATCCACCAGGAACAGGCACACATCGGCGGCCGCGATGGCGGCTTCGGTCTGCCGCCGCATGCGGGCAGGCAGCACGTCGCCGGACGCATCTTCGAAGCCCGCGGTGTCGATTATCTTGAAGTGAATGTCGCCCAGCCTGGCGTCGCCTTCGCGGCGGTCACGCGTGACGCCGGGGGTGTCGTCCACCAGCGCCAGCTTCTTGCCGACAAGGCGGTTGAACAGGGTCGATTTGCCGACATTGGGACGGCCGACAATGGCAAGTGTAAAGCTCATGAGTTGCGGCTCCTGCCGCGGGCAGTCGGGTGGCCGGCGGCGCGGGCCCGGCTAGCGCAGGGCCAGCAGGTCGGCGCCGTCGGTCAGCACGAATACGGTCTTGTTGGCCACGATTGGCGCAATGAAAGTGCCGCGCGGGATGTCGATCTGGCCCAGGGTCTCGCCGCTATAGGGCGACACCGCCAGCATCTCGCCGGTGGAAGAAGCAGTTAGCAGACGGTCACCCACCAGCACCGGACCGGCCCAGGCAATCGGGCCTTCGCGGTCTTCCGGGTCCTCGAAGCGCGGCAGCTGAGACACCCAGCGGATGCGCCCGTCGCGGCGCGACAGGGCCACGAGTTCCGCGTTGGTGGTGACCATGAAGATGAAGTCGCCGGCGATCCACGGCGTCTGCACGCCGGAGAGCGAGCGCGTCCACACGCGTTCGCCGGTACGGATGTCGATGGAGACCATGCGGCCCGCATGGCTGACGGCGAACACGCGGTCACGGTCGATCACCGGGCGGCCGGCAATGTCCGAGATGTTGGCGAGCGCCGTGTTGGAGAGCACGCGGGTCAGCGTGTCGTTCCAGATTTCCTGGCCGTTCTCGACGCGCAGCGCGAACAGTTCACCGGACGAATAGGGCACGACCAGCGTGTCGCCGGAGACAGCCGGGCTCGGCGAGCCGAGAATGCCGGCTGTTTCCTGGATGCCCGCATGGGTCCACAGCACCTCGCCGGTGGCCTGGGCCAGGGCGACGGTCTGGTTGTCGAAGGAGATGGCGAAGACGCGGCCGCCCACTGCTGACGGGGCCGCCCGGTAGGGCGTGCGGCCGTCATGGGTCCAGAGCTGTTCACCGCTTGCGGCATCCAGCGCCACCACGGTGCCGAAACCGGTGGCCGCGAAGACCGTACCGTCGTCATAGGCGAGCCCGCCGCCGAAGCCTTCTTCGGAATCCGCGTCTTCCGGCGTCAGGTCCACGGCCCACAGGCGCGTGCCGCTGTCGGCTGCGAAGGCGCGCACGCCGCCCTCGGCATCGAGCACGAAGATACGGCCATCGGCCACCACGGGCGGTGCTGTCAGGCGGCCGTCGTCGCTCGACCCCGCCCCGGCGCTTGCCTGCCAGTCTTCGGCGATGGCGTCAGAGGCATCGAGGTGGTGCAGCACGTTGTCGGGAAAGCCGCCGGGCTGGGACCAGCTGTCGTTGACGTATGGTGCCGGCAGGATGACCTGGAGCGATGCGATGCGCGGGTCGGCCTCCAGCGACTGCTCCAGCGCCAGCACGGAAATGCGTTCGCCGGGCAGCGGCGGGTCTTCGGACGGGCTGATCCAGTCATTGACCGTGTCGCAGGCGGCAAGGCCCGTGAGCAGGAGCCCCGTCAGCGCCACGCGGGCGAAACCATGTACCGTCATTGCGCTTCCCCCCCGGACGCATTTTCTTCCGTGTCCGGTGCTTCTGCGGCACCGGTGTCATCCGCCTCGCCAGCCTCACCTGTTTCCCCGGCCGGTGTGGCGGGCAGCTGGCGGGCGACGGGGCCGTCCACTTGCAGGCCGCGCAGCATGTCGCGGGCGCGTTCGCGCATCAGCGGCGGCGCCCCGGCGGCATCGGCCAGCATCTGGAAATTGTTGGCGGCTGCGTCTTCATCACCGGCCTTGAGGGCGGCAAAGCCCAGCAGCTCCAGCGCCGAGAAGCGGAAGGGTTCGCCCTCCTCCGCCAGCGGCGCGAGCCGGATGTTGAGATCATCGATGCTGGCGGTGTCAGCCAACAGCATGGCGGCGCGCAGGGCTGCGAGGCTGCGCAGGGTGTCGTCACCGCCTCCGGCGGCAATCGCGTCCAGCCGGGCGACCGCGCCGTCCACGTCGCCGGCTTCAGCCATCAGGCCCGCCGCGCGGATGCCGGCCACCGCCTCATAGCCGCCATTGCCCTCTTCGGCGAGGGTGGCGAAGGCTGCGGCGGCCTCTTCGGTGTTGCCTTCTTCGGCCAGCTGATCGGCAGCCACGAAAGCGCGGGCCGCGTCCTCGGCGGCGGTCTTGGTGGAGGCGTTCCACCAACTCACCGCGCCGACGGCGACGATCAGCGCCACGGCGCCGCCGATGACATAGGCGCCATAGGTGTCCCACAGGGATTCGTACCGCTCGCGGCGGAGATCTTCTTCGACTTCGCGGAAAATATCGCTCAAGGAAGGCGGCCTTCTAATTCCGGTGGCTGTTCTGTCGCGGGGTGTGCCTTGGGGAGCGCCGGCGGGGCCACCCCCCGCAGCGTCCGGCACATCGGTGTCCGCGCCCCGGCGCACACCGTCTTGCGCGCGGGACCGCGCGCCATTGCCGGATCATGATCCGGACGCATCCGAAACTAGCCGGGCTGCCCCGGCTATTCCAGCCATAAAGCGTCAAAAAAGAGGCGATTTCAGGCCGTTAGCGGCAGCGTGCCGTCAGGTACCCGAGGAATTGCCTTTCATGGCGTAGGTGTGTTCCTCGGCGGGGAAGTTGCGGTTGCGCACTTCCTTGGCATAGGCCTCCGCCGCCCCTTCAATCGCCGCGCCGAGGGAGGCGAACTCCTTGACGAATTTCGGCGGCGTCGGGTTGAGGCCCAGCATGTCTTCCAGCACCAGGATCTGCCCATCGCAGGTGGGCGAGGCGCCGATGCCGATGGTCGGAATGTCGATCTGCTTGGTGATGCGGGCCGCCAGTGGTTCGGCGATACCCTCAAGCACCACGGAGAACGCGCCTGCCTCGGCAACAGCGCGGGCATCTTCTTCCAGCGCGGCCCAGCCGTCGGTCTCGCGGCCCTGCACCCTGTAGCCGCCCATGGTCTGCACGCTCTGCGGCGTCAGGCCGATATGGGCCATCACGGGGATGCCGCGCTCGGTGAGGAAGCGGATCGTCTCCGCCATGCGCGCGCCGCCTTCCATCTTGATGGCGGTGCAGCCGGTTTCCTGGATCACCCGGGCGGCGTTGCGGAAGGCCACATTGGGGCTTTCCTCGTAGGAGCCGAAGGGCATGTCCACCACCACGACGGATTGCTGCGCGCCGCGCATCACCGCCTTGCCGTGCAGGATCATCAGCTCCAGCGACACGCCCAGCGTGTTTTCCATGCCGTGCATGACCA